>JBAVUP010000001.1:0-1994 GCA_049696835.1 Desulfobaccales bacterium
GGGAAGGCGGGCGAGGACGCCCGCCCTACCCATTCATAGGCCCGTGGCCGCCATCAATCGGCGTGCACGGCACGTCCTATAAGCAATAAAGAAAAAAATCCCCCTACCCCCCTTTGCCAAAGGGGGGGGGAATTGAAGTCCCCCTTTGAAAAAGGGGGATTTAGGGGGATTTAAAAAAGGTTTTCACAGAAGACAGAAAAGGGAAACCGCCCCCAGGCCCTAGCGGCTAAAGATTTTTACAGAAAACAGAAAACAAACTCTTCGCTTTGCTTCAAAGCTGACAGCTGCAAGCTGACGACAAAGGAGTCATCAATGGCCGGAAAGCACCCCATCAAATTTACGGACACCACCTTTCGGGACGGGCACCAGTCGCTGTTGGCCACCCGCATGCGGTCCGAGGACATCATTCCCTTCATGGCGCGCATGGACCAGATGGGCTACTTTGCCCTGGAGGTCTGGGGGGGCGCCACCTTCGACACCACCCACCGGTTCCTGGGGGACGACCCCTGGGAGCGCATCCGCACCATCAAGGGCATCCTGAAAAAGACCCCCACCATGATGCTCTTGCGGGGCCAGAACCTGGTGGGCTACCGCAACTACGCCGACGACGTTACCTACCGCTTCGTACGCTATGCCGCCGAAGCCGGGGTGGACATCTTCCGGGTCTTCGATGCGCTCAACGACATGCGCAACTGGGAGGTGGCGGTCAAGGCCCTGATGGACGCCAAAAAGGAAGGCCTCATGGCCCACTTCCAGGCGTCGATATGCTATTCCCTGACCCAGCGGCGTATGGGCGGCCCCATCTATAACCTGGACTATTACGTCGACTTCGCGCGCCAGTGCGAAGCGATGGGAGCCGATTCCTTCTGCCTCAAGGACATGGCGGGCATGTGCTCCCCCAACGACGCCTACGCCATCATCAAGGCGGTGAAGGAGACCCTCCAGATCCCGGTGCAGTTCCACACCCACTACACGTCCGGCCAGGGCTCCATGAGCTATCTGAAGGCCATCGAGGCCGGGGTGGACGTGGTGGACACCTGTCTGTCGCCCTTTGCCCTGCGCACCTCCCAGCCGGCCATCGAGCCGATCCTGGTGGCGGTGGAGGCCACCGACCGGGAGTCCGGCATGGACCTGGCCAAGCTGATCGAGATCGGCTACGACCTGGAAAAGATCGCGGTGAAGTACCGGGACCTGTTGGATACCTCCAAGATGGCCCAGATCGACACCGGGGTGCTGTTGCACCAGATTCCCGGGGGCATGTACTCCAACCTGGTGAACCAGCTCAGGGAATTGGACGCCTTGGACCGCATCCACGAAGTGATGTCGGACCTCCCCCAGACCCGGGCCGAGCTGGGGTCCCCGCCGCTGGTGACCCCCACCAGCCAGATCGTGGGCATCCAGGCAGTGATGAACGTGCTCTTCGGGCGGTATCAGCGCGTGACGGCCGAGACGCAGGGCCTGGCCTACGGCCTCTACGGCAAGACCCCGGCCCCCCTGGACCCGGGGGTGCAGAAGCTGGTCCTCAAGGGCTACGAGCGGGGCGAGACGCCCATTACGGTCCGGCCGGGGGACATCCTCGAGCCCGAGTGGGACAAGGCGGTGGCGGACACCCAGGGCATCGCCAAGAACGACGGCGACATCCTGACCTATGCCCTGTACCCCACCACCGGCATGCGCTTCCTGAAGTGGAAGTATAACCTCGAGCCGGTGCCCGAAGAGGTCAAGGGCAAGACCCTCGAGCAGGTCGCCCTCGAAGATGAGGTCTATACCACCATCAAGCAGAAGAAGCTCTTCGGGAAGGTGAAGGAGTATCTGGACACCCTGGAAAAACCCCTGCCGGAGAAGGGCCCGGGGCTGAGGAGCTTCAACGTCTTCGTGGCGGGGCAGTACTACCAGGTGGAGGTGGAGTGCACCTCCGGCGCCCCGGTGATCACGGGCCTGGCGCCTGTGGCCGCGGCCCCGGCCCCGGTGGCGGCCCCCGCGCCGGCTCCCGC
>JBAVUP010000002.1:0-30762 GCA_049696835.1 Desulfobaccales bacterium
CGGGTTGGGAGGGGGGTTTGGGGGGAGGGCAGGGACCTCAGGTCCTTGGCCCTCCCCCCAAGGACCACAAGGTCCAGCCTATGGGCTGGACTTTGGCAGCCGGTATGTGAAGTTGGTGTATCCCCGGGGGCGGGGTGGGTTTGGGCGGCGGCGGCTGGACAGCATTACGTTTTACCGGGATTATTTGGTGCGGGGCCATGAGCGGCTGGAAATTGATTGGGAGCGGTGGGGGTTGGCTCCGCCCGGGGCATTGGTGGCCACGGGGTATGGGAAAAATCTCTTGAAGGCGCATTTTCCCACCATCACCGAGATCCGGGCCCATTTTCTGGGGGCTCGGTTTCAGACGGGTCTGGACCATTTCATCCTGTTGGAGATGGGGGGTCAGGACACCAAGGTGCTCTATATCCGGGAGGGCCGGGTGTTCGATTTTCTCACCAATGACCGCTGCGCCGCCGGCACCGGCCGTTACCTGGAGAACATGGCCCGATTTTTACAGATGCCCCTGGCGGAATTTGCCGGGTATTGGCAGGACCCGGTGGACATTTCCCAGACGTGCGCCATCTTCGGGGAGACCGAACTGGTGGGCCATCTCCTGGAAGGGGTGGCGCCCGCCCGCATCGCCGCGGGGGTCAACGCCTCGGTGGCCCGCCGGGCCCTGGCCATGGTGCGCCGCTACCGCTGTTCCACCCTGGTCTTTGTGGGCGGGGTGGCCCGGAACCGGGCGGTGGTCCGGCTCCTGGGAGACCTGAGCGATTTTCAGGTGGTGGTGCCTTCCTCCCCCCAATTCAACGGTGCCCTGGGCTGCGCCCTCGAAGCGGGCCGGCGAGGGCACGAGAATGTCAATGCACCGTCTCTCCCCGGCTGACCCTCTGGCCCAGGCCCTGCATAATCTGGTGGGGGCCGAGGCCCGATCCCGGCTGCCGGCCGGCGAGGTGTTGGTCGAACCGATGCCCTCCTCCCGCCGGGTCTGGCGCTTCACCTTTCCGGCAGGCGAATACGCGGTGGTGGGCAAGTTCTTTGCCGCCTATCCGCCCCGGGCCGCGGCAGACTTGAGCCTGGCCCGGGAATACCACCACTACCTGCAACTCCCGGCCCTGGGCCTGGCCAATGGCCGGGGTCTGGTACCCCGGCTCCTGGGCCGCCTGCCGGGCCTGGCCCTGGGGCTGCTCCTGGAAGCGGTGCCCGGGCCGGACCTGGATCATCTTCTGCTGGCGGCCGCAGTGCATCATGACTGGGAACCCCTAGGGCGTGGCCTGGAAAACCTGGCCCGCTTGCTGGCCTTGTTTCACTCCCGGCCTGTCCCCATAAACCCGGTGTCGCCGGTCCCCGCCCTGGCCTACATGGACAAACTCATTCTGCGGTTGCAGACGGCGGGCCTGTTATCCGTCGAGGACCGCCGGGCCCTGGCGGAGGAGCGCGCCGCCTGGGAAAGACGGTTCGGAGAGTTTGCCGATAGGCAGGTGCTCATGCACGGCGACGCCACCCCCACCAATTTTCTCTTTCCCAATGGCCGGGCCGTGGCCCTGGATCTGGAGCGGCTGAGAGTCGGCGACCGCCTGTGGGACCTGTCCTGGGTGGCCGGGGAGCTGAAGCACGGCTGGGGCTGGCGCACCGGCAATCCGGACGGGGCTGAAGGGGCCATCGGGCATTTTTTCCGGGCCTACCTGGCGGCCACGGACCTGGACCCCGCCCTGACCCGCCGTCTCTATGGTCTCAACCCTTTTTACATGGCCCTGGCGGAGCTGAGGATCGCCCGGAATCGCTACCTCGCCTGGGAATACCGCCGGGAACTGGTGGCCGAGGCCAGGCGTTGCCTGAGCCATGGCCGGAGGTTGTAATACCGTTTTCGGTTTTCGGTTTTCGGTTTAAAAAATAGAAATATGACGGTCAGATAAATGCGTTGGGCGGTTCGTTTCATAAATAAGCTGAGATTGGCAAGGCATGGTTTTTACCCCCCTTTTCTAAAGGGGGGTAGGGGGGATTATGAATAACCTCTTGATAATCCCCCTAAATCCCCCTTTAAGAAAGGGGGATTTCAGCTTCCCAATTCCTGCTTTGCAGCCTGATCTTATGTCATATTGATTATGCAATGTTACAATAGTAACTGTAGTATATGAAAAGGAAAATGGCATAACCCATGAAAACCGTACTGATCATTGCCGGCTCCGACCCCGGCGCCGGCGCGGGCCTGCAACAGGACCTGAAGGCGATCACCCTGCTGGGCGCTTACGGCCTCACGGTGGTCACGGCCCTGACCGTGCAGAACAGCCGTGGGGTCCAGGCGCTCCACCCGGTGGCCCCGGAGGTGGTGGCCGCGCAACTGGACGCGGTGCTCAGTGATTTTCCCGTAGCCGCGGTCAAGATGGGGATGCTGGCCACCCCGGAGATTGTGGCCACCGTGGCCGCACGGCTCACCACCCTTGACGTTCCCGTCGTGCTGGACCCGGTGCTGGCCGCGGGTGGCGGCTTTCCGCTGCTGGAGGAGGCCGGCATCACCGCCCTGAAAGAAAAACTCTTCCCCCTGACTTATCTCCTCACGCCCAACGTCCCCGAGGCCGCCCGTCTCACGGGGCTGACGGTCGAAAGCCCCGCCGACCTGGAAGAGGCGGCCCGCCGTCTTCAGAAAATGGGCCCGCGTTGGGTCCTGGCCAAAGGCGGCCACCTGCCGGGGGAGCCGGTGGACGTGCTCACCGACGGCATCAGCGCCTACCACCTGCCCGGCCAACGCCTGGCAGCGCCGAATCACCACGGCTCCGGCTGTCTGTTGGCGTCGGCCTGCGCCGCCGGCCTGGCCCAGGGCCTGGCCCTGCCCGAAGCGGTGCGCCGGGCCCGGAGCCTCACGGCCCAGGCCCTCACCTACGGCCTGCCCCTGGGCGCGGGCCCCGGCCCGGTGAACCCGTACGCCCCCTTCGCCCGGGACCTGGCCCGCCCGGCAGTCCTGACCGCTTTGCAAGCCGCGGCCGCCCGCCTGGTGAAAGAAGATTTGGGGCCGCTCATCCCGGAGGTCATGACCAACCTGGGCTACGCCACCCCCTACCCCGAGGGGCCCCAGGACGTGGCCGCCTTCCCCGGACGCATCTTAAAAGGTCCGCAAGGCCTGATGATTCCCGCCGCGCCGGCCTTCGGCGCCTCCCGCCATATCGCCGCCATTATCCTCACCGCCATGACCACCCATCCGGACCTGCGGAGCGCCATGAACGTCAAATTCTTTGAGGGCCTGGAAGACCTGGCCCCCCTGCTGCACTTGAGGGTGGCCACCTTTGACCGCCGCGCCGAACCCCCGGCGGTCAAGGCCCGGGAAGGCGCCACCCTGGCCTGGGGCGTGGCCTCGGTGCTGAAACCCGGCACCCCTCCGCCCGACCTGATCTACGACCGGGGCGACTGGGGCAAAGAACCCATGATCCGTATCCTGGGAACCACCCCCATGAACGTGGCGGAAAAAGCCCTGGCCCTGAAAAACGCCTTACTGGCGGCAGGCAGGCTCTGAAAAACTTGAGGGGAGGGCCGGGGGACGTTTTTCGTAAGGGTTCCCCGCCTCCCCTCCAACTCCCCTCCCAGCCCCCTGTAAGGGGTTGGGGATGGGGGTTTGGGGGAAGGGGGTAGGGGCCACTTACGAAAAAGCCCCTAGCCCCTTCCCCCAAAAATCTCTCATTTCTCTGCCAAAATGGCCCGGTAGAGGGCCAGGCCGATGAAGAAGTCGGCCGTGAGGACCATGATATCCGGGAAGGTGGTTAACAGGAGCCAGCCGAAGAAGTTCTGGGCAGGCATGACCTTCATCTGGCCCGCCAGGGTGGCGCTCAGGGAGAAATCCGCCATCATGATGATCCCCAGGTAGGCCAGGAAGCTGTTGAGCAGCAGGCCTAAGAGCGCGGTGCGGCGGAACAGGAACAAGGCGCTCACCAGGACCAGGTCGATCACGGAAAAAAGGTTGGGCCACAGAAACGTAAGGTCGTTAGGCGGATGAATCCGGAAATGCAACATGGAAGCGCCCACGGCCAGGGCCACCAGGGCTACCCAGAGTTGTCGGCGTTGGGGGGTCATGGGGTTCACCTAAAACTTCACGATAAAGCCCAGGCAGAAGAGCAGGGCGATGGCCACGGCATGCAGGATAAACCAGCCCGGCCGCGGAAACAGGATATAAGGCAGCCAGCGGTTCATGGCTTACCCTTTCAGCCAGGCGGCGGTCAGGCGCCCGGCGGTATAGACCAGGGTAAAGCCCAGAAAATGGACCACCCACCATTTCCACGACAGGAATTGCCAGCCTTTTTTCACGATCTTACCTCCAATTCATGGAAGCATCGAATTTTAGGGGCGGTGAGCGCACCGCCCCTACGGTTAGGCAAGGGCATTTTATGCTCCGAGCAATGGATTTCGGCCATGAATTTCAACTCCTGGAAAAAAAATAAGGCATTTTTGAGGGAAGTCACCCTTCTGACGCCTTTTTGGTGAAAAATATTGGGGAAGCGACGGGGGATCAGAAGCCGGATAGCCGGGCGATGCGGTCCATGAGGGCGTTCGTCAGGGCCGGGGCCTGGCGGGGGCTGGGGGCCAAGAGCGGCGGGCCCAGCCTGACGTGCACGGTGTAGCCCCAGCCCCGGGGCTCATAGGCGACCCCCGCGGGGACGAAGGGCAAAAACCCCAGACCGTCTTGCTGCTGAAGTTTGAGGAGCAACTGAATCAGGCGGTGTTTACCGGGCCCGACCTGCCCCACGAAATAGGTGCCTTCGGGAAAAACTACGATAAACGCCCCCGCAAGCAAGAGCGGCAGCAGGCGTTTGAAGGACGACAGGGTGGCCCGGGGGTTGTTCCGGTCCACGGGCACGCCGCCCCAGGCCCCCAGCACCTCCCGCACGCCGGGCTGCTGGAACAATTCCACTTTGGCGATATAGTGGAGCGGCGGGGGCAGGGCCATGCCGATGACCGGGATGTCCTCCCAGCGCTGGTGTTTGGGACAGATGATGGCCGGGCCCCGGGCCGGCAGGTATTCCAAACCCTCAACCTGCAGGGTGAAGATGCGCCCCAGGGTCTGGCGCGTCAGCCAGCGGCCCAGGTGGTAAAAAGTGGGGGACAGGGACCGGCTCATGGGAACGGACAGTGATTTAGGGTACAATATCAGAAGTTGGATTCAAGTGTCAATCAGGTTTGGACAGGCCGGATCAGGACAACGTTAGTCGTGGAGGAGCGGCCATGATTTATCTGGATTACAATGCCACCACCCCTGTGGCCCCGGAGGTCTTCCGGGCCATGGAGCCGTTTCTGACGGGAGAATTCGGTAATCCCAGCTGCGATTATGCCCTGGGGCTCAGGGCCCGGGACGCGGTGCGCCAGGCCCGGGGGGAGGTGGCCACGTTGCTGGGGTGCGGTCCCGAAGACCTCGTTTTTACCAGTGGCGCCACCGAAGCCAACAATACCGTGCTCAAAGGCGTGGCGGCGCATCACGGCCGCGGCCATATCATCACCGCGGCCACCGAGCACCCGGCGGTGCTGGCCCCGTGCCGCTATTTGCAGTCCCAGGGGTTTGACGTCACGGTGCTGCCGGTGGACGGGGACGGGCGGCTGGACCCCGCCGACGTCCGCCGGGCCCTGACCCCGGACACCATCCTCATCAGCGTCATGCACGCCAACAACGAGACCGGCACCCTCCAACCCATCCGGGAGATCGGCGCCCTGGCCCGGAAGGCGGGGGTGCCATTCCACACCGATGCGGCCCAGAGCGTGGGCAAGATTTCCGTGGACGTGGATGAATTGCAGGTAGATTTCCTGACGGTGGCGGGGCACAAGTGTTATGCCCCCAAAGGCGTCGGCGCCCTGTACGTGCGGCCCGGCGCGGCGTTTACCCCCTTGCTCCACGGCGCCTCCCAGGAAGGGGGCCGCCGGGCCGGCACCGAAAACGTGCCGCACCTGGTGGCCCTGGGGGAGGCCTGCCGTCTGGCCCGGGAGCGTCTGCCCGGGGTGACCGCCCAATTGCAGGGCCGGCGGGACCGGTTCCATGGGCTGCTCGAGGCCGGGGTGCCGGGCCTCATCCTGAACGGCCCGGAGCTGGAACGTCTCCCCAATACCCTGAACGTCTCCTTTCCGGGGCTGTCGGGAGGCGAGCTGATGGCGGGTCTGCCGGAGCTGGCCGCCTCCCTGGGGTCGGCCTGTCACGCCGGCCAGGAGGCTATCTCCCCGGTGCTGGCGGCCATGGGGGTGCCGGCCGCGGTGGCCCGGGGGGCGGTGCGCTTCAGCCTGGGCGTCCCCACCACCCTGCATGATGTGGAAGAGGCCGCGGCTTTGCTGCTCCGCCGCGTGCAGGGGCTGAGGCGGGACTCATAATGCTGGTCAAAGGCCAGAGTTTTCCCGGCTGGCAGGCGAGTTTCGGGCGGGAGTGACGCCATATCCGCCTCGCACCCGCTACTCAGGAACGTCATCAGCCGGCGGGGGGCGGCGGCGGGGTCAGACCGAGGCAGGGATGGAACCGATAGAATATCAGGGTTCGAGGATCAGCTTGGTGATGAGGGCGTTGGCCAGCTTGCGGGTGTCGATCTCGTAGGCGCCCTGCTCCACGGCCTCTTGCAGCGGCGCGACCTTCTCCGGTCTGATCTCCGGGGTGGCTTCGATAATGTGGCGGACCTGCTCGATCAAGGGGTTATTCCCGACGGCGTCGGCCTCCCGGGAAGGGCCGGACAGTAAGGGCGCGGGATCCCCGGCGCCGTTGCCATCATTGCGGTTACCCGGCGGTAACCCGGTGCCGTCACCCTGGTTTTGAGGTTTGGTCATCTCGATTTACCGGCAACTCAACGGCTAGTTCGCTCGTATCCTCTGCGGTCCGGCAGCGGCGGGCGGAGGATAGTGAGAAGCTTCCACCAGATGGCTCCCCAATCTCCCACCCGGCTCAAACAACGAGGGATAAAATTATATATCAATATAATCTTGTTTTCGCCAAAGTAAAGAGCAGCCCGGCTCTGAAAAATTACCGATCGGTATGTATCTCCCCTGCCGAGTCAGCCGACATGTACCCCTGTTTTCCTTATCGGATGCTAGCTGTGAACCTTGAAAAAAAACATCCGGCCAACCCAACCGGAACCTCAGGTCCCTCCCCCCCACCACAGGTAGAGGAATTGCGGTCCCAGCATGTCCAGATCGGGCAGCAGAGAGTAAATCGTCGCCTTATAGGTGCCGGGGCGGTAATAGGTTATGACCTTGGCCCCGGAATCCAGGCCCGCTTTGGCTCTGGCCAGATCAATGGCGTCGTCCAGGTAACCCAGTTGGTCCACCAGCCCCAGATCCCGGGCCTGGGAAGCGGTAAAGATGCGGCCGTCGGCCACTGCCAGGGTCTGCTTCAGACTCAGGCCGCGTCCCTGGGCCACCACGTTGACAAACTCCCGGTAGAAGTCATCGATGATGTGCTGCATCATCTCCTTCTCCTGGGGCGTGGCGGGCCGGAAGGGGGACCAGAAATCCTTCCACTTGCCGCTTTTGACCACGTCCTCGTCCAACCCCACCTTATCCATTAGCCCCCGGAAGTTGAACTTCATGGCAATGACCCCGATGGAACCGGTGATGCAGGTGGGGTAGGCAATGATGGTATCCCCCGCCTGGGCCACGTAGTAGCCTCCGGACGCGGCCAGGCCCTGGAGACACACCACCACCGGCACCCCTCGCTTCGCCTTGAAGGCCTTGAGTTCGTGGCAAATGACATCCGCGGCGCTCACGGTGCCTCCCGGAGAATTGATCTTTACGACCACCGCCTTGATGTGATCATCTTTGGCCGCCTTGTCCAGTTCTTCCCTGATGCGGCCGGGGGAGGTCGCCCCCTTGGTCAGCCCCAGGAGACGGTGCGGACCTTCCAGGATGACCCCGGAGACGTTCAACAGCAGGATCTTATCCCGGCGGTACCCCGAGATGGTTTTCTCTTTGAGCGGGGCCGGCTCTTCGAACAGGCTTACCTTCACCGTGACGCAGCCGGCCGCCAGCAACCAGATGCCTATCCAGACCCACCAGTAACGTTTCAGGCGCCGCATACCTCTCCCCGGGCTTTATAGAGTCGTGCCCCTATGATACGCTAAGTTGCAGCTCTTGCGGGATAAAAATGTGCGGCCGGCCGCGATTCGGGCCCTTGGACCTGACGTTCCCTCACAAAACCCCTTGACAGATTTGAAATAGATGATAAACAATAAACGTTTGTAGAATGATCACCGTATCGGCCTAACCGATCTTCCAAAGAACATGGTTAACCAATACAGGGAGGCGGGGACGATAGGTGCCATCTGACAACGGGAGGAGGCGAAATGGATGCCCGGCGTCAGGGTAAAACCCAACGAACCTTTCGAGGTCGCCTTAAAGCGCTTTAAAAAGCAGTGCGAAAAGGCCGGGATTCTCTCTGAAATTCGCAAACGGGAACATTACGAAAAGCCCAGCATCAAGCGTAAAAAGAAAATTTTGGCGGCCAAAAAGCGGGCTTTGAAGAAGCTGCGCAAAATTGAGGGCTCATGACCTCCCTTTATGAGCGGCTGGATCAGGTCTTCAAAGAGGCCATCAAGACCCAACAACCGGTGACTGCATCCACCTTGCGGATGTTGAAGAGCGCCATCCGTTACCGCGAGGTGGACCTGAAACGCCCGCTCACCGAAGCAGAACTCGTGGCCACCATCGCCACTCAGGTAAAACAGCGTCGGGAGGCCATGGCCGAGTACACCAAAGCCGGCCGCCCCGAACTGGCCAAAAAAGAAGAGGAGGAACTTAGCGTCCTCCTCTCTTTTTTGCCGCCACAACTGAGCCACGAGGAATTGGAAGCCGAAGTTATCCGGGTCATTGCGGAGGTGGGCGCCGCCGGCCCGAAAGACCTGGGAAGAGTCATGAAAGGCGCCATGGCCCGTCTCGCCGGCCGGGCCGACGGCAAGGTGATCCAAGAGATTGCACGGCAGCGTCTGGGTTCTTAGTTTTTTTCACCTTCACCCCTAAACCTGGAGTGCCATGCCAGAGCCAACGCTAGCCGCCCTGGAGTTTCCCGAACTTCTCCGGGTAGTCCAAACCTACGCGGTCTCCGACCTGGGGCGGAGCCGGTTGAGCGCCCTGACACCCCTTGCCGATCTGCTCCAGATCCAGGCGCCATTCCGGCAGATCCAGGAATTACGAGAACTGCAATACCGTGAAGGCCCGCTGCCGCTCACCGATTTTCCCCTCCTGACCACCTGGCTGCACAAAGCCACGGTCCGGGGCAGCTTACTCCCCCCTGAGGCCTTTAGCGACATCCTGCAGGTGCTGCGCCTGTCCCGGCAGCTCAAACACTACCTGAAGCTGGGGGGGGACCTGACCCCGAGCCTATCGGCCCTGGCGGACCGGCTGCGGGATCTGGCGCCGCTGGTCGACGCCATTCAACAGTGCATCAGTCCTCATAACTTTATTTTGGACCAGGCGAGCCCCACCCTGGCCCAGGTACGCCGGGAGCTGGCCGAGACCCGGGAGCGGGTCAACCGCCAGATCAAACAGACCTTTTTCACCCCGGAATACCAGGACGTCCTCCAAAATCCCATCATTTCCCAGCGCCACGGCCGTTACGTCATTCCCATCAAGGCCGACCATAAGGGCGTCATCCCCGGCATCATCCACGACCAGTCCCAGACCCGGGTCACCTTCTACCTCGAGCCCCTGGCCATCGTGGAGCACAACAACGCCTTGAAATTCCTGCACAACCGGGAAAAGCGGGAAGAAGAGGCAGTGCTGCGCCGGCTCACCGATATGGTGCGGGCGCATCTGGACGATCTGCACCTGACCCTGGCGGCCCTGGGGGAGTTGGACGCGGTGCAGGCGAAGGTACGCTTCGCCGAGGAGTTCGGCGCCCGGGAACCCATCTGGCGGACCAAGGCAGGCGTCGATTTCCGCCAGGCCCGCCATCCCCTCCTGGTCCACCATCAGCGGGGCCATCCCGAAGCCCCGGCCGTGGTCCCCATTGACCTGCAACTGACCCCGGAGCGTCATTTTCTGGTGATCTCCGGGGCCAACGCCGGCGGCAAGACTGTGGCCCTGAAGACCCTGGGCCTGCTTGCCCTGATGGTGCAGAGCGGCATCCCCATTCCCGTGGCCGAAGGCAGCGAGTTCTGCCCCTTTGCCGCGGTCTTCGCGGACATCGGCGACCCCCAGGACCTGGCCCAAAATCTGAGCACCTTTTCGGCCCACCTGAAGCGGGCCCTGACGATGCTCACGGACCTGCCGGAGCAAGCCCTCATCCTGCTGGACGAGTTGGGCACGGCCACCGACCCCACCGAGGGCGGCGCCCTGGCCCTGGCCCTGCTCCAGGCCTTCTATCAGCGGGGGGCCTACGGCGCGGCCACCACCCATCTGCCACTTCTCAAGAGTTTCGCCCAGAAGACCGATGGCTTTGAAAACGTGGCGGTGATGTTCAACGAAGAAACCCGGCGGCCCACCTTTCGCCTGGCCTACGGGGTGGTGGGGGCGTCCAACGCCTTGAAGCTCGCCCGGGAGATGGGTTTGAGCCCAGAGATTCTGGCAATGGCCGAGGGCTATCTCAATCAGGACGAGCTCCGGGCCTACCGGCTCCTGGCCCAGGTGGAGGCGGCCCAACAGCACCTGGCCCACCAGGAACATGAACTGGCCCGGCGGGATGCGGAACTGGTACGGCACACCGAGGAACTGCAGGCGCGACAAGCCGAGCTGGAAGCCGAACGCACCCGGCTGGTCAACGAAGTTAAACAGGCGGCCCAGGCCCGTATCAAGGAGGCCGAGGCCGAATTCAAGAAGATTCTGCAACGCTTGAAAACCGCAGAAGAGCCCTGGGGCCGCCTGCGCCAGGAGTTTTCCGGGCGCCAGGCGCAGCTGCTGGATGATCTGGCCCCCCGGGCGGTCCCGGCCCCGTCGGTTGCTCCCAATTTCCGGCCCGGCCAACAGGTTTTCTTACCCGCCCTGGGCCTGACGGGCAAGGTTCTTGCAATGGATAATCGGGATGGCCGCCTGGAGGTCCAGGCGAGAAGCGTCAAGCTCCGGGTCAGCCCGGAAGAGGTGGCCCCGGTGGGCGGTGAGGCCGGCAAGGCCATCCGGAGCGGCGCGGCCTCGGGCTACCATCGGGCGCCGGCCTGGCTCCCCAGCCTCAATCTGGTGGGACTCCGGGTGGACGAGGCCCTGCCCCTGGTGGACCGGCTCATCGACCAGGCGGTGCTCCACGGCCAGGAGAAGGTGGACATCATCCACGGGGTGGGCACCGGCAGGCTCAAGCGGGCCGTGTGGGACCACCTGAAGCACCACACGTTGGTCAAGGAAGTCCACGCGGACGACAATCCCGGCGTGACGGTGGTGGATTTAAAAGATTAGGGGCGAAAAGGCGAAAGGGCGAAAGGGCGAAAAAAAAATTCGCAGATGATAACATCCAACACCAAATACCCTTTTGGCGGCAAGGTTGCGACTGTAGAGACTAAATCATTTAATTGTATGATAAGCACGGCCAAGGAGGGCTTATTTAAGAAACAATCTATAATGTTCTCGGATTTAAGTGCTGGAATGTCGTCTCGTCGGCATGTTGCAAAACTACTATTCAATGACCTTATAAGCTCGGCTCAGAGGATAGAGCTACACGATATCATTGTACATGCAATTGATGAGGCAGGAATGAGCGGAAAGTCACTTGGGGACACCTTGACAGAAATATTTGAGGGACTTAAACGGGAGGGGATTGGATTCGGAACTATGATAGAAAGCTTATAGGCATAGAGTTTTCTTATTACCATAATCCTGGCGGCCAATGAGGCAATTAAAGGGAAAATGATTATGGATCAGAAACTGCCAGAATATTGGACGAAACTTATTTGTCCTTTGTTTGAGGGAGATTATTCCTGCGAGGCCCCGAGTGGGGGAAGAGACGTTAAGATGAAAGTGGAATGGGTTTTCGATACTGATAACCCAGTTCGTCCCAAAAAAGTATCCGAACCCTTAAACATCATAATTCCATGGGATACATTAATTGAATACCAGGGAAAGCCAGAAAATTGGAAGAAAAATGCTGATGAAAAGATAATCCAGTTTATTAAAAAAAATCTGGAGAACCTTGATCCAAAGAACATGGAACCAATGGAATTGATAGTTCCTAAAGAGATTTTATATTAGTGGCGGGCACGAGGCCCGCCCCACCACTGGCAACTGACCACTGACCACTGGCAACTGAAAATGGCTTTTATCCCGGAAGACAAGCTCCTGGAGATCAAAGACGCCGCCTCCATCGAGGAGGTGGTCGGCCAGTACGTCAAGCTGACGCAAAAGGGCAAAAATCTTCTGGGGCTCTGTCCCTTCCACGCCGACACCAGCCCTTCCTTCACGGTGGCCCCCGATAAGGGCATCTTCCACTGTTTCGGCTGCGGCGCCGGCGGCAACGTCTTCTCCTTCCTCATGCAGTACCACCGCCTGAGCTTCCCGGAGGCGGTGCAGGAGCTGGCCCGGCGCTACGGCATCCCCATTACTTTCAAGGAACTGGGCCCGGAAGGGGCCCAGCAGGCCAAAAAACGCACCACGGCCTATGAAGCCAACGCCGCCGCCGCGGCCTTCTACGCCGCCACCCTTGCCAGTTCGGAGGGCAAGCCGGGGCGCGACTACCTGGCCAAACGCGGCCTTACCCCGGAGATCATCCGGGCCTTTCAACTGGGCTACGCCCCGGAGGCCTGGGACTCCCTGCGTCGCCACTTCCAGAGCCGGGGCGTCTCCCTGGAGCTGGGCCAGGAAGTGGGCTTATTCATGCCCCGGGCCAGCGGCGGTTTTTACGACCGCTTCCGCCATCGCATCATCTTCCCCATCTTCGACCGGCAGAGCCGGGTCATCGCCTTCGGCGGCCGGATCATCGGCGAAGGCGAGCCTAAGTACCTCAACTCGCCGGAGAGCCTGCTCTACTCCAAGGGGCGCACCCTCTACGGCCTGCCCCAGGCGGCGGACGCCCTTCGGGCCACCGGGGTGGCCCTGGTAGTGGAGGGGTATCTCGACCTCATTGCCCTCCAGGTCAAGGGCATCGGCAACGTTCTGGCCACCCTGGGCACGGCCCTGACCCGGGAGCAGGTGCGGCTGCTGAAGTCCGTAGCGGAGAAAGTAGTGCTGGTTTATGACGGCGATGCGGCGGGGGCCCGGGCTATGAAACGGGCCTTTCCTCTGTTCGCCCAGGAGAATCTGGCGGTGCGGGCCCTGCCCCTGCCGGCGGGCCTGGACCCGGACAGCTACGCCCAGGCCCACGGGGTGGAGATGTTCCGCACGGCCTGGGACGAGGCCCAACCCTGGTTCAGCTACCTGTTGGAAGACCTTATCGCCACGCATGGCCTGGATATCGAGGGCCGGGTGAAAATCCTGGAAGAACTGCGCCCCTCTGTACAGGTTATGTCCGACCCGGTGGAGCAGGACCTGTGGCTCAAAGCCACGAGTGCCCGGTTGGGGGTGGACGAGGCGGTTCTGCGGAAGAGCCTCACCTCCCTGGCCCCCATCTCGGCCCCCCGGCTGGACCCCAAGGCCAGGGTAGCCGTCAGCCTGGAGAAGGGCGTCATCCGCTGGGTCCTGGGCCACCCCGAAGCCGTCACCCCGGACGAGCTGGAGGAGTGGGCCGAGGAATTCGACAACCCGGAACTCAAGGGGCTCATGGAACTGATCATTAAGAGTTATCGGGAACATGGCCGCGTGGATCACGGCCTCCTGGTACAGCAGGCCATTGGTGAAACCCAGCGGCAACACATCTGTGCTCTGACCATAGAGGAGGAAAAATCAGACAGTCCGGCGGGGAATTTCCTGGCCGCCGAATGGCGCCGGTCTCTTAAGGTAAGGCAACTGAAGAAGGCCCGGGCTAGGCTGAAAGCCCAGCTGGCAAAGGTGTCCGGGGGCGACGACCTGGTGGCCTTACAGGTGCAGTGGCGGGAAATCGATCAACAACTGGAAGCGTTATCGGCGATTTAGCGAAAGGAGAGAATTGATGAATAAGGGAATGGGAATGGACGGCTTTCAGGATATCATGCCGATGGGGGATGATGAGAACTTGATCACCGTGGATGACCTGAATGACTCCCTATCTCCCGAAAGCCTCTTGAATGAGCAGATGAAGGACATCATGATCTTCGATGACCTGGAGATCCCGCCCCCGGAGGTTTCCAGCCTGCCGATCACCTCGCACATGGACATGGGGGAGAGCGAGGGGGATTTGAGCCTGGAATCAGAGGGGGCCGCCAAATTTGATGATCCGGTGCGCCTCTATCTCAGGGAAATGGGGACGGTTTCCTTACTCACCCGGGAAGGGGAGGTGGAGATTGCCAAGCGCATTGAAGAGGGGGAGCGGGAGGTGCTCCACTCCCTGCTGGAGGTGCCGCTGACCTTTAAAGCGATCATGGGGCTGGTAAACCGGCTGGAGGAGGAAAAGCTGGCGCCCCAGAACGGCGTGGACGATTTCGGGGAAGAGGACCCTTCCCTGGACGTGGTCACCCAGAAGTCCAAGGTGTTGAAATTGATCCACAAAGTTCGGTCCCAGGAAGATAAAATCCGGCAGATGCAGAAAGAGGCCGCGGCGCTGCCCCGCAAAGACGAAGCCCGCCTCCAGCTGGAGCAGAAGATGGTTGCCCAACGCCAGCGCCTGGCGGATAACTTCAAGAATCTGCGGTTGGAGCGCCTCCACATGGAAAGGATTCTCGAACGGCTGCGGCATTACGGCTATGTGGTCCGGGATTGTCAGCAAAAGCTGGGCAGGAGTCTCGGGAAGGCGGGCCTGTCGGCTACCCGGTTTCGCCAGTTGCGCCGTGATCTGAAGAATGGAGCTCCGGAACCGGCCGTCGCCCTGGCCAACGCTCAACTGGCGGAGTTGGAGGAAGTCTGGATTCAATCCCGGCGGCGCCTGAGAAGGTTGGAAACCGAAGTCGGGGTGCCGGCCTCCCGTCTCGTGGCGTCCCTGATCAAAGCGGAGAAGGGGGAGTATCAGGCCCAAAAAGCCAAGCGGGAACTGGTGGAGGCCAATCTGCGCCTCGTGGTGTCCATTGCCAAGAAATACACCAACCGGGGCTTGCAGTTCCTGGACCTGATCCAGGAAGGCAATATCGGGCTGATGAAGGCCGTGGAAAAATTTGAATATGAACGGGGTTACAAGTTCAGCACCTACGCCACCTGGTGGATCCGCCAGGCCATCACCCGGGCCATCGCGGACCAGGCCCGCACCATCCGCATCCCGGTCCACATGATCGAAACCATCAACAAGCTGATCCGCACCTCCCGCTACCTGGTACAGGAGATTGGCCGGGAGCCTACCCCGGAGGAGATCGCCGAAAAGATGGAGTTCCCGCTGGAGAAGGTGCGCAAGGTCTTGAAGATCGCCAAGGAGCCCCTGTCCCTGGAAACGCCCATCGGCGACGAAGAAGACAGCCACCTGGGAGATTTTATCGAGGACAAGAAGATCTCCACGCCGATGGAGGCGGTGGCCAACCTCAATCTGGCGGATCAAACCCGCAAGATGCTGTCCACCCTGACGCCCCGGGAAGAGAAGGTGCTGCGCAAGCGGTTCGGGATCGGCGAAAAGACCGACCACACCCTGGAGGAAGTGGGCCGGGACTTCGAGGTTACCCGGGAACGCATCCGCCAGATCGAAGCCAAGGCGCTGCGGAAGCTTCGGCACCCATCCCGGAGCACCCGGCTGAAGAGCTTCATCGAGACGTGATTTTCACCCCTTATGGGGTATTCCCCTTGTGGAATTGGGGAGGAGAGGTATAATCAAAGAGGGGGCAGAATCACGTACATCCGATTGGCAGAAGTTGCCCTCAGGGAATCATCATGAACGGGCCCATAGCTCAGCGGTTAGAGCAACCGGCTCATAACCGGACGGTCCCTGGTTCAAATCCGGGTGGGCCCACCAGGCATCCGGAGGCGCAGGCCAGTTTGCGAGAACGATATAAAGCTTGGATTCTTCAGGGGTACAACCCCGGGGGTGCATTCTGCGCACCCCCTTTTTATGTTCAATGAGCGCGAGGCTGGGAGACATCGTTAACCTGCTGGAAAGCCGCTATCCATCGGCCTGGGCCGTCACCGGCGACCGGGTGGGGCTCGAAGTGGGACACCCCGACCAGGAGATCGAGGCCATCCTGGTGGCCCTGGAGGCCACCTTGGACCTCGTCGCCGAAGCCGGTCAACGGGGCGCGCAACTGCTCCTGACCCACCACCCTCTCCTCTATCAGCCGCTTAAAGACGTGCGGGAAGATCGCCCCGGCGGCCACCTCGTGGCCGCCCTGGTCCGCGCCGGGCTGGCCCTGGTATCCTGCCATACCAACCTGGATATCGCCCCCGGTGGGCTCAATGACTACCTGGCCCAGAGATTGGGGCTCACCGACGTGGAGGTGCTCAGTCCCACCACCCGGGACCCCTGGTATAAACTGGTGGTGTTCGTGCCAGCGGGCTACGAGGATCGGGTACGCCAGGCCTTGGGAGACGCGGGCCTGGGCGTTATCGGTCGGTATTCGCACTGTGCCTTTGCGTCACCGGGCGAGGGCACCTATCGCCCCCTGTCGGGAGCGCAGCCCTTCGCCGGCGAAGTGGGGCAGCTTTCCCGGGCAGCGGAGTTCCGTCTGGAGCTCCTGGCCCCGGAGTCCCTGCTGCCGGTGGCTCTGACTCGCCTGCAGGAGGCTCACCCTTATGAAGAGGTGGCCTACGATATCTATCCCTTGCGGCACCCCGGAACTGCCCTGGGCTTGGGCCGCATCGGCACCTGGCCCGAGGCCCGGCCTTTTTCCCAGGTGATTGCCGCGCTGAAAGAGATGTTCGGGGTGGATACCGTGCAGGTCTGGGGGCGCCCGCCGGCTCGGGTGCAGCGGTTGGCCTTATGCAGCGGCAGCGGCGGTGACCTGTTGGCCGACGCCTGGAACCGGGGGGCCCAGGTCTATCTCACCGGGGAAGTGCGTCATCATCAGGTCTGGCCCGGGCCTCAAGATGGCTTGGCCGTCGTGGCGGTGGGCCATTATGTCAGCGAAGCGATATTTATGGAGCCCTGGTCCCGGCAGCTTCAAAGCCTGTGTCAGGAAGCGGGGATGGGGCTGAAGATCATGGCGGCGGCCGGCCAGGCCCCCCCATGCGGCTACCTGTGAGGAGGATTAGGAACCCTTTGGTTATGACCACTATTTCTCAGGCGGCCGCGGCGCGGCGCCCACACCGGGAATGGTGTTTTACAGGTGGACTCAATGCGGAGGGAAAATCTTGCTAACGGAGTTAAGTAAACTCATCGATGTTCAGGAGATTGACAAGGTGATCCTGGAGGTCACCCGGGGGCTGGAGAGGCTCCCCGAAGAACTGAAGGCCGGCGAAGCAGCCCTGGAAGAGCTGCAAGCCGCCCATACCGCCCGGCTCCAGGAGGTGGAGGACCTTAAGGCGCAGCGCCGGGACACCGAAATGGAAATGGCGGACATGGAGCAGGGCATCAAAACCAGCCGCCAACGCCTGATGGAAATCAAGAGCAATATCGAATACAAGGCGATGCTCAAGGAGATCGCTTTTAAAGAAGACCAGCGGGACCAGCGGGAGACCCGGATCCTGGAATTCATGGACCTCATGGAGACCCAGAATCGCCTCATCGCCGAGCAGGAAGAGCAGATCGCGGCGCAGCAGGCGCTCCTGGAGCAGCAGCGGCAGGAAGTGGCGGTCCAGGTGGAGAAACTGCGGCAAGAGCTGGCCGAGTTGGAGGAGAAACGCAAAAAGCTGCGCAAGGGCGTCCCGGCGGCCCTCCTGAAGCGCTATGAATTCATCCGCCAACGCCGCAACGGCACCGCCATCGCCCCGGTGCACGAGGGTGTCTGCCTGGGGTGCCATATGAACATCCTGCCCCAGCAGTTCATCGACTTGCAAAAAGGGCTGGAAATCCTGCAGTGCCCCCATTGTCAGCGCATCCTCTATTGGGCTGATGAGGGGGGGGAAGAAGTCACTGAGCAACAAGCCTCCTGAAGCGATGGGGGGCCGGTCGAGCCAACGGGCCGCCATCTTCGCGGCGCTGGCCCAGGGGATGGACCTTTCCGAGGTCCGGGAGCGTTTCGGTCTGACCTCCGGCGAATTACAGGAGCTGTTCCAGGAAGCCGCCGACATGTATCGAGACCGGGAGGAAGGATATTGGCGTCTCTATTGCGACGGTGCCTCCCGGGGCAATCCCGGGCCCGCCGGCGCCGGGGTGGTGCTCATTGACCCCCAGGGCCGGGAACGGGTGCGGCAGGGCCGCTACCTGGGTCGGACCACCAACAATGTGGCGGAATACCAGGCCCTGCTCCTGGGGCTGGAAGAGGCCCACCATCTCCAGATCACCCGGCTTAAGGTCTTCGCCGATTCCGAACTGTTGGTGAAGCAACTCACCGGCCGCTATCGGGTCAAGAGCCCCCATCTCCTGCCTCTGTGGGACGAATCTCGTCAAGCCTTGCAACGGTTCGAGGCCTATACCATCACCCATATCCCCCGGGAGGAAAACCGGGAAGCCGACGCGGCGGCCAACCAGGCCATTGACCAAAGGCCGCCGGCGCGGTAAAATATGATTAGGGGACATTGTTTCACCGCGCCCCGAAGTTTACCGACCCCATGGGGTCGCGAAGCAGGCCAGATGATCGCCGGCCGCGGCCACGCCGCCGGAGGAAAGTCCGAGCTCCACAGGGCAGGGTGCTGGGTAATCCCCAGCGGGGGCAACCCCAGGGAAAGTGCCTCAGAGACCAGACCGCCGTGGTACGTCCACGGTAAGGGTGAAAGGGTGAGGTAAGAGCTCACCAGCGGCAGTGGCGACATTGCCGGCTTGGAAAACCCCACCTGGAGCAAGACCAAATAGGGGAGCGTTTGAGGGTGGCCCGCCCGAAGCTCCCGGGTAGGTCGCTGGAGGCCTCGGGCAACCGAGGTCCTAGAGGAATGATCATCACCGGGGCAACCCGGGACAGAACTCGGCTTACGGCCTGCTTCGCGTCTCCCTGGGGCCACCGGTCCATGCGTTTCCGGTGGATTTTTTTATGCAGGTCACCGGAAGGGTAATACCAATTACCCTTGCAAGTGCCAAAAATAATGTATTTAAGCATTTGATATTTCTATTTTATTTGCACAGAAAACCGAAAACAGAAAACAGAAAACGGTAGAAGGTGCCATGTCCAACCAGGTTCTCCCCCTGAGCGAATCAACGTCTGCCCCTGAGATTTCCGTGGTCATTCCCGTGTATAACGAGGAAGACAATCTCCGGGAGTTGGGGGAGAGGTTGATCCGCACCCTCACCAGCATGGGTCGAACCTTTGAAATCATCTTCGTGGACGACGGCTCCACCGACCGCTCCTGGGAGCTCTTGACCACCCTGAACGGCCAGTATCCCCAATATGTCCGGGCCTTGCAGTTCCACCGCAACTTTGGGCAACACCAGGCCATTTTTGCCGGGTTTCAGGCGGCCCGGGGCCAGGTGATGGTCACCCTGGACGCCGACCTGCAAAATCCCCCGGAAGAAATACCCCGCCTGGTGGCCAAGCTGGAAGAGGGCTACGACACCGTGGGCGGCTGGCGGGAGAATCGCCGGGATTCCCTCTTCCGGAGGCTCCCTTCCCAGTTGGTGAACTACGTCATGTCCCGGGTCACCGGCGTCAAGCTCCGGGATTATGGCTGCATGCTCCGGGCCTATCGCCGGGAAGTGATTGACAGCATCAACCAGTGCCAGGAGTCCTCAAGTTTCATTCCGGCCCTGGCCAACCTGTTTTCCCACCAAGTGGCGGAAATCCCCGTGGGCCATGCCGAACGGGAACGCGGCCAATCCAAATACAGTCTCATCAAGCTGTTGCGCCTCAACTTCGACCTGATTACCGGGTTTTCCAACCTGCCCATTCATCTGGTGGGCTTCATGGGGGTCACTATCGCCTTCCTGGGCCTCGTATTCGGCCTCCTTCTCCTAATTAGGCGGATTTTCGTGGGGCCGGAAGTGGAAGGGGTGTTCACCCTGTTCGCCATCCTCTTTGTCTTTGTGGGCTTGAACACCTTGGGCCTGGCCCTTATCGGCGAATACGTGGGCCGCATCTACCGCGAAGTCCGTCAGCGCCCGCGTTTCATCATCCGGAAGACCCTAGGTCCGTAGACCTGATGAAACTCTGCTTTCCCCTGCAATAAAATCCGGTATAATGGGGAGCGACACGAACGCGGCTGTGGCCCGGGAACTAAAGGACCGCCTCCCTCTAACCTTTAAGCGGACTGCAGCACCCGGCTGGCGATTGGTAGTCACATGCGCATAATTCTCATGGGTTATCATAATATCGGGTATGTTTGCCTGGAGGCCTTAATCGGGCTATGTCGGGAACTGGGGGATGAGATCGTTGCTGTGGTCACCCATGCCGACGATCCCCGGGAACAGATCTGGTTCGCCTCCGTGGCCCGGCTGGCTTTTGCCAATTACCTGCCGGTGTACCAGCCCGCCGACCCCAATGACCCGGCCTTTGCGGCCGCCATGCAGGCCTTGCAACCGGATTTTCTCTTTTCGTGCTATTATCGCCACATGCTGAAACAGCCCCTGCTGGATCTGCCCCGCCTGGGGGCCTTGAATCTCCACGGCAGCCTGCTGCCGCGCTACCGGGGCCGCTGCCCGGTGAACTGGGTCCTGGTCAACGGCGAGAGCGCAACCGGCGTCACCCTCCATTACATGGAAGCCAAGGCCGACCGGGGCGACATCGTGGCCCAAACCGCCATCCCCATCACGCCCGAGGACACCGCCGTGACCCTGTTCGCCCGGATGACCGTGGCCGCGGGGCAGCTCTTCCGGGACACCTACCCGCGGCTGCGCCGCGGCCAGGCCCCCCGGCTTCCCCAGGACCATAGCCAGGCGTCTTATTTCGGCGGCCGCGGGCCCGCCGACGGGCGTATCGACTGGCGGCAACCCGCCACGGCCATCTATAACCTGATGCGGGCCGTGACCCACCCCTATCCCGGCGCCTTCACCTCCTGGGGCGGCAGAAAACTCTTTATCTGGAACGGCCGGCCCCTGGCGTCGCCGGCGGCGGCGGCGGACGGGCCCGGCCAGGTCACCGTCCGCCTGCCGGGGGAAGGCCTCTTGGTGGCCACGGGGGACGGTCACTTTCTCATTACCCAGGCCCAGTGGGAGGGCGAACCGGAATTCCTGGGGCCGGTGCTGGCCACCTGGGAGCACCTGGTGGGGGAGAGATTCTCGTAGGGGCGTCCCTGCGGGTTTGCCCTCAAGAGGACGGACACATAGGTCCGCCCCTACAACAGAATATGTAGGGTGGGCATGGCCCACCCTAGGCTGAGATTAATTTAAGCTAGGTGGGCCATGCCCACCCGACATTATTGGGAATAATCGATGAAAATCCTGATTTTAGGCGTCAACGGCTTCATCGGCAACGCCCTGACCCGGCGCATCCTCACCACCCGGGACTGGGAAGTCTTTGGCATGGACCTCTACTCCAACAAGCTGGAGGAAGTCCTGGGCCATCCCCGCTTTCATTACCTGGAAGGTGATATCGGCATCAACAAGGAGTGGATCGAATACCACATCAAGAAGTGCGACCTGGTCCTGCCCCTGGTGGCCATCGCCACCCCCATGACCTACGTCAAGCAGCCGTTGCGGGTCTTCGAACTGGATTTCGAGGAAAACCTGCGGATCGTGCGCCAGTGCGTCAAGTACGGCACCCGCATCATCTTCCCCTCGACCTCCGAAGTTTACGGCATGTGCCCGGATGGAGAATTTTCCGAGGACGACTCCACCCTGGTGCTGGGTCCCATCCACAAGGTGCGCTGGATTTATAGCTGCTCCAAGCAGCTCCTGGACCGGGTCATCTGGGCCTACGGCCTGGAGGGCAAGCTCCAGTTTGCCCTGATCCGCCCCTTCAACTGGATCGGGCCCAAACTGGACGACCTGTACGCCGCCAAGGAAGGCAGTTCCCGGGTGGTGACCCAGTTCATCCTCAACCTGCTGGAACGGGAGCCCATCAAGCTGGTGGACGGCGGGTTTCAGAAGCGCTGCTTCACGTACGTGGAAGACGGCATCGACTGCCTGATGGAGATCATTGAAAACCCCGGGGGCGCCGCCGACGGCCAGATCTTCAACATCGGCAACCCTGATAATGAAGCCTCAGTAAAAGAGTTGGCCCATCTCTTACGAGACTTGTTCAAAGGCCACCCGGACCATAAGAACGACGGGGGCTATTCCGAGATCGTGGAGACCCGCCACGAGGACTACTACGGCAAAGGCTACCAGGACATTACCAGCCGCAAGCCGTCCATTGCCAAGGCCCGTGACCTCCTGGGCTGGGAGCCGAAGACCGACCTCACCACGTCGCTCAAGATCACCCTGGACGCCTTCCTGGAGGAGGCGAAACAGTTTTCAGTGAGCAGTGAGCAGAAAGAGATCGGCGTAAGCAGCAAGACTGAGAATATATCCGTAAGTAAGTATCTCCCGCCTGTGGCGGCTCAGAATGACTAACATTATTCGATTATTGATTTTAATAAGAATGATTTTATTTACGGATAAGACCTTAAATTCTTATTACTGCTTACGGCTGCTCACTGCTCACTCTTAGAATGGAAAGTAATTGGCCGGGCGATTAGGTATTAAAGTAGACGTGGACACCCTGGAGGGTTTTTGTAAGGGGGTTCCCGCTCTGTTGCAGGTTCTGGGAGATCAGGCGGTCAAGGCCAGCTTCTTCCTGGCTTTGGGCCCCGACCACTCCGGCCGGGCCATCTTCCGGATCTTCCGGCAGCGAGGTTTTTTGGAAAAGATGTGGCGCACCCGGGCACCTTCCCTGTACGGCTTCAAGACCATGTGCTACGGCACTTTGCTACCGGGCCCGCTGATCGGCGCCGCGGCCCCCGATCGGGTGCCGCGGCTGGCCGCGGCGGGCCACGAGGTGGGACTGCACGGGTATGACCACGTGCGCTGGCACGATCACCTCTTCCACCTGCCGCCGGACCAAGTGACCCGGGAAATCACCCTGGCCCAGGACGCCTTTACCAAATGCTCGGGCCGCCGGGCCGCGGCCTTTGCGGCGCCCGGCTGGCAATGCAGTTTGACCAGCCGCACGGCGCTGGCGGCCCAAAACTTCCTGTACGGCAGCGACACCCGGGGCACCACTCCCTACTTTCCGGCCTTCGGGAACAACGTGACTTCAGTCCTGGAGATCCCCACCACCCTGCCCACCCTGGACGAACTCCTGGGTTTTCACGGTTGCCGGGCCCGGGATTTTACCAGCCTGGTGCTCTCCCGCCTGGAAAACGGGCGGCCCCAGGTCCTCACTATCCATGCCGAGGTGGAAGGCGGCCCCTTCCTGGGTGAATTCGCCCGCTTGTTGGAGCGCTGCCGGGGCCGTGGGGTGGAATTCTTCCGGCTGGGGGATTGGGCCCGGGAACTCCTCCGGGAACCGCACCGCCTGCCGGTGGCCCAGGTCATCTTGCAACGTCTGCCCGGGCGGGCCGGTCGGGTCTCCTGCCAGGGGCCGGTGGAGGCTCGCCCCTCATGATCGCTGCCATTATCGCCGCCGCGGGCGTGGGCAAGCGCATGGGGCACCAGCTCCCCAAGCCGTATCTGCCGCTGGCCGGGAAACCCATCCTGGCCCACACCTTAAAGGTCTTCGAGACCATCCCCGAGATCCGGGAAGTCACGGTGGTGGTCCATCCCGACGATCTGGACTACTGCCAGGACAATGTCATCGCCCGCTTTAACTTCAAGAAGGTGCTGCGCCTGGTACCCGGCGGCAAAGAACGGCAGGACAGCGTCTATCACGCCCTCAAGGCCCTGAAAAATGAGGATGAACTGGAAATCGTCCTGGTGCACGATGGGGTCCGGCCTTTTGTGACGCCGGAGATGGTGCGCCAGGTCATCGACGCGGCCCGGCGGCATGGGGGCTCGGTTCTGGGGCTGCCGGCCCAGGACACCCTGAAAAAGGTGGATACCGAAGGTCTGGTGTGCCGGACCCTGGACCGCAATGATATCTGGCAGATCCAAACCCCCCAGGGCTTTCAAGCCCCCCTGTTGTGGCGGGCCTTTACCGAGGCCTACAGCCGGGACTTCTATGGCACCGATGAGGCCGCGTTGCTGGAAGAACTGCACCAGACCGTGGCGGTCGTTGCCGGGTCGCCCTTCAACCTGAAGATCACCACCCCGGAAGACCTGCTGCTGGCCGAAGCCATCATGTCTCTGCGGCGGAGGAAAAAGAGTGCGAGTCGGTCTGGGGTATGACGCTCACCGGCTGGTGCCGGGGCGTCCCTTGATCCTGGGGGGGGTGGCAATCCCGCATCCCCAGGGACTGTTGGGGCATTCCGACGCCGATGTTCTGAGCCATGCCATCGGCGACGCCCTCCTGGGGGCGGTGGGGGCCGGTGATTTGGGGACCCATTTCCCGAATCGGGACCCGGCCTACAAGGATATCTCCAGCCTCATCCTGCTGGGGCGGATCATGGCAATGGTTCGGGACCGGGGTTTTGCCCCGGTGAATGTTGACGCCACCATCGTGGCCCAACAACCCCGCCTGGCGCCCCATATCCCGGCGATGCAGGCGAAACTGGCTTGCGTCCTGGGACTGACGCCGGCGGACGTCAATATCAAGGCCACCACCACCGAACACCTGGGGTTCGCCGGCCGGGGCGAAGGGATTTCAGCGTACGCGGTAGTCTTAGTTACGAAGATCTGAACCATTTTACGGGGGTCTTTCCTTTCGACCCCAGGGGAAAAAGGCGAAGAGGCGAAAAAGATTAAAAATGGGTTTTTGGGTTTTCCCTTTTCGTCTTTCCCCCTTTTCCCCGCTTCGCCTTTTCGCCCTCACATAACCACCATGGAGAAACGAGACTTCATACGCCTTCCGTCGCATAGTCAATGTCTGGAATTAATGGATATTCACGGCATGCTCCCCCATATCCGGGAGCACTCCTTCCGGGTCATGCAGGTAGCGGATCTGCTAAGCCAGGCCCTGGCCGCGGTGGGCTTTGAGCTGCACCTACCCCTTATCAGCACCGGCGCCCTCCTCCATGACCTGGGCAAAACCCCGTGCCTGGGGACCCTGGACAATCACGCGGAGTGGGGCGCGGTGATCCTGGAAGGGTTGGGCTACCCGCACGTGGCCCGGGTAGTGCGGGAGCACGTCTATCTGGACGGCAATGTCACGGACCCCAGGCCGCTGCGGGAGGCGGAGGTGGTCAATTACGCCGACAAACGGGTGCTTCACGATGCGGTGGTCACCCTTGAGGTGCGCTTTGCCGACCTCAGGGTGCGCTACGGGCGGACTCCCGAGGCCTTGGCCCGCATCCAGGTCACGGAAGTCAAGACCCGGGCCCTGGAGGAGAAGTTGTTTGCACCCTTGAGCCTCAGGCCCTTGGACCTGCTCCGAGTCAATGGCAATTATGAGTTCAAGGTTCAAAGTTCAAAGTCAAATAACCCTGACTCATGAGAAATTACCAAAAACCTTGAACTTTGAACCTTGAACCTTGAACATTTTTTCTTGGCGACTTTGCGCCTGTGCGTGAGATATTTTTTTCCGGAGGAAGAGCATGGGAAAAATGCGGCTGGCCCTCATCGCCGGGGGCAAATCCTCGGAGCGGGAAGTCTCGCTGAAAAGCGCCGCCCAGGTCTATCAGGCCCTCAAGAAAAACAAGTATGATATCCGGCGCTATGATCCCCTGACGGATCTGGAGCGGCTGGTGCGGGAGGCCAAGGAACTGGACGCGGCCCTCATCATCATGCACGGACGGGGCGGGGAGGACGGCTCCATGCAGGGGCTCCTGGACCTCCTGGAGATCCCCTACCAGGGCTCCGGCGTGCTGGCCTCCGCCCTGGCCATGAATAAGGAGCTGAGCAAGGCCCTCTATCAACAGGCCGGACTCAAGGTCCCCCGGGCCCTCATCTTTAACCGCAGGGAAGCGCCCACTCCCGAAGCCGTGGAGGCCGCCCTCGGACTGCCGGCGGTGATCAAACCGGTCAATGAAGGCTCCAGCATCGGCATTTCCATGGCCCGGACGGCGGAAAATCTGCAAATCGGCCTGGCCGCCGCCTTTGCCCTGGATAACCGCGTGCTCGTGGAGGAATTTATCCAGGGCATCGAGGTTACCGGCGGGGTGTTGGGCAACGCCCAGCTCCAGGCCCTCCCCCTGGTGGAAATCATCCCGACCAGCAAGTACGACTTCTTTGATTACGAGGCCAAGTACCAGCCCGGGGCCACCCATGAGATTTGCCCGGCCCGCCTGGACGCGGACCTGACCCGGCGGGCCCAGCAGTGCGCCCTCACGGCCCATAAGGCCCTGGGGTGCCGGGGATACAGCCGCACCGACATGCTGGTCCGGGGCCATGATATCTATGTCCTGGAAACCAACACCATCCCCGGCATGACCGCCACCAGCCTCTTTCCCCAGGGGGCCCAGGCCGCGGGCATCGACTTCCCGACCCTCCTGGATACCCTGATCAACTTGGCCCTGGAGAAGGAGTAGGAGCCAGTTGTCCGTTGTCAGAAAATGTAAGGTGCGCACTGCGCACCATTGTTGAGGCCTTCCCTTGCCAGACCGCTGGGCTCCCCTGCAAGAACTTCTAGAAGTCGGTTTCACCCAAGGCGTGTTTACCGCCGCGGTGGCCCTGGTGGGGCTGAAAGGAGAGCTCCGGTGGGAGGGGGCCGCGGGCCGGGTCTCCCGGGACTCCCAGGCCGCGGCCGTAACCTCGGATACGGTCTTTGACCTGGCCTCCTTGACGAAACCCCTGGCCACGGCCCTGGCCTTGATGGTCCTGGTGGCCCGGGGCCAGCTCAATCTCGCCTCGACCCTGGGAGAGGTCCTGCCGTTTGCGTGGCTGCCGCCGGATAAACAGCCCCTGACCCTGGAAAGCCTCCTGACCCACCGGTCCGGGCTGCCGGCCTGGCGGCCTTTTTACGAAGAGGTGCTGGCCGCCCCCGCGTCGGCCCGCCCTACCCTCCTGGAACGCCTAGCCGCGGCCACCCCCCTGGCATACGTCCGGGATACCGGCACGATCTATAGCGACCTGGGCTTCATGCTGCTCAAGGCGGTGGTGGAGCAAGTCAGCGGCGAAAGCCTGGATCAGTTCTGCCGCGGGCAGATCTTTCGGCCCCTGGGGCTGACCACGTTGGAATTTAAGCCCCGGGAGCAGCCGGGCGGAGAAGGTCTCGTATATGCCGCCACGGAGCCGGGCCTCATCCCGGGACGGTGCCTCCCGGGCGAGGTGCACGACGAAAACGCCTGGGCTGCGGGCGGGGTGGCGGGCCACGCCGGCCTCTTCGGGATTGGCCGGGAGGTGTTTCACCTCGTGGCCTGCCTCTGGCGGGCTTATGGCGGAGAGAAAGTCGGGCCGTTGACTCCGGAGGCGGTCAGGCTCTGGTTGACGGTTCCCGCCGGCGCCGCCCGGGCCTATGGGTTCGACGCCCCCAGCGGGGACCCGGCTCAGCGTGCCGCCGGGCGCGGCTTTTCCCCCAAAAGCGTGGGGCACCTGGGCTTCACCGGCACCTCTTTTTGGCTGGACCTGGACTCGGGCCAGATGGTAGTCTTACTGACGAACCGGGTGCACCTGGGCCGAGACGACAAGAGCAAAATTGCCGCCTTCCGCCCCCGCTTCCACGAAGCCGCCTCACAAGCGCAGGGCTTAAATAATGCATATTTTCATAAGATATGAATCAAACATATTCCCACCGAACTGATCTTTATCATGTCTGAAATGACCACGAACGCCATACATCACGTCCATCTCCTCGGCATCTGCGGCACCGGCATGGCGGCCCTGGCCGGCATCTTGAAGGAGCAGGGCCTGCGGGTGACCGGCTCCGACGAACACGTCTATCCGCCCATGAGCACGCTGCTTTCGGGCCTGGCCATTCCCATCCAGAACGGCTACCGCGCGGCTAATCTCGACCCCGCCCCCGATCTGGTGGTGGTGGGCAACGTCATCCGCCGGGAGAACCCCGAGGCCCAGGCGGTGCTGGCCCGGGACCTCCCCCGCCTCTCCCTGCCGGAGGCCCTGAACCGCTTCCTGGTGGGGGACCGCCAAAGTATCGTGGTGGCCGGCACCCACGGCAAGACCACCACCACCGCGCTCATCAGTTGGCTGCTCTATGACCTGGGGCTGGACCCCGGCTTCATGGTGGGGGGCATCGCCAGGAATTTTCAGGCCAATTACCGGGTGGGCCGGGGCCCTTATGTGGTCCTGGAAGGCGACGAATACGACACCGCCTTTTTCGACAAGCGCCCCAAGTTTGTTCACTTCCACCCCCGGGCGGCGGTGCTCACCTCCATCGAGTTCGACCACGCCGATATCTACCCGGACCTGGACCGTATCATCCAGGCCTTTGAGTCCTTCCTGGAGACGATAGCGCCCGGCGGCCGGGTCCTGGCCTGGGGGGACGCCCCCCTGGTGCGCCAGGTTTGCGGCCTCAGCCACGCGCCGGTGTCATTTTACGGCATAAACGATGATGTCGCCTGGCAGGCCGCGGCCATCCGCCCCATTCCCGGCGGCATGCATTTCACCGTGCGCCGGCAGGGAGTTCCCTGGGGGGAGTTCTTTTTGCCCATGGTGGGAGAGTACAATGTCCTGAATGCCCTGGCCGCCCTGGCGGTGCTCTCGGAGCTGGGGGCCAAGCCGGCGGTCTTGCGCGAGGCCCTGGCGGGATTTAAGGGCGTCAGGAAACGCCAGGAGGTGGCCGGAGAGTTCCAGGGGGTGCTGGTCCTGGAAGACTTTGCCCACCATCCCACCGCGGTCATGGTAACCCTGGCCGCGGTGCGCCAGGCCTACCCCGAGCGGCGCCTGGTGGCCGCGTTTGAGCCCCGCACCAACACCTCCCGGCGCAAGATCTTCCAAGAGCCCTATTCCCAGGCCTTTCACGACGCGGACCTGATCCTGCTGCGGGAACCCCCGGATCTGTGGAAGGTGGAACCGGAGGAACAATTCTCCTCCCGGCAACTGGTGGCCGACCTCAAGGCCAGGGGGCAGGATGCCAGCTATTTTCCCGACACCGACCAGCTCCTGGCCGAACTGCTCCACCAGGTGCGCCCGGGAGACGTGGTCCTGGTGATGTCCAACGGCGACTTCGACCACCTGGTGCCCCGGATTTGCGAGGCGTTAGGGGAGAAAAGCAGATAGATACCGGGGCAGGGGGCTAAGGGCAGCCGCCCTTACACTTACAAAAACTCCCCCGAACCCCACCCCGAATCCCATATAAGTGTAAGTGGTTATGGGAAAGAGGGAAATAATTCCCCTCCGCCCTCCCCTCTCGAGGTCAGCCCCCGTGGATTATGATATAATAATCATTAGATGTCTTCCCCCGGCGTCGCTACGGGGTGCCGGGACGTCAATTCAAAGGCAGAGCGAACCTGCGACCAGGTTGGCTGAGAAGGGTAAACCGATGTTAACTGAGCATGGCCAAAGCCTGATGGGGGAAGATCTGGAGCCCCCCAAGTTGATAACCGCGATCCTGCCGCATCCCCTGCACGGCCGGCTGGTGGAACGGGTGTTGTTGATGGTGAGCAAGCAAATCAACCTCCAGGGAGTGCGCTATACCCTGAGCTGGCGCGATCACGACCTGGCCTTCTATCAGCCGATCCCGAACCGGGCCTGAAACCGGCAAGCAAAGGGGGCAGTCATTCCCGGCCCCCAAGTATTTTCCCACGCGGCGCTTCCCCCTCTCATATCAGCCAGGGCCTGAACCGGTCTTTCCCGGGAGTGATAAGCTGGAACTCCCGGTCCGTCCCGCCATGGTTGACGGTCGCCGCCAGCGGCGCTCCCAGGGGGGCATCGCTGTACGTGGCGGCCAGCCCAACGGCTTCCTCCAGGTCCGCTTCAGATCCGGTTCCGGACACCAGGACTATCGGCCCGGGGTATCCTTCCACCTGCACCAGATAATCCGCAGGAGTCTTCAAACCGAGCAAAGCCTCGTTTTCCCGCTGGGTGCGGCCGACCACGGCCTTGCCTCCGCCGGGCAGGCGAAAGTGCCGGCCGTACTTGAGCAACTCCAGTTCCGGTCGTGAAGCCTCCCGGACGTGGCGCAGCAGTTCTTTGAGCCGCTGGGCGTATCCCGGGTCGGTCAACAGGCACCCCCCGGCGGGGGCGGGATACCGAGTGATGCCGTAGGCCTCGGCCAGGGCCATCTGGCGTTTGCGTCCCCGGCCGCTGAGATTCAGCAGGCGCTCCCGGTCCACCCAACCCAGCGCCTCCGGCTGCGTGACTTTGAGGAATTTGGCGCTCAAGGGCCGGAGCAGCCGGTCGGCAATCCCCGATTCCCGGGCGATGAGGTTCAGGGAGCCACGGTTCTGACTCATGGGCCGCTGCCCCAGGACTTCCCCGCTGAACACCAGATCGAACCCCTCCGCCGCCATGATGGCGCCGGCCTCCCGGAGCATGAGGACGTGGCAGTCGATGCACGGGTTGTGCCCCCGGCCCCAGCCATGGGGCGGGTCATAAATCAGAGGGAGGAATCGGTCGGTGATATCCACTACCCTGAGGGGCAAATCTAGATGGGCCGCGGATTCCCGGGCCCACTCGGCTCCAAAAAACGGCGTCACCCAACAGATAAGGGTGACTTCGATACCCTGGGCGCGCAACACCGCGGCCGCCAGCATACTGTCCAGCCCCCCGGAAAAGAGGCCCAGGGCCCGTACGGTTTTGGTCATAAAGATTTCATGCGCAGGTGCGCCGTGCGCACCCCAGTGGTGTGTTTCATAATTAGCGTACCATAACTTTCACGTCCAGAGCTTGGGCTTGGATGGTTAAAATCCCCCTTTGGAAAAGGGGGATTTAGGGGGATTTTAAGCAGTTATAGAAATCCCCCCTCCCCCCAACCCCCTCCCACCAGGGGAGGGGGAGTTTAA
>JBAVUP010000003.1:0-12352 GCA_049696835.1 Desulfobaccales bacterium
CCCCGCCCTCCCCTCAAACTCCCCTCCCAACCCCCTGTAAGGGTGGCACCGGCGTCCCGCCGGTGCATCATGGTGGGCAAGTGCCCACCCTACATGAAGGGCGTGCCGTGCACGCCGATTCATGGCGGCCACGGGGCGCCCTATGATTGAACAAGGTTAATCAATGACCTTCACAGAAAACAGAAAACAGAAAACAGAAAACCCAAACTTCCGCATTTTCCTCACCGGCGTAGGGGGCCAGGGGACGCTCCTGGCCAGCCGTCTCTTAGGAGAGGCGGCCCTGGCGGCCGGCTATAACCCCCTGGTGAGCGAGACCCACGGCATGGCCCAACGGGGCGGCATCGTGGTCTCCACCGTGGTGCTGGGGGACCTGCAAAGCCCGCTGATCTCCCCGGGGGAAGCCGACGTCGTCCTGGGCTTCGAGGCCCTGGAGGCCTTCCGGGCCCTGGAGCGCTGCCATCCCCGGAGCCTGGTGATCGCCAATGCCGCCATCCTGGTGCCGTACCCCGTGGCCATCGGCCAGGCCCGGTATCCCTCGGTGGATCGTATGTTTCACCTATTGGCGGAGCAGGTGGGGGCGCTGCTGGCCTTTGACGCCGGCGCTCTGGCCCGGCAGGCCGGCAGCCCCCTGGCGGTGAATATGGTCCTCCTGGGGGCCCTGGCCGCCACCGAGACCTTGCCGATCCCGACGGAGGACCTATTGACGGTCATTCGCACCCGCACCAAGGAAAAATTTTTGGCCTCGAACCTCAAGGCCTTTGACTTGGGGACGGAGGCGGCCCGGGATTCCCGGAATTGGCTGCGGCGCCAGGCGTCGTGATTTGCCGGGCCGCCAGGCCGGCGCCGCGGCGAAAAATCCGGGTGGCTGATGCCCCCGGGGGCTTGATTAAAATTGCAGAGTTACTAACTTTTCACCAGCATGAGTGACCTATCTGGAGGGGGTTCCTCCCGGCCCCGGCGCCGCCCTTACCGCACGTTGGCTCATACTGCGGACCTGGCCTGGCGCCTGGGGGGGAAAGACCTCCCGGAGCTCTTTGAAAACGCGGGCCGCGCCCTGAGCGCCACCCTCACGGATTTGCGGTTTGTGCGACGCCGGGAGACCCGGGAGGTGCGCCTGGCCTCCAGCGACCGGGAAGCCCTCCTGGTTGACTGGCTCAATTACCTCCTTTATCTGTTTGATATCGATGGCTTTCTGGGTCGGGATTTCCGGGTGGTGCATCTGACCCATGAACATCTGGAAGCCAGGGTGACGGGGGAAACCTTCGATGACTCCCGCCATCCGGCCAAAACCGCGGTCAAGGCCGCGACCTTCCATCATCTGGCCATTGTGCCGGACGGAGACGGCTGGCAAGCCACCGTGGTCCTGGATTTATGAGTGGTCAGTTGCCAGTGGTCAGTGGTTAGTGAAAAGACAAAAAAATTATCCATGGCTAGTCAAAGATTGTCAGAGGCGAGACAACGAAACCCTCGGATTATTTGCCACAGACCACTAAGACTAATAACTAACTGGCCACTGGCCACAGACCACTGATCACTAATTTATGGTTAAACTGCGCCAGATCGACGAATATCGCTGGGAGATTCCCCGGGAGGGCAAGATGCGCACCCGGGGGCTGATCTTCTCCTCCAAGGAGATGCTCCCCGTTATCCAGGAGGACCAGAGCCTCCAGCAGGTGGCCAACGTGGCCACCCTGCCGGGGATCGTCGGTCCCTCCCTGGCCATGCCGGACATCCACTGGGGCTACGGTTTTGCCATCGGCGGCGTGGCGGCCTTTGACCCGGACGAAGGCATCATCTCCCCCGGCGGCGTGGGCTATGACATCAATTGCGGCGTGCGCCTGCTGCGCACCAAATTGCCCCGGGAGCAGGTGGCCTGCTGCGTGGAAGATCTGGTGAACGTCCTGTTCACCAACATCCCCTCGGGGGTGGGTTCCCGGCGGAAGGATTTCAAGCTCACCGGCTCCACGCTGAAGAAGGTGCTCAAGGATGGGGCTCGGTGGGCGGTGCAAGAAGGCTTTGGCGAAGCCTCGGACCTGGAGCATATCGAAGCCAAGGGCAGGATCGAGGGCGCCGATCCGGACCTGGTCTCCCAGTTTGCCCTGGACCGGGGCAAGGATCAGGTGGGCACCTTAGGTTCGGGCAACCATTTCGTGGAAGTGGGTTACGTCCTGGAAATTTACGATGCGGCCCTGGCCGCGAAACTGGGGTTGTTCAAGGACCAGGTGACGGTCATCGTCCACACCGGCTCCCGGGGGCTGGGGCACCAGGTGTGCGAGGATTACATCAAAGTGATGCTCAAGGCCAGCGCCAAGTACGGCATCGAACTGCCGGACCGCCAGCTCTGCTGCGCACCCCTTACTTCCCCGGAAGGCAAACAGTATCTGGCGGCCATGGCCGGCGCGGCCAATTTCGCCTTTGCCAATCGGCAGATGATCACCCACTGGGTGCGGGAGTCCTTCGAACAGGTCTTTCACATGGGCCCCCGGGACCTGGGCCTGGAGTTGGTCTACGACGTGGCCCACAACATCGCCAAGCTTGAGACCCACGTGGTGGAGGGGAAACCCCGGAAGCTCTGTATCCACCGCAAAGGCGCCACCCGGGCCTTCCCGCCCCACCACCCGGAGGTGCCCGAGGCTTACCGGGAGACCGGCCAGCCGGTGCTCATCCCCGGGGACATGGGCCGTTACTCTTTCGTCTTGGTGGGGACTGAGAAGGCCCTTACCGAAACCTTCGGCAGCACCTGCCACGGGGCCGGGCGGAGGATGTCCCGGCACCATGCCAAGAAGGTGGCCCGGGGCCGTTTCATCGTCAAAGAACTGGCGGAAAAAGGCATCATCGTCCGGGGCGCCGGCCGGGCCACCATCGACGAGGAGATTTCCGAGGCCTACAAGGACGTGGAAGGCGTGGTGAATGTGGTCCACGGGGCCGGCATTGCCAAAAAGGTGGCCAAATTGAAGCCCTTGGGGGTCATTAAAGGATAGTTTTCTGTTTTCTGTTTTCGGTTTTCTGTTATAACAAGGGTACAAATTCTGGAGTCGTAGGGCGGGCGTCTTGCCCGCCATAAGGGAAAACTGATTAAGAATCGTGGTGCCCAAGCAGAGCTTGGGCGGGAAAATGCCGTTCCCAAGCTGGAGCTTGGGAACGAGAGGAAGAATGACAGGTTTTTAACCGAAAACCGAAAACCGAAAACCGAAAACAGGCTTTTCTATGTTTGACCGACTCTCCGACAAATTAAACGCCGTCTTCAAGAAGCTGAAAGGCCGGGGCAAGCTCAGCGAGGGTCAGGTCCAGGAGGCCCTGCGCGAGGTGCGCCTGGCCTTGCTCGAAGCCGACGTCAACTATAAGGTCACCAAGTCTTTCATCGAGCGCATCCGGGAGCGGGCCGTCGGGGAAGAGGTCATGCGGTCGCTGACCCCGGCCCAGCAGGTTATCAAGATCGTCCACGAGGAGCTCACCGCGCTGTTGGGCGTGGAGTCGCCCCGCCTGGATCTGAGCGGCAAGCCCCCCGTGGCCCTGATGCTGGTGGGCTTGCAGGGCTCCGGCAAGACCACCACCGCGGCCAAGCTGGCCCGAAGGCTCAAGAGCCAGGGGCGCCAGCCGTATCTGGTGCCCGCGGATGTGCAGCGGCCCGCGGCCATCGAGCAGCTCCAGCGCCTGGGGGCCGATATCGGGGTGGCGGTGCATCCCACCGCGGCCAGCCAGAACCCGGTGGCCATTGCCGGAGACGCCATGGAGGCGGCGTACGCCGCGGGTTACGACACCGTGATCCTGGACACCGCCGGGCGCCTCCACATCGACGCCCCCCTGATGGAGGAGTTGCAGGCCATCCGGGCGAAGGTTGCGCCCAACGAGATTCTCCTGGTGGCCGACGCCATGACCGGCCAGGACGCGGTGGCCGTCGGCCAGAGCTTCCACGACCTCCTCAAGCTCACCGGCGTGATCCTGACCAAGGTGGAAGGCGACGCCCGGGGCGGGGCGGCACTAAGCATGCGGGAGGTGATCGGTAAGCCCATCAAGTTTCTGGGAGTGGGTGAGAAGCTGGACGCCCTGGAGGTCTTCCACCCGGATCGCCTGGCCTCCCGCATCCTGGGCATGGGCGACGTCCTCACCCTTATAGAAAAAGCCCAGGAGGCCTTCGACGCCGATGAGGTTCAGGCCCTGGAAAAGAAGCTGCGCCAGGAGGCCTTCACCCTGGATGACTTCCGGGACCAACTCAAGCAGATCAAGAAGATGGGCAGCATGGAACAGCTCCTGGGCATGATCCCGGGGTTGGGGGGCAAGCTCAAAGGTATGCAGCCGGACGAAGGGGAGTTGAAACGGGTGGAGGCCATCATCAGTTCCATGACGCCCTTTGAGCGGACCGACCACACCATCATCAACGGCAGCCGCCGCCGCCGCATCGCCGCCGGCAGCGGCACCACGGTCCAGGACGTCAACCGGCTGCTCAAGAACTTCGCCGTGACCCAGAAAATGATAAAACAAATCGCCAGGGGGGGTAAAAAAGGTAAGGCTTCATTTCCTATGAAGTTTTTTTAAGAGTGGCCAGTGGCCAGTGGTTAGTGGTCAGAATAAAGGCAATGACTGCAGCTTAGGATCACTAATCACTGGCAACTGACCACTGACAACTAAAAATAAGGAGGATAAAGCGCGTCCATGGCATTACGAATTCGATTGGCCCGTTACGGCGCCAAAAAGCGCCCATTCTATCGCATCGTGGTGAGCAACAGTGAGTCTCCCCGGGATGGTAAATTCCTGGATATCATTGGCACGTATGATCCGCGCCAGGAACCGGCGGCGGTCTCAGTGAAAGAAGACCTGCTGAGAGAGTGGGTGGGCCGGGGCGCCACCCCCACCGATACGGTGGCCAGCCTGCTGAAACAGCCCCGGGCGGCGGCCGTGCCGGAAGCCTGAGCGCGACCCAGGAGCACGAGGGAGACTGATCGCCTGATCCCCTGACAGAGGTGGCCACTATGAAGGAATTGGTGAAGTTCATCGCCCAGTCACTGGTAGATAACCCTGAACAGGTCCAGGTCACGGAGATCGAAGGGGAGCAGACCTCGGTCATTGAATTGAAGGTGGCTAAGGAAGATCTCGGCAAGGTGATCGGCAAGCAAGGGCGCACCGCCCGGGCTATGCGCACCATTCTCAGCGCCGCGTCTACCAAGATTCGCAAACGGGCGGTCCTGGAGATCATTGAATAGGGGACCGCAGGCCTCCGACCCGTTGATCGGTTTGGGAAGCATCTCCGCCGCTCACGGCATCAAAGGCGCGGTCAAGATCCGGGCGGACGCCGAGACTGCCACCACCGACCCCGAGGTGTTCGCGGCCTTAGGGGAAGTCCGGATCGGCGGCCACCGCTATCAGGTCCTCGAGGCCGGACGCCACCAGAACCAGGTGGTGCTCCTCCTGGCCGGCGTACACACCCGGAACCAGGCCGAAGCGCTGGTGGGACAGGTGGTCCAGGGGGACCGCCGCCAGTTCCCGCCGCTGCCGCCCGGGGAATACTACTGGTTCCAGGTGCTGGGTCTGCCGGTGGTCAACGTCGCCGACGGCGCCCTGTTGGGATATCTGGAGAGCATCATCCCCACCCCGGCCCATGACGTCTATGTGGTGCGCCAGGGCGAGCGAGAGGTGCTGCTCCCCGCGGTGGAGGACGTGATCGTCGAAATCAACCTGGAGGAGGGAGTGCTCAAGGCCTCGCCTCCCGAGGGACTGTTATAAGGGGAGGACAGCCGCGGTCGCGCTGCCCGGAAAAACCAGTGAGGCTGGCTCTGGTGCCGAGGGACCCTGGTAAGCGGATGCGGATTGACCTGCTGACCCTGTTTCCCGAGTTTTTCGCCTCCCCCTTGAGCCAGAGCATGCTCCAGCGGGCCCAGGCCCAGGGGGCGGTCACTTACCGGGTGCTAAACCTGCGGGACTATACCGCCGACCGGCACCAGGTGACCGATGACCGGCCCTTCGGCGGCGGCCCCGGCATGGTCATGAAGATCGAGCCCCTGGTGGCGGCCATCCGGGCCGTGCGCCGGGAAGACCCCGCCACCCGGGTGATCCTCCTGGGGCCCACGGGTCCGGGGTTCAATCAGGCCAAGGCCCAGGAGTTGGCGGAGCACTCCCACCTCTTGCTCATCTGCGGGCATTATGAGGGGGTGGACCACCGCGTGCATTTTTATATTGATGAAGAGTTGTCAATAGGCGATTATATTCTGACCGGGGGGGAAATCCCGGCCCTCATCGTGGCGGACGCGGTGACCCGGCTGCTGCCCGGCGTCCTGGGAGGCGAAGGGGCCACGGAGGAAGAGTCATTCCAGGCGGGCCTCCTGGAATATCCCCATTACACCCGGCCCCGGGTCTTCGAGGGACACGAGGTGCCGCCGGTGTTGCTGGAAGGCGACCACGCCAGGATCGCCCAATGGCGGCGGCAGCAGGCCCTGGCCCGGACGGTGCGGCTCCGGCCCGATTTGCTGGCAAAGGCCGTGCTCACTAAGGAAGACCGAGAATTTATCAAATCCCTGGCCGCAACGCCAGGCACAAGATAGGTGAGGATATGGAACGTGTAGACCAATTGTCCCGGGAACAGATGCGGGCGGATTTGCCCGCGTTTCGCCCCGGGGATACCGTGGAAGTACATGTACGCATTGTGGAAGGAGACAAGGAGCGCATCCAGGTCTTCAAAGGGGTGGTCATCCGGAAGCGGGGCGGCCTCACCGGGGCCAGCTTTACGGTGCGCAAGGTCTCTTATGGGGTGGGGGTGGAACGCATCTTCCCCGTGCATTCCCCCAACCTCGACCAGGTGGTGGTTCTCTTCCGGGGTAAAGTCCGGCAGAGCCGCCTCTATTACCTGAGAGAGCGGAAGGGCAAGGCGGCCCGGATCAAGGAAAAGCGGACCCCGATGCTATGAGCCGAATTCCGGGCAGCGTTCACGTACTTGCTGACCCGGAAGGATTCTGGCGTTTTCAGGGATTAACCTTCATCGCCGGCGTAGATGAGGTGGGCCGGGGCCCCCTGGCGGGGCCGGTGGTGGCCGCAGCCGTGATCCTGCCGGCCGGCCTGGCTTTACCCGGGCTCCGGGATTCCAAGCGCCTGACCCCGGAATTCCGGGCGGAGTTGGACCTCCATATCCGGCGCCAGGCTCTGGCCCTGGCCATCCGGGAGGTGGGCCCCCGCCAGATCGAGCGCCAGGGCATCCTGGCCGCCTCTCTTCACGCCATGGCCCAGGCTATCCGGGACCTGTCCCAGATCCCGGAGATGGTCCTGGTGGACGGCAACCAGCCCCTGCCCCTGACCTACCCCCAACAACCGGTGATCAAAGGGGACGACCGCTGCCCCTCCATCGCCGCGGCCTCCGTGGTGGCCAAGGTCTACCGGGACCGGCTCATGGAGGCCTACCACTGCCGCTACCCCCAGTACAATTTCGCCCGTCATAAGGGCTACGCCACCGCCGAACACCTGGAGGCCCTGCGCTGCTGGGGCCCCTGCGCCCTCCACCGCCGCACCTTCCGGGGCGTGAAGGAGTGGCTGGGGGAAGGCGGGTGACGGAAATTTGAGGGTAGGACCGGGGGACGCGAGTCCCCCGCCCTCCCCTCAAACTCCCCTCCCAGCCCACTATAAAGGGGGGTAGCACAGGCGTCCCGCCTGTGCAAGTTTAGGCAGAAGTCTAAGGCTATTTAGGAAGTATGTTTACGGGCAAGGCTTATGAAAGATCCACGGCGGCAACTGGGAGATCACGGCGAAGACCTGGCCGCCGCGGCCTTGAAGCAGCAGGGCTATAAGATCCTGGAGCGCAATTATGTCACGCCCCTGGGCGAGATCGACCTCATCGCCCGGCAGGGCAAGACCCTGGTGATCGTGGAGGTCAAGACCCGGAAAAGCCTGACGTTCGGCAGCCCCCAGGAGGCGGTGTCCTTTGCCAAGCAGCAGCGCCTGCGCCGCTTGGCCGATTACTATCTGAAGGACAAGCGCCTGGTCGGGAAATCGGTGCGCTTTGATGTGGTAGCTGTAACCATGACCGGGGATGACCCCCAGGTGGAGATTATTACCGGCGCATTTTAAATCAGCGATACAGAAAACATAAAACAGAAAACAGCATTACCATCTCTCATGGCAAACCCGGGGACTTTGTTCATCGTAGCCACCCCCATCGGCAACCTGGAGGACATCACCCTGCGGGCCTTGCGGGTGCTGAAGGAGGCGGACCTCATCGCCGCCGAAGACACCCGCCACACCCGCAAGCTCCTGAGCCACTACGGCCTCGGGACGCCGCTGATCAGCTACCACGCCCATAACCAGGCGTCCCGGGGGGCGGAGCTGATCCGCCGGCTGCAGGAGGGCCAAAACGTGGCCCTGGTGAGCGATGCCGGCACCCCGGGGTTTTCCGATCCCGGCGCCGACCTGGTGGCCCGGGCCTGGGACGCGGGGGTGAGGGTGGAAGCGGTGCCCGGCCCCGCCGCGGGGGTGGCGGCGCTCTCGCTTTCCGGGTTCAAAGGCGATATACTGTTTGTGGGGTTTTTGCCCCGGGGTGAGGGCCGGCGCCTGAAAATGCTCCAGGGGCTGGCGTCGGAACTCCGGGTGATTATTATCTATGAAGCCCCCCGGCGCCTGGCCCGGACCCTGGCGGAAATCGCCGGCGTCATGCCCCACCGAGAGGTCCTGGTGGTGCGGGAGCTCACCAAGAAGTTCGAGGAGAGATGGCGGGGGCCGGTGGCCGATATCGCCGCCAACCTGGAAGGCGCCGACCTCAAAGGGGAATGCGCTCTGGTGCTCTCCTGCCCCCGGGCCGCGGCCCCGGCCCCGGTGGACCTGACGGCATATCTGCTCGAGACCGCCCGGGAGCGCGGCTTAAAAGGACGCCGCCTGGCGGACCGGGTGGCGGCGGACCACGGCCTTCCCCGGCGCCAGGTCTACCAGGCCTACCTGGCCCTCAAGGACCAGGGGCGGCTGGAGTGAGGGCAGACAAAGGCTCGGAAAAGTTAATCAACTGGTTCTTGGCGCCTTGGCGAGAGCAAGGTCCTCACGCCAAGACGCCAAGACGCCAAGTCGCCAAGAAGTCTTAGGACCAAAGGGTTACATTATTCCAATTCCCATTTCATGATACAATGGCAACCCAAGCAACCGATCTGTGGACCATAGAAAAGGAACTCTGGGTGGAGAACCGCCTGGGTCTCCATGCCCGGCCGGTGGCCAGGATTGCCACCGCGGCCCGGCAGTTCGAAGCCGACATCAGCCTGGAGAAAGACGGTCTGGTGGTGGATGCCCGGGATTTTCTGGCCGTCCTGGCCCTGGACTGCCCCCAGGGCACCCGGTTGGTGCTGCGCACCCGGGGCCTCCAGGCCCGGGAGGCGGCCACCCTGATTACCAGCCTGTTTGCCAGCAAGTTTGAGGAGAAATGACCCGGAAGAATCGCCTGCTTGAGGGTATTGCCGCCTCGCCCGGCATTGTCATCGGCCCGGCCCACGTCCTGACCCAGGAGGGCCAGGTATCGACGCGCCTGCTCTACACCCAAAAAGAGGTGGCCGAGGAGCTGGAGCGCTTCAACCGGGCGGTGGACCAGACCGAAGAGGAGATCACCCGTCTCCGGAAAGAAATCGCCGCGGACTTAAAGGAGCATGCCCATATCCTGGACCTGCACCTGCTCATCCTCCGGGACCGGATGCTGCTGCTGGAGACCCAGAAGCTCATCAAAGAGCAAAACTTTAATGCCGAACGGGCCCTGTACCAGGCTTTCCTGAAGATCAAGGAGGTCTTCCAGCGCATCGGGGACAAGCACATCCAGGGGCGCATCCAGGATGTGGAGGCGGTCTACCGCCGCCTGTTGGGGCATCTGACGGGCCGGAATGCCAGCAAGACCTTCATCTTTCCCGAACCGGTGATCATTGTCGCCCGGGACCTGTCTCCGGCGGAAACCACCCACATGTCCAGTTCCCAGGTGATGGGCTTCATTACCGAGCGGGGCGGCAAGACCTCCCACACTGCCATCATCGCCCACTCCCTGGAAATCCCCGCGGTGGTGGGGCTGGACAGTGCCACGCTCGAGATCCAGACCGGAGAAGAGGTCATCATCAACGGCCTGACGGGCCGGGTGATCGTCAATCCGGACGAGGCCATGCGCCGGAGCTACCAGGTCCGCAAGGAGGAATTCGATACCTTCAAATGGGAAGTGACCCAGGGCAGCGCCCTGCCGGCGGTTACCAATGACGGCCACCCCAACCGGGTGTTGGCTAACATCGAGATGCCGGAGGAAGTTTCCCTGGCCCAAAAGTACGGCGCCGACGGGGTGGGACTGTACCGCACCGAGTTTCTCTATCTCCGCCAACGCCAGTTGCCCACGGAAGAGGAGCTCTTTCAGCATTATCGCCAGGTGGTGGAGGCCATGGCCCCCCGGGAGGTCACCATCCGGACCCTGGACATCGGGGGCGACAAGTTCCTCTCCCCTCTGGAGTACGCTCCGGAGATGAACCCGGCCCTGGGGTTGCGGGCCATTCGTTTTTGTCTCAAGGAGCAGAAGATCTTCCGCACCCAGATCAAGGCCATCCTCCGGGCCTCGGCCTTCGGCAAAGTGCGGGTTATGTTCCCCCTGATCTCCAGCCCCCGGGAATTGCACGAGGCCCGGCTGCTCTTGGAGTCGGTGAAGGGAGAGTTGGCTCGGGAAAATGTCTCCTTTGACCGCAAATTGCCGGTGGGGGCCATGATCGAGGTGCCCGCCGCCGTTACCCTGGCGGACCTCTTGACCCAGGAGGCGGATTTTTTCAGCATCGGCACCAATGATTTGATCCAGTACGCCCTGGCCATCGACCGGGGCAACAAGTCCGTGGCGGACATGTACGAGCCCCTGCACCCCGCGGTGATGCGCATGGTCCGGGACGTGGTCCAGGCCGGCCGCAAGGCCGGCATCCGGGTGGCCATGTGCGGCGAGATGGCCGGCGATCCCCTGTATATCCCGGTGCTCCTGGGGCTGGGGGTGGAAGAGTTTTCCATGAATCCCACTTCCATTCCGGTGGTCAAGCGGGTTATCCGCATGACCTCCCTGGGCGAGGCCCGGGAAATCGCCCACCAGGCCCTGAACCGGGCCACCGTGGAGGAAGTCAACGACTACGTCAGCAGGGAGATGGATCACCGTTTCCCGGATATTTTTCGGTTCGGCCGCCCCCTGGTCACCAATCGGCTCCCATGAAAGAAGACAACGTGAAGGTCATTTGCCGTAACCGTAAGGCCTACTTCGAATATGCCATCGATGACCTGTTTGAGGCCGGCCTGGTGTTGAAGGGCACGGAAGTCAAGTCCCTGCGCCAGGGGAAGGCCAACATCAACGACGCCTACGCCCGCTTCAAGGACGGGGAGATCTACCTCTACAATGCCCATATCAGCCCCTATTCCCATGCCGCGCTGGACAGCCACAACCCGGAACGGCCCCGCAAGCTTCTCCTGCATCGCTGGGAATTGCGGCGCCTTTTAGGTAAGGTCCAGGAGCGGGGGTATACCCTGATTCCCTTGCGCATGTACTTTAAAGACGAGCATGCCAAGGTGGAGATCGCCCTGGCCCGGGGGAAAAAGCAGGCAGACAAACGGGAAACCATCCGCCGCCGCGAACAGGAGCGGGAAATGGCGCGGGCCAAAAAGCAGCGGTAATAGCTGTCAGCTGTCAGCGGCCAGCCAAGACATGATAAAGTGGTTCATAATTGCTGAAACCTTATTAACTAGGGCATCAATGGGATTATATCTTTTCTCCTCTCCCCCATTGGGGGAGAGGGCTAGGGTGAGGGGGGTTGAACCGCCAGGCACGGCTGTTCCTCCTCCTATTTTTTACTAAGCAGACCGAGGCGTTAGGATGGAATTTTTTACCAGACTCGCCGAAAACCGTATCCGGGAGGCCATGGAGGCCGGCGAATTCGACAACCTGACGGGTAAGGGCCAGCCCCTCAACCTGGAGGAGGACAGCCACATTCCCCTGGAGCTGCGCATGGCCTACAAGATTTTGAAGAATGCCGACTGCCTGCCGCCGGAGCTGGAACTGCGCAAGGAAGTGGTGCACCTGCAGGACCTGGTGGCGGCCCTGCCGGATGAGGCCGAGAAGCTCAAGCAGATGCGCCGCCTCAACTTCCTGATGATGAAGCTTTCCATGATGCGGCCGGTGTCGGCCCAATTGCTGGAGCACGACCTCTATACTCCCAAGGTTTTAGAACGCCTGGAGTCAAAGAAATAGCTCTCCTCGGTCAGCTTTCGGTAAATTTTATGTAGCGACTGTCTTTTCTGTCAAGCTGCAAGAGGCAGCTGTGGGTTCCAATAAGTGCGATTTTTAAGCATGGCATTAAGGATCACCAGGAGCTTGCGCATACAGGCGGTGAGGGCCACCTTGGCC
>JBAVUP010000004.1:0-1777 GCA_049696835.1 Desulfobaccales bacterium
GGGTACAGGTCGTAAGCCACTTCTTCGTAGGGGTGCGCCTCCTGCAGCCGGGATAGGGCGGCGGGCAGGAGGGATTCCGGCGTCAGGATTTCCAGACGGGATTCTTCCACCCGGGAGAGCTGCGCCACCTCTCCCTTAAACGGCCGAGCCCCAGTCAGGGGTTGGTAGGTGCCCTGGCCCCGGGCCGCAAAGGTGCAATGGGAATAGCGCCCGATGACCCCCAGGCCGGCCGAGGTCAGGGCCTGGCGCACGCGGTCCTCATAATCCAGGGGCACAAAGACCGTCAGCTTGTACAGGGTTTCCCGGCTGGTTGCCTCCAGAACCTCGACGTCGGCCAGCTCCAAGGCCCGGGCCAGGTAATCGTTGAGGCCCCCGGGGGCCACGTCCAGATTGGTGTGGCAGGATACCGCAGCGATCCCGGCCCGGATCAGGGACGTTAGGAGACTTCCGGCGGGCTGGTCCTCCCGGACCTCGCCCAGGGGCTGATAAATCAAGGGATGGTGGGTCAGGAGCAGTTGCGCCTCCCGGCTTTGGGCTTCCCGGATCACGGCCGGGGAGACCTCCAGGGCCACCAGCACCGTGGTTACAGGGCTGTCGGGATCCCCCACCTGAAAGCCGGTGCGGTCGCCGGGCACGGCCCAGGCCGCCGGATAATGGCGGTCAAGCACCTTGACGATCTCTTGCAGGGTGGCGCTCATAAGACATAAAAAAGGGGTGCGCAGAAAGCACCCCCGGGGTCAGGCCCCTCTATAACTGCCGCTCCTTGTAGGTATCGAAATATATCCTTGTCCCCCTGATCGGTGGTGGGCCCACCCGGATTTGAACCAGGGACCGTCCGGTTATGAGCCGGTTGCTCTGACCGCTGAGCTATGGGCCCGGTAAGCCTTGGCTTGCTGGGAGCTCATAACCTTTGCCTCGAATTCAGCAGCCGGTTTGCCCCCGAAAAAATATTTGGTTGTGGTCAACTTGCAAAAAAGTCGGTAGGGGCGGGATTACCCGCCCCTATTTTATTTATTATAACTCTACTCCCCAATTGTTCAATAGGGCGATGGCAATCATGACGAAATCAACCCTCAATAAAGCTTTTCAACCTGATGCTGCGGGAGGGGTGCCGCAGCTTGCGCAGGGCCTTGGCCTCGATCTGGCGGATGCGCTCCCGGGTGACCTCGAAATCCCGCCCCACTTCTTCCATGGTGTGGTCGGTCTTTTCACCGATGCCGAAACGTTTGCGCAAGACCTTTTCTTCCCGAGGAGTCAGGGTGGCCAGCATCTTCCGGGTCTGGTCGGCCAGATTGAGGTTGGACACTGCATCCATGGGGGTGGAGAGCTTCTTATCTTCAATGAAATCGCCCAGGTGACTGTCCTCTTCGTCGCCGATGGGAGTTTCCAGGGACAGGGGCTCTTTGGCGATCTTCAGGACCTTGCGCACCTTCTCCAGGGGGAACTCCATCTTTTCGGCGATCTCCTCCGGGGTGGGTTCCCGGCCGATCTCCTGGACCAGGTAGCGGGAGGTGCGGATCAATTTGTTGATGGTCTCGATCATGTGCACCGGGATCCGGATGGTGCGGGCCTGGTCGGCGATGGCCCGGGTGATGGCCTGGCGGATCCACCAGGTGGCGTAAGTGCTGAACTTGTAGCCCCGCTCGTATTCGAACTTTTCTACCGCCTTCATCAAGCCGATATTGCCTTCCTGGATCAAATCCAGGAACTGCAAACCCCGGTTGGTGTATTTCTTGGCAATGGACACCACCAGGCGCAGGTTGGCTTCCACCAGTTC
>JBAVUP010000005.1:0-11108 GCA_049696835.1 Desulfobaccales bacterium
TTCCAGGATGCGGCGGTATTCAGTCTGAAAATCGTCTGGCGTTACCCACGCGGTTTGATGCAGGGTGCCGTACCGGTCGGCCACCTTGGCCGCCAGGATGGTTTCATCCAGGGGACTGCCTTGCAATTCCCGGAAGCCCAGGGTTATGGAATGCAAGCCTCCCCGGGCCCGACTGGCCAGGGCGGTGATCGTGCCGGAGTCCAACCCCGCGGAGAGAAAGATCCCCACGGGGACATCGGCCACCAGATGATGCTCGGCGCTGTCGGCCAGGGCCGCGCCTAAGTCAGCCATGACCGCGGCTTTCCCGAGGTCGGCCTGTCGCCCGACTTCATAAGCCCTGGCGATTTCGGCAGGAACCGTGCAGAACCGGTGCATCTCGGCATGTCCCTGGAGATCCTTGCACAAGGTCGATCCGGCTTCCAGGGCGCGTATGCCCCGATACAGGGTGTACGGCTCCGGGACATACCCCCAGAGAAAAAAACCGGCGTGCCCGGCCGGCTCCGGGGCGATATCCACGGCGCCCCCGGCGACGAGGGCCTTGACCTGAGAGGCAAAGCGCAAGGTCCGGCCATCGTCGGCATAATAGAGGGGTTTGATGCCGAAGGGATCCCGGGCCAAAAACAGCCGACCCTGGGCCTGGTCCCAGATGGCGAAGGCATACATGCCCCGGAGCCGATGCACCATCTCCGGCCCGTAGGCCTGATACAGGTGCAATAAGACTTCGGTGTCGCTGCCGGAGTTAAACCGACGCCCCTGGGACTCCAGCTGGCCGCGGAGGTCCCGATAGTTATAGATCTCGCCGTTGAAGACCACCCAGAGAGCCCGGTCGGGAGTTGCCATGGGCTGGGCTCCGGCGGCGCTCAGGTCGATGATGGACAGACGGCGATGGCCGAGGGCCACCCGCTTATCCTCGGAAATCCATAAGCCGGCCCCATCGGGGCCCCGGGCCCGCATGTGCTCCCGCATCCGCAGGACTTCGTCCGCCGCCACCGGCGGGGCGGAGGCACTATAGGCAAAAATACCAGTGAGACCACACATTTACTTAATGGCAACACAAAACAGGTTTTGGCTGAAGATCATGCCGGGGTCCCAAGCCCCGGTCTCCACCGCGCAGTGAGTCCTCAGACCCCTGAGTTCCCGATTCGTAATGCTGATAAAGCCGGTGACGATAGCCTTCCATGTTACCTAAGCTCCGTTTAGACCCTATCCAGCGGCTTCTTTAAGCACCTTGAAAGGGTTTTGCCCTTTACCATGGGACGGCGTGCCCGAGGTTGCATATGCGCCCCAGATTATAACTGGCCCCCAGGGCAGATAAGTTGGAACCGGATCTGCTGGAGACCCGCAGCTTAACTTGCCCTTACTGAGGTTCATCCCTCTGTCCGTGGATGAGAGCTTGATAAAGTTGTAATAGGATAACGACTGCGAGCGAAAAGTTTTCCTACTAAGTAACATATTAAATAACATAAAAATATTAGTAATAGATTTCTATACAATATATAAATATCAGCAATATTTTGTTCTATATTAATAAGATAATTTAGCAGAAATCCGCTTGAGAGGCATAACAATATTGGATGTTCTTGGGTGAATAATATGATAATCGCCATCGTTACAAAAACCATGAGCAACATCAAGGGCAGTAAAATGCAAGACAGAAAACCAAAATCAGCCAGCAGAAATCCATAATTGTTTTTAGGATAATCGATAACACGCACGCCATACTTAGTTGCAGTTATGTCGTTGAGCGAAACCACCTTTTTCCCGGGCCAGAGCACCCGGGGGATGGAATTTTTTAACCCTTGCCACATGATGTCGCCATACCCCTCGGTCTTGTCCAGGCCTGCCAAGTGCCCCTTGAGAATAAAAAGATTGAACTCCCATGGTGCCAGCCTGATCTTGAGATTGTCAATCGTCGCACGAGCATCCAAGGCGGCAGAAATAGGGGATTTCCATAGGTACGGGAACGCAAAGGTCGGATATTGCAGCATCGTGCTATAAGTCTGAAACAACTTATTGGTTTTATTATGATCCCCGCCCTGCAATCGATACCTCATCAAAGTTTGCTCATGTAACGAGACCTGCTGCTTTTCGCGCCAGAGAAAAAAATTGTTCAACCACTGCCGCAAGGTGTCACTCTGTGCCTTACCCTTCAGGTCTTCCCACCGGCCCTGGGGCAAGAAATAGGTTAACTCCCAAGACACCAGATTGACTCGGAGATGGTCGAGGTGTCCGTCCAAGGCCCCAGAGCTCGGAAGTTCTCCTTGGTATGAGGGCTCTAAGACCGGCAATTGATGCATCCCGCGGTAGGCCCGAAACAATTGCAGAAGCTTTATTTGATTTTGCATAATATTCTCGTGGTCAAATTCCATCATCCCACGATAATTTTGAAATAGATTGCTGAATATAAATAATGATAGGCCGATAACCAGCATCCATTTCACGTAACTCCAGCGCCATACAGCTTTATTATGAACCACTATAAAAAGTATAGCTCCGATGACTGCCATATTCACTAACGCGCGCCTACCAAACAAAAAGCCATCGATAAATAACATCGCCACCAGAACAAACCACCATTTCCTATTCTGTCCAGTTGATGCTATAACTTTTGCAGCCATTACCAGAAAAGCACAGAATATCAGATCAGGGAGCACAGGATATATTGATGAAAGCCAGTAAGGCAGGGGGTTGCGAATTCTACTTAATTCTTCATAATTTACGTTAGAAATTATGCCATAATGCCACCAACCGATTATTTCTACTCCAAAGATAAATGACAACAAGAAAAATATGAAATATTTATTAATCTTGGACCATTGCTTACATAAATAAGTGATTTCAAGACCATTTTGATATGTTTCCGGTAAGATAGATGTAATTATCAATAATATTGCAAATGTTAGAATGACATGCAGAAAAACCAAGGCGCTCGTTAATGGCGACACATCAGAATAAGCACCGAGCCATCCTCTGATAAGCGGATAAACTCCAAAATGAAATCCCACAAAGAGAATGTAGAGATCAATTACAGTTATTTTAGACAATCTTATCACACAACGCGATAATGCTAACGTTATGATAAGAATCGAAAAGAGCATTATGACAAGATTGCCGGTCATTATCCATCCATGGATTAAAGTTGGTGAGAGAATAGATCAGCTTTTGGCCTTGCCTGGATCATATCGCGCGCATCAAACCCTCATGATTGCGGTCCAGGTTCTCCGGGGTATCGCAGTGAATCCCACCCTGATCCTGGAAGAATTATCACTGCTATCGGAAGAAGAGGGCGTATACCCTCTACCCGGCAAGCTGAGGATTATTTATTAATGAGGAATCTTCTCAAGCCCAAGCATCACAGGTTCGCAGGGATCTTATCGTATTCTATATAAATGGAATTTGGATTATTTTCAAGCTCAAATCGATCTCAAAAGGGTCCTACCCCAGCGGCGGCTTCGTAGACCAGGAAGGCCACGAGCAGGCTGGAATGCATGATGCACCCGAAGATTTGCGAAAGGCGGGCCGATAAGGGCATCACCGGCCGGGGCAAGAAAACCTTGCCGCAGATGGCGGCATTGGCCGAGCAGGTGTCGCCATTCCCGGTTATTGAATCTACGCTATTTTATCAGGCGGAAGCCCTGCGCCGGTCCATTTGAAGCCTTGCACAATCATGGCACAATCGTTACAATTTATGTATTGATAAAATCGCTGCCGGGAACTTGCCGCGGACCACAGCCAGCCAAGATGCACCGGCCGGGCCTTCTCCCCTGTCCGGCCCCGAATCGCGGTCATTTCATGTGAAATATTCTGGACTATCGGTGGCACAGGCGCCCCGCCGGTGTTTTGGTGTGGTGCGCGGTGCGTACCGTACATGGATGGTGCGTAGGACGCACCCCACATGGCGGGCAAAGCCCGCCTTGGATTACCGGGCACGGCCCGCCGTGCCCCTACGCATCCCTTCCATCCCTTATGGGGGTTGGGGAAGAGGGTTGGGGAGAGGGATGGTAAGCGGCCGTCGGCCCATGGCCCCCTCTCCCAATCCCATTTGCAATTATCGGAGATGTTATGCACGTACGGGAAGACTTACGCAATCTGGCCATCATCGCCCACGTGGATCATGGCAAGACCACCCTGGCGGATGCCATGCTCTGGCAGAGCGGCATCTTTCGGGAAAATGAGCAGGTGGTGGAGCGGGTCATGGACAGCCTGGACCTGGAGCGGGAAAAGGGCATCACCATCATGGCCAAGAACATGTCCATTACCTATAAGGGCGTCAAGATCAATATCGTGGACACCCCCGGGCACGCGGATTTCGGCGGCGAAGTGGAGCGCACCCTGAACATGGTGGACGGTGTCCTGCTCCTGGTGGACGCCACCGAGGGCCCCCTGCCCCAGACCCGGTTCGTCCTGGGCAAGGCCCTGGAGCAGGGCCTCCCCGCCATTGTGGTGATCAACAAGATCGACCGCGCCGACCGGCGCATTCAGGAAGTCCTGAACGAAATCTACGACCTGTTCATTGATCTGGACGCGCATGAGGAGCAGTTGGAATTCCCCGTGATCTACACCAACGCCAAGGCGGGCATCGCGCTCACCGACCCCGACGGCCAGGGCCCGGACCTGGTCCCCCTGTTTGAGACGATTGTCAAGGCCATCCCCGCCCCCGCCTATGACCCGGAGGCCCCTTTGCAGTTCCTGGTCACTAATCTGGATTACAGCGACTACGTGGGCCTGATCGCGGTGGGGAAAATCGTCAGCGGCGCCTTGCGCCAGGGCCAGGAGGTGGCGCTGTTGAAACAGGGCCGGCTCGCGGGCAAGGCCAATCTCAGCCAGGTTTACAGCTTTGATGGCCTGGAGCGCACGAGCCGGGAGGTCCTGGCGGCGGGGGATATCGCCGCGGTGGCCGGCGTCCCCGAGGCCTTCATCGGCGACACCCTGGGCGACCCGGAGGACCCCCGGCCGCTGCCCGCCATCACCGTGGAAGAACCCACCATCTCCATGATCTTTTCCGTCAATACCTCGCCGCTGGCCGGCAAAGAAGGGCGCCTGTTGACCTCCCGGCACCTCAAGGAACGCCTGGACAAGGAGGTGCTCTATAACGTCAGCATCCGGGTGGCGCCGGCGGAGAGCCGGGAGGCTTTTCAGGTGAGCGCCCGGGGGGAGCTGCAACTGGCGGTGCTCATCGAGATGATGCGCCGGGAAGGGTTTGAGCTGTCCCTGTCCAAACCCAAGGTGGTGACCCGGGAAATCGACGGCCGGCTCTCAGAGCCCCTGGAGTTGGCGGTGGTGGATATCCCCGAGGAGTTCGTGGGGATCATTACGGAAAAGCTGAGCAGCCGCCGCGGCCATTTGATGAAGATGGTCAACCACGGCTCCGGCCGGGTCCGCCTGGAATTTGAAATCCCCTCCCGGAGCCTCATCGGCCTTCGGGGCCAGTTCCTGAACGACACCCGGGGCACGGGGCTTTTAAACACCCTCCTGGTGGGCACCACCCCCTATGCCGGCGAGATCGTCGGCCGTATCAATGGAGTCCTCATCGCGGACCGGCCCGGCCGGGCCGTGTCCTATGCCATCTTCCACCTGCAGCCCCGGGGCACCATCTTTGTGAAACCCGGGGATCCGGTGTACCGGGGGATGATCGTGGGGGAAAATACCCGCCCCGATGATATGGTGGTGAACATTACCAAGGAGAAGAAACTCACCAATATCCGGGCGGCCGGGTCCGACGAGGCCCTGCGGCTGGTGCCGGCGCGCCAGTTCACCCTGGAACAGGCCATGGAATTCATCAACGACGATGAACTGGTGGAAGTCACCCCCCAATCCATCCGTCTGCGGAAACGCCAGACTGGTTAGTTTGGGTTCTGGGTTTTAGGTTTTAGTTCTGGAAAAAGCGGCAAAAAATTATAAAAACCCTTCCAAATTGAGGGTGTTATGCTTATATTATTCCCAATTAAAAATAACGCCATGTTTGCTTTAAAATGCATCAGGCTCAATATGTAACTTATTGCAAATCTTCCTATTTTAACGAAAAACCAAAAACGGAAAACCAAAAACGGTATTATAGGGAGGTCTTCGATGGAAGTACGCACCATCCTCTGGCCCACAGACTTGTCCAAGAATTCGATCAAGGCCGCCAAGCACGTGTCCTCACTCGCAGAGAAGTACCAGGCCAAAGTCATCCTCCTGTACGTCGGGGTCGATTTGATGTCTTACTTCCCGGCTTACGGCAACTACCCCAGCGGAGATCAGTTAGAACATTTTCAGAGTTGGGAATTAAAGCAGGCCAAGAAGCATTTGGAATCGGTGTGCGCCCAGGAATTGAAAGGCTGCCCCAATATCGAGGTGAAGTTGGTCCAGGGCGACGCAGCCACCGAGATTCTGAAGGCGATCAAGGCCGCCCAGGCCGACATGGTGGTCCTGACCAGCCACGGCCGCGGCCATGAGGATCTGGATCAGAAGAGCGCCGATTTCGGCAGCGTGGCCAAAAAGGTCATGGCCAACTCGCCGGTGCCGGTCCACCTGGTCAATCCTTATACGAAGTAACCAGGAACCGCAGGTATTTCCGGGGCCGCAGCTTAAGCGGGCGCCGGATATGGAGGGGGGATTCAGGTCCCCTGCGGCAGACAGGGGGAAAGAGCCGCCCCCTCCCCTCCTCTGCCGGTCTGACAAAAAAACGCCGGTCTCGACCCAGACCGGCGTTTTCTTATGCGGGCCTCATGATACGTTCAGGTTTCCGTGACCGTAATGGCGCCTGAGGGACAGGCCTCCACACAACTCTCGCAACCCAGGCACTCGTCGATATTCACCGCCGCGGCTTTCTCATCCTGCATCTCGAGCACGCCCACGGGACAAATGTTGACGCACTCCTCGTCACCGGTGCACTTATCGGTATCAATTTCCACTTCCCAGCCCATGCAATTCACCTCCTCAGGTTCTTGTAGAGACACACCCAGGTGTGCACCCCGTGGAGGGCGGTCACGCAGGTCCGCCCCAACGGTAATTGTTCTCTTATAATATAAAATAGCGAAAAATTTTATTAAAAAGACGCCGATCTGATGGTCAAATCGACGTCTGCTAATCAGCCAGGTCAAATCAGGTTTCGGTCACGGTGATGGCGCCCGAGGGGCAGACTTCTATGCAACTCTCGCAACCCAGGCACTCATCTTCGTTCACTACCGCGGCTTTGTCATCCTGCATCTCGAGCACGCCCACGGGGCAAACGTTGACGCATTCCTCGTCACCGGTGCACTTATCGGTATCGACTTCGACTCGCCAGGCCATTACTCTTCACCTCCCTTAAGCAGAAAAGTCAGAGCTATCCCTAAGACTTGACTTCTTCCTTGATGGAGACCGCGATCTTATAGAGTACGGTAAGAACCAGGAACCCCAAGGCCCACACCCCCAGGCCGATGAGGGCTTCGGGTACGGTGGGCCAGTACTCGGTGACCTGCTCCAGAGGGTTGGGTACAAAACCGCCGGTCATCAATCCCAGCCCTTTATCGATCCAGGTGGTGATGATCACCATGCCGCACAGGGCCGCCAGGGTGGTTTCATTTTTCCGAAGTTTGGGGTTGACCAGGAAGAGGGCCGTGATGGTCATGCCCACGATGGAAAACCACATGAACGGCACCAACCGGGCCTTGCCGTCCAGGCCGGCGAACAGATACTGGAAGTGGAGCATGTGATCAGGGATCTGGCTGTAGAACACCGTGAAGATTTCGCAGAAAAAGAAGAACACGTTGACCAGGACGGCGTAAGTGACAATCTTGGCCAGCGACTGGATCTGCTCCTTACCGGGGTCAAACTTGGTGTATTTCCGCACCAGCAGGCATAGGAGGACGAGCAGCGACGGGCCCGCGGCAAAGGCCGACGAGAGAAAACGGGGGGCCATGATAGCGGTGAGCCAGTAGCCCCGCCCGGGCAGGCCGGCGTACAGGAAGGCGGTCACCGTGTGGATGGAGACGGCCCAGGGGATGGACAAGTAAATGAAGGGCTTCAGCCACTTGGGCGGCGGCACCGAATGGCGTTCGCACTCCAACACGTTCCAGCCAATTAAGATGTTAAGCAAGAGATACCCGTTCAAGACGATGATATCCCAGAACATGACCGAATTGGGGGTTGGGTATTTAAAAACATTGAATACCCGGTCCGGACGCCCCATGTCCACCAGAACAAAGGTGACACACATCGTCACTGCGGCCACCGCCAGTAATTCGCCCAGGATGGTCACCCGGCCGAAGGCCTTGTAGTTGTGGAGGTAGTACGGCAGGACCACCATCACCGCCGAGGCCGCCACGCCCACCAGGTAGGTGAACTGGGCGATGTAAAAGCCCCAGGAGACGTCCCGGCCCATACCGGTAATCCCCAAGCCAAACTGCAGTTGCTTGAGGTAGAATAAAAACCCCAACGCGAATATTCCCGCGAGCAGGGCTAACAAGCCATAATATCTTTTCGTACCGACCAGCGCCTTTTCAAGCATGACCTACCTCACACGATATAGTAAACTTGCGGGTTCGTACCGAGATGGGCCTTCCGCCGGATGGTGAAGTATCTCCGGAGGTACTCCCGCACCTCGGACTTTTCATCCTCCAGGTCCCCAAAGATCAAAGCTCCCCCGGACGCCTCCACGCAGGCGGGCATCAGCCCCTGGGCCAGCCGTTCGGCGCAGAAGGTGCACTTTTCCACCACCCCGATCTCCCGGGTGGGATAACCGGGGTACTGCTCTTTGATATAGGGCCGGGGATCCCGCCAATTGAAGCTCCGGGCGCCAAAGGGGCAGCCGGCCATGCAAAAGCGGCAGCCGATGCAGCGGTGCATGTCCATCATGACGATGCCGTCTTCCCGCTGGAAGGTGGCCTTGGTGGGACACACCCGCACGCAGGGAGGATTCTGACAATGGTTGCACAAAAGCAGAAAATTCATGTGCTCCACTTTGTCCGCCAGATGCGGCTGCTCCTCCCCGGGGAAGGCGTTGTGGAAATGGTCGGTCCAGATCCACTTGATCTGGTAGCGGTGGGCCACCGCGGGGTCCAGTTTCAGCTTGGCATCCGCGGGATTGAGGAAATCCGGGACATTGTGGACCCGGTCGCAGGCGGCGATGCACTTCTGGGCGGTGGCGTCATCCAGTTTCTTCTGGTTGACCACCATGGCCCATCTCTTGCCCTTGAGGGCCTGGGTCTCCGGCACGATCTCGGCCTCTACGCGGCCCGGCGCCAATAATTCAAAAGCTCCTTTACCTCCGAGCCCCAAGAGGGTGGAGAGTCCGGCTATCCTGATGAATTCTCTTCTATCCATACCCATCACTTCGCCTCCACCAGCTTCTTGCCTTCCTGCAAGTGACACCCAAAACAGTTAGGCACTACCGCAACATAGTTGTGACATTGATCGCAAAATTGAGCCTTGTTGGAGTGGCACTCCAGGCAGGTATTGGTCAGGCTGGCAAGGTATTTCTTCCCATCGGGCGCCACGAATTCCCGCCCCCGGCTGGTGGTGACCTTCTGCTCGTCGTCACGGACCACGTTTTCCCGCCAATCGATGAGCATCTGCATGTGGTTGGCCCGCATCCACTCCGTGGGCATCACGCACTTCTTGTCCTTGGCCGCCATTGCCTTGATGAGCGGCGTATCGAGACTGGGCGCCGGCGCCGCCACGGTTTTACCCAGGTTCTGCCAGAGGGGAATGGTGATCAGCACCACGAAGATGACCAACCCGGCTATGACCTTATTGCGGTCGAAGAGCTTTTTTTCGACCTTCGGACGCTCCCCAAAAACCCCGAATTCGTTTTTGTAGTCGGCCATGTTATTCCTCTTCCTCCCCGCCTTCCTCCGCCGCCTCACCAAAGCCTACCAGGTCACGGTCGCGGAGATCGGTGGTGCGCTCGATCTCGTCCGGGAAGATCAGGGCATTGCCCACCAGTTCGCTGATGCCGGTGACCTCGACTTCCGGGACCCAGTAATTCAGCAGGGTGGGGAGCACGGCCCGGTCGATGGCGCAGATGCAGCCCAGGTGGTTGACCCCGTATTTGTCGTGCACGAAGCGCACGGCGTTGGCCCGGGGGAGGCCGCCCCGCAACCGGGTTTCCAGGTACTCGTCGGCGTTGAAGCCGCTGCCGCTGCCGCAGCAGAAGGTCTTCTCCCGGGTGGTGTTGGGGGGCATTTCCACGAAATGGCCCTCGGGCAAGACGTTGTTGATGATGTAGCGCGGCTCTTCGAAGATCCCCATGCCCCGGCTGGTGTTGCAGGAATCATGGAAGGTCAGCTTGATATGGGCGTTTCGCTGGGGGTCCAGGTTCAACTTGCCGTGCTGGATCAGGTCGGCGGTAAATTCCGAGATGTGCACCATCCGGGTGGTGGCGGCGTTCTCGAATTTGGTGCCGGTGATGGGCGACACGGGCATCTCCAGGAAATCGGCGGGGCCGTTCCAGGTGTCCATGTATTGGTTCATGATGCGCCACATGTGGCCGCACTCGCCGCCGAGGATCCATTTTACCCCGAGGCGCTTGGCTTCGGCATAGATCTTGGCATTGAGGCGTTTGCCCATCTCATGGGACATGAAGAAGCCGAAATTGCCGCCCTCCCCCGCATAGGTGCTCAGGGTCCAGTCCAGGTCGAGGTAGTGGAACAGCAGGAGGTAGCCCATGAAGGTGTAAGTGCCCGGGTCGGCGAAGTAATCGCCGGAAGGGGCCACGAAGAGGATTTCGGCGCCCTTGCGGTTGTAGTGGACCGGGGTATAGATGCCGGTGACCCGCTCGTTTTCCTCGGCGAAGAAGTCGATCATGTCCTTCATGGCCTGGGGTGTGGCGCCGATGTGGCTGCCCTTGTCATAGCACTGGGCCACCGAGGCCAGGGTCCATTCGATGTTGATGCCCACGGAGCTCAAGAGCTCCCGGCCCAGGATGGTCATTTCGGCCATGTCGATGCCGTAGGGGCAGAACAGCGAGCAGCGCCGGCATTCCGTGCACTGGTAGAGGTACATGAACCACTCTTTGAGCACGTCTTCGGTGAGGTCCCGGGCCCCGGCGATCTCCCCCAGCAGCCGGCCGGCCTTTTTGAAGTAGCGCTTATAGACCGATCTCAAGAGTTCGGCCCGGAGCACCGGCATATTCTTGGGGTCGC
>JBAVUP010000006.1:0-14128 GCA_049696835.1 Desulfobaccales bacterium
AATTGACGTTCTGGCCCAGGAGGGTCACTTCCTGGCCGCCGGCGGCGAGAAAATCAGCCACCTCCGCCACGATGGCTTCCAGCTCCCGGCTGGCCTCCCGGCCCCGCACATAGGGGACCACACAGAAGGTGCAGAAGTTGTCGCAGCCCCGCATGATGGTCACCATGGTCTGGACCGTTGCCGGCGGCCAGACGCGGCGGGGCAGTTCCGGATAATCCCGCTCCAGGTCCACGTCCACTACCCGCTCGCCCCGGGCAACCCGGCGCACCATGTCCGGCAAGCGGTAGATGCCCTTGGTGCCGAACACCAGATTGAGGTGGGGAGCAGAGGCCAGCAGCCGCTGGCCTTCCTGCTGGGCCACGCAGCCGCCCACCCCCAGGAGAAGCTGGGGGCGCTGGTGCTTGAGAAACCTTAAACTTCCCAGGAGGCTTTTGACCTTCTCCTCGGATTTGCGGCGAATGGCGCAGGTATTGATCAGGTAGAGGTCGGCGTCCTCGGCGTGCGCCGTCAGCTCATACTCCTCTCCCAGCACCTGGGCCATCAGTTCGGAATCGGCCACGTTCATCTGGCAGCCGAACGTCCGAATGTACAATTTCCGTTTGGGCCGCACCATGTATTCTATTTATTCGAAACTCCTCCCCTTGTCAACTCCACGCGTGCCGGGGCTGGACAGGACGGGGGCATTGGGATAAAATGCGTGGGGCTTCAGGAAAGGAGGTGGGGCGCTCCTGGCCGCGCCTTACCTCGCCGCCCCCCAGGGGAAATCTTAACCGGAAAACCATGCCAGTTTACGATAACCACGCCCCATACCGTCACCCGGACCGGGTGGCTGCCGGCGGGCCCGGGCCCCAGGATCCGACCCCCGGAGCCGCCGCATGATCCCCCTGCGGGGGGCGCCGGCCAAGCACCGGTGGCCCTGGGTCACCGTGGGGCTCATCGCGGTCAACCTGGCGGTTTTTCTATATCAACTCCACATCGGCCCCGAGGCGACCACGGACCTGTTTTACCACCAGGGGGCCGTGGCCTCGAAGCTGAGCCGGCTCCAGCTCCTGAGCTTCCAACAATCCGTGTGGCTGCTGCCCACCATGTTCAGCTCCCTTTTCCTCCACGCCGGCTGGCTGCACCTCATCGGCAACATGTGGTTTCTCTGGGTCTTCGGGGAAGCCCTGGAGGATGACCTGGGTCCCGGACGGTTTCTGGGCTTCTATTTCTTCTGCGGCTTCTTTGCCTGCATCTTCCACGTGCTGGCGGCCTCGAGCCTGGCCGTGCCCTTGATCGGCGCCAGCGGGGCCATTGCCGGGGTTCTGGGAGGCTACCTGGTCCGGCTGCCCAAATCGCCCATCCTCACCGTGGTCTTCTGGCGGCTGCGTCCGGAGACGGTGTATGTCCCTGCCTTTGTGTGGCTGGGGCTATGGCTGGCGCTGCAGTTTTACGGCCTCCGGGGCGGCGGCAGCGTGGCCTGGATGGCCCACCTGGGAGGATTTTTCATCGGCCTGGCGACGGTCAACCTGTTTACCCCCCTGAGCCCGGCTCCGGCCCTTGCCAAGGTCGCGCCCAAAAGGAAGGGGAACAGCAGGGGCAAGAAGAAATGAGGGGCGTGCCCCTCGAACCGGCGCTGGCGCGATTTTCCTCCTTTTCCTATAATAAGACGTGATCATGGTGAGGCATGAAGCCCACGGCGTCATAACATCTCAAGGGAGGCACCATGCAATATACGGAAGGCAGGATGGGGCGGGTATTTGTCTTGCGGCTGGAAGACGGCGAGCGCCTCAACGATACCCTGGAGGCCTTCGCCCGGGAGCAGCATCTGACGCACGCCCTGGCCTTTTTCCTGGGCGGCTCCGCCGGCGGCAGCCGCGTGGTGGTGGGCCCTGACGCGGCCCGCACCGATGCCATCGTACCCCTGATCCATAGGCTCGAGGGCTCCCAGGAAGTCCTGGCGGTGGGGACGCTCATCCCCGACGAGGCGGGCGCGCCGGTGCTCCACATGCACGCCGCGGCCGGCCGGGAAGGCCGGGCCACGGTGGGCTGCACCCGGGCCGGGGTGGACGTCTGGCTGGTGGGCGAAGTGGTCCTGCTGGAGATGGTCGGCGCCGACGCCCGGCGCCGGAAAGACCCGCAGACCGGATTTCAGTTGCTGACGGCAGGGCCAAAGAATAAATAACGGGGACCCATTCGCCTCATTGCCGGGTTGGTATTCTCTGGTTCCCAAGCTTCGCTCGGCGAATAATGTAATGGATAGTATTTTTCTGCTCGAAGCCAATGAGGTGCCCCAGCAGAGCTGGGGCAAAAAATTAGCGTTCCCAAGCAGGAGCTTGGGAACGAGAATGAGAGGTCTTAGAGGCGCGTAGGGTGCTCTCCGCGCACCGGAACATAAGGAATCAAACCCATGCCGGACAACATTGCCCAGATCGGGCGGCAAGCCGCCCTGGCCGCGGGTGCGGTAATGCGCCTGAACTACGGGAAACCCCATGAGATTACCATGAAGGGGGCCATTGACCCGGTGACCGAGACCGACTTCCAGTGCCAGGCAATCATTATCGGCCTGATTCGCCAGGCCTTCCCGGACCACGTTTTTTTGGCGGAGGAAAGGGGAGGGGAGGCGGAGGCCGGGCCATCGGCTCCCGCCGGCCCGGCCTGGGAAGCCGATCCGCCGCCCAAGTGCCGCTGGATCATTGATCCCCTGGATGGGACCGTGAACTTCGCCCACGGCTATCCGGCGTTTTGCGTGTCCATCGCCTGCGAAACCGACGGCGCCATCGAATACGGGGTGGTCTACGACCCCCTGCGGGATGAACTGTTTGAGGCGACAAGGGGAGGGGGGGCCACCCTCAACGGACAGCCCATCCGGGTCTCCGCCACCGAGAAGCTGGAGCGCGCCCTCATCGCCACGGGCTTTCCCTATGACATCCGGGAGCGGGTGCCCGAAACCGTGGCCCGCCTGGGACGCATGTTAGCCCACACCCAGGGGGTGCGCCGGGGGGGCTCCGCGGCGCTGGACATGGGCTACGTGGCCTGCGGCCGCCTGGACGGCTTCTATGAAGAAAACCTCAAGCCGTGGGACACCGCCGCGGGCCTGCTGATTATTGACGAGGCGGGAGGTAAGATCACCACCTTTGACGGCGCGGAGTACGACATTTACGCCCCCAATATTGCGGCGAGTAATGGGTTTTTACATGAGCATCTATTGTCATGTCTAAACCAACAGACATATCTATTCGGGGAACCGCAGCAAGCTTTGAGAAAGCCCTTCTATGTCGGTGTGGATGGCTGCAATTGTGGTTGGTTTGCAATCGTCATTACCAAGGACTGGCAATGGCAGACTGAGGTTTTTCCCAATATTTCCGCACTATGGGAAAGATATCGAGAAGCTTCCTTAATTCTCCTCGATGTTCCTATTGGTCTAAAAGAAAAGGGAGCCGAAGAGCGTCGTTGCGATAGAGAGGCAAGAAGAATACTTGGCCCTGATAGGGGACGCGCTGTGTTTCGTGTTCCATGTCGACAGGCAATCTATGCCGCAACTGATGAAGAAGCTAAGTCTGTAAATAAACGGCTGACAGGTAAAAACTTGCCTGTACAAACATTAGGCATCATCCCCAAAATTCGGGAAGTGGATAAGCTTTTTTTAAGTGATGCAGTAGCCAAAGCATCCATAAAAGAAGTTCATCCGGAGCTTTGTTTTTGTGCTTTTAATGGAGAGCCGATGCGACATAATAAAAAGCGTGCCGAAGGTTTTAACGAGCGCTTGCAAGTTTTAAAATCTTACCATTCCGATACAGCCGCAATTGTTTCATATGCTCTAAATAATTACCGAAGAAAAGATGTGGCGAAGGACGACATCCTTGACGCTTTAGCGGCTGCCATTACTGCTCTGGCTGGGCTAGATGTCTTGGTTTATCTGCCTGATCCGCCCGAAATCGATGATCGAGGCTTACGTATGCAAATGCTTTATAGACCAAGAAATGCAGATTGAAGACCTATGGATTAATTTAGGGAATCCAAGAATTCTTCCAAGGATATCCCGGCCCGTGCAATAAGACTGCGAAGGGTTCCTCGGGCTACAAACGGATGGTCCGGGACGGAAAGGGTGGCGATATGACCGGGCTTGGTCATGATGATGTGGCTGCCGCGTTGCCGGCTTATTTCCCAACCGAGTCTTTCAAATGCTCTTACTACTTCCCTGGGTCTTAATAGCGGGATTGTCCCCATTCAACCTCAACCTCGATCTGGCGTGTAGGGACGGTCAGCGGCAAGCCTTTTTCGGCTCTCACTTGTAGGCATTCTCTAATGGCCTCATGGATGTTTTTTTCCGCCTCGGCTTCAGTTTGCCCCTGGCTGACGCAGCCGGGGATTGCGGGGCATTCGGCGATATATATGCCGTCTTCATCTTGAAGTATGGTAATGAGAAATCTCACGTTAATTCCTCTCTCAGAAATTTGCTAGGTTGAAAAACATGTTGACGCCGATGGTGAGTTGATTATACAATATTTGCCAGGCGAGAGATGAAAATCTTTGGGGAAAACAACTGGTGCTGGTGGCGCGTGATGGCGGGCTCGTGAGGTGCGTTCAGCAACAGGTTTGATATTTTGGGGCCCCTCACGAGAGGGGCCCCGGTTTTTTCAGGCGGAAAAAGCCGTGGCCCACAGGGTGCCCGGCTTTTTTTATGGTTTTGATGGTATAGTGGATGGGGTAAAAGGAGCACAGGCGGGACGCCTGTGCCACCGGGAATGATGGCGGATGGCGGGCACGGAGGCCCGCCCCACCAAAGACCCCCATTTTTTGCCACCCTTACGGGATTGGGAGAGGGGGCTTGGGGGAGTTTTTTGTAAGTGCAGGGGCTTTTTGTCCTTGGACCTCTCCCCCAACACCACAATCGCAGATTGTGGGAGGTACAGGGGGCGGAGCTCCCTGGACCTCTCATGAAATATTCTCAGTTTTTATGGAGCGCGCATGGTTTATCCGGATTTCAGCACGTTCAGCGACATGGCCCGGCAGGGCAACCTGATCCCGGTATACCGGGAGATCCTGGGGGACTTGGAAACCCCGGTATCGGCGTACAAGAAGTTGCGGGGTGAGGGGTGTTCCTTTCTCCTGGAGAGTGTGGAGGGCGGGGAGAAATGGGGCCGCTTCAGTTTTCTGGGTCTCAACCCGTCGCTGATGTTCCAGGTGGAGGGAGGTAAGACGGTCATCCAGCGCCAGGGCCGCCGGGAAACCCTGGACCCCGGGGCCGACCCCTTTGAGCACCTGCGGGCGCTGTTGGCCGGGTTCAAGCCGGTGGCCACTCCGGGGCTGCCCCGGTTCTGGGGCGGGCTGGTGGGTTTCCTGGGGTATGACATGGTGCGCTACATCGAGAGGCTGCCGGAGCTCACGCCGCCCATCGCCATGCCCGAGGCCCGGCTCATGCTGGCGGACAACCTGCTGATTTTCGACAATCTGCGCCAGACCATCAAGATCCTGACCCTGGTGCATCTGGACCCGGAGACTCCCTTGCAGGCCCAATACGACCGGGCGGTGGCGGCCATCGAGGTGATCATCGGGCGCCTGCGTCAGCCGGTGCCCCTGGGGGAAACGCCGCCGCTGTCCGCGGCGCCGCCGCCCTTAGATTCCAACCTCACCCAGGAGCGCTTCGAAGATATGGTGCGCGCCGGCAAGGAGTACATCGCCGCGGGGGACGTCATTCAGGTGGTGTTGTCCCAATGTTTTGTAACGCCGCTGCGCCACGACCCCTTCGACCTCTACCGGGCCTTGCGTTGCATCAATCCTTCCCCGTACATGTTCTATCTGGACCAGGGGGAGATGAAGGTGGTGGGAGCTTCCCCGGAGATCCTGGTGCGCCTGGAGGACGGCCGGATCAACTACCGGCCCATCGCCGGCACCCGCCCCCGGGGGGCCAGTGAGGCGGAAGATGCGGCCCTGGAGGCGGAGCTGCTGGCCGACCCCAAGGAGCGGGCCGAACACCTGATGCTGGTGGACCTGGGGCGCAATGACGTGGGCCGGGTGGCGCGGATCGGCAGCGTCCGGGTGCCGGAGCTCTTCACCATCGAGCGCTATTCGCACGTGATGCACATCGTCTCCCAGGTGGAGGGGGAGCTGGCCCCGGAATACGACGGCCTGGACCTCCTCAAGTCCACCTTTCCGGCGGGCACCGTGGCCGGGGCCCCCAAGGTGCGGGCCATGGAGATCATCGAAGAGTTGGAGCCCACCCGCCGGGGCCCCTACGCCGGGGCGGTGGGCTACCTCGGCTTCAGCGGCAACCTGGATTTTTGCATCACCATCCGCAGCTTCACCATCCACCAGGGCCAGGTCTATCTTCAGGTAGGGGCCGGCATCGTGGCGGACTCGGACCCGGCCGCCGAATACCAGGAAACCGTGAACAAGGGCAAAGCGCTGATGCGGGCCCTGGAGCGGGCGGAGGAAGGGTTGATGTGAGGATAGGTTTTGGGGGAACCCCGCTTTTTTAGAAAAAGCGAGGTTCCCCCAAACCCCCTCCTGGAAAAATTTAAGGGGGGATGGAGAGCGAATATATTAGTGATGATAGACAATTACGATTTCTTCACCTAAAATAAGGAAGGGGTGCAGTCAGCATGCAGTTTTTTCTGCTCACTGCTCACTGCTCACAGAGGCAAATATGTTAGTGATGATAGATAATTACGATTCCTTCACCTATAATCTGGTGCAGTATTTCGGCCAGTTGGGGGAGGAAGTGCGGGTCTTTAGGAACGACCGGATCGACCTGGCGGGCCTGGAGGATTGCCGGCCCAGCCGCCTGGTGATCTCTCCCGGGCCATGTTCGCCCAATGAGGCGGGGATATCCCTGGCGGCCATCACGCATTTTGCCGGGAAGATTCCCATCCTGGGGGTCTGCCTGGGCCATCAGGCCATCGGCGCGGCCTTTGGCGGCAGGGTCATCCGGGCCCCCCGCCTGATGCACGGCAAGACCTCCCTCATCTACCACGACGGCAAGGACCTGTTTCAGGGCATTCCTTCGCCCTTTGAGGCGACCCGCTACCACTCCTTGATCGTGGAGCGGGAGAGCCTGCCGGACTGTCTGGCCGTCTCGGCCCAAACCGCGGTGGGGGAGATCATGGGATTGCGCCACCAGGAACTGGCGGTGTTCGGGGTCCAGTTCCACCCCGAGTCCATCCTCACCGCCGAGGGGCTTAACCTGCTGCGCAATTTCCTGAAACGCCAGCGGGGGTGAATGGGGGGATGAGGGGATAAGCAATTGGGGGAACCCCACTTTTTTTCAAAAGTGAGGTCCCCCCAAACCCCCTCCTGGAAAAATATAAGGGCATATGGACGCAGGCTAACATGTCTGCGGCTGCACGGAAGGTGAGCGATTCATGGATCAAGAGGCAGGTGCGGAGAAAGACCAGGAGCAGCCCCAAGACGCTGATACTGCGGCGGCCACCGGGGACGAGCCTCCCGAAAAACCGCATCCGGAATACCGGATCAATATCTACCGGGACTGGTGCAAATCCTGCGGCATCTGTGCGGCGTTCTGTCCCCGGCAGTGCCTCAGCCTGGACGCCGAAGGCGCACCGGTGGTGGACCACGCCGAGCGCTGCACCGGCTGCCGCTGGTGCGAACTGCATTGCCCGGACTTCGCCATCTGCGTCCGGGAAGTGGTTGAAGGCAAAGCAAAGGAGGGATTGGCCGAATAACTATAACGGCTATCAGCTATTAGCTATCAGCTGTCAGCTTAAAGGAAGAGCCAGATGCAAGATTTCAAGAACCTGAAGGTTTGGCAGAAAGGCCACGGCTTAACTTTAGAGATATACAGGACTACGGAGACCTTTCCTGGAAATGAACTATACGGCCTGACCAGCCAGATGAGACGCTCCTGCGTCTCAATTCCTGCTAATATTGCCGAGGGGTGCGGAAGAAACAGTGATCCTGAGTTCGCCCGGTTCCTGACCATTTCCATGGGTTCAGCTGCTGAACTGGAATATCATCTTCTTTTGGCGAGAGATCTTGGATTCATTACCCAGGCAAATTATGAAAAATTAGACAAAGACACAACCGAGATAAAGCAGATGCTCACAAATTTCATAAAAAAGCTGAAAGCTGATAGCTGATAGCTGAAAGCCAAAGGTTGCTATGGGAATTTCCAGTACTTCTCACCAATCCATGCCCCTATTACTCCAAGGCAACGAGGCCGTGGTGGAAGGCGCTTTGGCCGCGGGCTGCCGGTTTTTTGCCGGCTACCCCATCACTCCGGCCACCGAAATCAGCGAAGTCATGTCGTATAAGCTGCCCGCGGTGGGGGGCACCTTTATCCAGATGGAGGACGAGATCGCTTCCCTGGGAGCGGTGATCGGGGCGTCCCTCGCCGGGGCCAAGGCCATGACCGCCACCAGCGGCCCCGGCTTTTCCCTGATGCAGGAAAATCTGGGGTTCGCCTGCGTGGCGGAGGTGCCCTGCGTCATCGTCAACGTCATGCGGGGCGGGCCCAGCACGGGACTGCCCACCCATGTCAGCCAGGGCGACGTCATGCAGGCCCGCTGGGGCACCCACGGGGATCACCCCATCATCGTCCTGGCCGCGGCCACCACCATGGATTGCTTTGATCTCACCGTGCGCGCCTTCAACCTGTCGGAGTACTACCGCACCCCGGTGATCCTGTTGACCGACGAAGTGGTGGCCCACACCCGGGAGAAGGTGGTGCTGCCGCCCCCCGAAACCGTGACAGTGGTGAACCGCGAACGCCCCACGGTGCCGCCGGAATGGTACAAGCCCTATGAAGACAACGCCCGGGGGGTGCCGCCCATGGGCATCTTCGGCGACGGCTACCGCTACCACGTCACCGGTCTGATCCACGACGTGCACGGCTTTCCCACCGAGCGCCAGGAAGAGATCGTGCCGTTTATGCACCGCCTGTTCCGCAAGATCACCCAGCATTTCGGCGATATCCTGATGGTCAGGGAAGAGCTGACCGCGGACGCCGAGATCCTGGTGGTGGCTTACGGCTCCGTGGCCCGGTCGGCCCACCGGGCCGTAAAGGAAGCCCGGGACCGGGGCATTAAGGCCGGAATGCTCCAGCTCATCACCCTATGGCCCTTTCCCCGGCGCTTGATAGAACCGCACTTGCGCCAGGTCCGGGCGGTACTGGTGCCGGAACTGAACATGGGGCAGATGTCCCGGGAAGTCAAACGCGTCAACCAGGGTATGACGAAGGTGGAGACCCTGAACCGGATTGATGGGGATTTGATTACGCCGGGGGAGATATTAGAGAGATTGGCTAAGATGTAACCTTTGCATTCCGCACCTTATTGAAAGAGTATTAATTTATGAGAAATATTATAAAAATTTTAGTATCATATCTAACTTGCATTATAATTCTATCTTTTGTTGATATAAAATATGGATTAGATTTAACTTGGTGGATGTATTTTCTATTCGGTGGATTCTTGTTAATCTTTTTATTCCTTATATTTGATATAATTCCTATACAAAAAATAAAAGATATTCTTTTAACTAAGCCAAATAATAAAAAGATTATAAACGATAAGAATGACATAATCATTATGAAAGAAACTTGTTTTAATTATGTGGATAGCATCCTTAATACGCTGGAGCAATACGATGATTTTAAGAACAAAAAAATAAGGGTAATTGAAATTTATTTTTTTATCTTATCATTCATATCTTATATATTTTATACAAAAAGATCAAATTCTTATGTTAATAATCAAACATTTAAATTATTTTTAAGTGAAGTTTTTGGTAAAATTTGTTCAATTTATCGGATAAATTCTATGGATTTAAAGAAAGGAGCTAATGAATTTATTCTTCATTATAATGATAGAAAAAATCAATATATAGCGTCTTTTAATTCTGATTTAACCAGACACCAAGCAATTTATTCTGAAACTATATTTGATTTTTTATTAAATCTTTATACTGAGATTGATCATGATGAATTAGTTAAGATTACAATTCCATTAGCATTACAACTTACGTCTTTAATTGCAACATGTCATGAGCGATTATAAGAAATAAAATTACGTTCTAAGTACAATGAGAGAATGAAGGATGGGCATCGCCTGCCGTAAATAAGGCATTTTTTCATGGTGGGCAGTGCCCATCCTAAGAGAACAATTGAACGAGAAGAACAGGATAAGTGGCACAGGCCTTCGGCCTGTGATCACCGGCTGGAAGCCGGTGCCACTAAGACAATATTTTCATATTGCAGGATATGAATGAAGGCGGGCACGGCGGCCCGCCCCACAGAAAACAGAAAACCGAAAACCGAAAACAGTAAACAGAAAACAGGTCTTTCCATGGAAGTCACCAAACTGATCCACAAGTACCTGCGCCATGAAAAAAAGTTCCCCCATGTCTGGTGTCCGGGGTGCGGCAACGGCATCGTATTGGGGGCCCTGATCCGGGCCATCGACCGCACCGGCTTGGACAAGGACGACATCGTGTTGGTGAGCGGCATCGGCTGCTCCGGCCGGATGAGCGTGTACGTGGATTTCAACACCCTGCACACCACCCACGGCCGGGCCCTGACCTTCGCCACCGGCGTGAAACTGGCCAACCCCCGGCTCCAGGTGATCGTGGTCATGGGCGACGGCGATGCCACCGCCATCGGCGGCAACCACTTCATCCACGCCGCCCGGCGCAACCTGAATCTGACGGCCATTATCATCAACAATAATATTTACGGCATGACGGGCGGCCAATATTCCCCTACCACTCCGTACGGGGCGCGTACTGTGACTTCCCTCTATGGCCACATCGAACACGCCTTTTCCATCAGTGAGATGGCGGTGTGCGCGGGGGCCGCCATGGTGGGGCGGGGCACCGTGTACCACGCCACCCTGCTGGACCAGCTCATGGAGCAGGCCATCCTCAAACGGGGGTTCGCGGTGGTGGAAGTCATCAGCCACTGCCACACCCAGTTCGGCCTCAAGAACAAGCTGGGGGGACCGGTGGAGATGATGCGCCGCCAGAAAGAAATGGCCGTGCGGGTGGACAAGGCTAAAACCATGAGCCCGGCCGAACTGGCGGACAAAATCACCATCGGCGTCCTGGTGGACCGGGACCTGCCCATCTATACCCAGGAATACGACCGTATCCGGGACGCGGCCCGGGCGGCGCTGAGAGAGGAAGGATGAAGAAGTATGCTTGGCGTCTTGGCGTCTTGGCGTGAAACATGACTTACGCCAAGGCGCCAAGACGCAAAGATGAAAAGGAAAGCATGCCACAACGCTACGAAATCAGGTTAGCCGGGTCCGGCGGGCAGGGGTTGATTCTGGCGGGGATCATTTTGGCGGAGGCCGCCGGGATCTACGACGGCAAGTTTGTCTGCCAGACCCAGAGTTACGGCCCTGAGGCCCGGGGCGGGGCGTCCAAGGCGGAAGTGGTGATCAGCGATGCGGACATCGATTATCCCAAGGCCATCGAGCCCGACGTGTTGGTGGCCCTGAACCAGAAGTCCCTGGACGCCTATATCTCTGACGTCAAGCCCGCGGGCCTGCTCCTGGTGGATGCCGACCTGGTGAGGGAATTCCCCGCCAGCCGGGCCGTCGCAGTGCCCTTCACCCGGATCGCCCGGGAGCAGTTGGGGCGGGTGATGGCGGCCAATATCGTGGCCCTGGGGACCCTGGCCCAACTTACCGGCGCGGTGACCCTGGAGGGCCTGACGGCCGCGTTGCTGGCCCGGGTGCCCCAGGGCACGGAGGAGTTGAATAAACAAGCCCTGGCCGCCGGAGTCGCCGCGGCGCGGGCGTCTGCTCCCCTTCGCCCTCCGGGGGAATCGGAGGAATCCGGGTAAATTGCCATGGGCGGGGCTCCTTCCCATCGGGCCGGATGCGCGGTTGATGCAGTTCAAATAAAATAGATAACCATAATTGACGAAGGAAACGGCACATGCTCAAAGAAGCCATCTTTAAAGTCGTCACCGGGCAGGACCTGACGGAAGAGGAGATGACCCGGGCCATGGAGATCATCATGAGTGGCGAGGCCACCGAGGCCCAGATCGGCTCCTTCATCACCGCGCTGCGGATGAAGGGCGAGACGGTGGCCGAGATCACCGCGGCCGCCAGGGTGATGCGGGCCAAGGCCACCCGCATCCCCATCTCCGACGGCCTCATCGACCTGGACCGGGACGAAATCAACGTGGATTGGGAGACCGTGGTGGACACCTGCGGCACCGGTGGCGATGCCACCTCCACCTTCAACGTCTCCACCACCACCGCGTTCGTGGTGGCCGGCGCGGGCCTGAAGGTCGCCAAGCACGGTAACCGGGCGGTGTCCTCCCGCTGCGGCTCCGCCGACGTCATCGAGGCCCTGGGCATCAACCTGGCGCTGACCCCGGAGCAGGTGGCCTGGTGCATCCTGGAGGTGGGGATCGGCTTTCTCTTCGCCCCCCAGCTCCACGGGGCCATGCGCTACGCCATCGGCCCCCGGCGGGAGATCGGCATCCGCACCATCTTCAACGTCCTGGGGCCCCTGACCAATCCGGCCAACGCCAACGTCCAGATCCTGGGGGTCTACGACGCCCGGCTCACCGAACCCCTGGCCCAGGTGCTGGGCAACCTGGGGGGCAAAAGCGCCTTCGTGGTTTACGGCGAAGGGTCGTTCGATGAAATCAGCATCGTCGGCCCCACCCGGGTGAGCCATCTCAAGGACGGGGGGGTCCGGACCTACGATATCGCCCCGGAGGACTTCGGCTTGCCAAGGGCGACGCTAGCGGACATTAGGGGCGGCGACGTGTTCGATAATGCCCGCATCGTGCGCCAGGTCCTGGCAGGGGAGGGGGGACCCCGGGAGGACATGGTGGCCTTAAACGCCGCCGCGGCCTTCATCGCCGCGGGCCTGGCCCGGGACTTCCCTCAAGGCATCGAGCTGGCCCGGGAAACCATCCGCTCCGGCAAGGCCCTGGCCAAACTGGAGGCCCTGATAGCCAAGAGCAAGTCTTTTAGTAGTGAGCAGTAAGCAGTGAGCTTGGGAACGAGAAGAAAGAAATCCCCCCTAACCCCCCTTTAGGAAAGGGGGGGATCACCAAGTCCCCCTTTGGCAAAGGGGGATTTAGGGGGATTTTGCTTGGTTGGTTTAAGAGAAGGGAACTCCATGAACTTTTTGGCAGAAATCGTGGCCCGGAAACTGGAGGATTCCCTGAGGCTGTTTGAATCCGGGGTGGCCGACGGCTTCAAGGCTGCCATCGCCCGGCGGCCCGCGCCTATCAGCCTCAAGGCCGCCCTGGACGGCGCCGCGGCTCCGGCGGTCATTGCCGAAGTCAAGCGGGCCTCCCCCAGCAAGGGGGAGTTCGCCATGCATTGGGATCCGGTGGAGTTGGCCCGGATTTACCAGGACCACGGCGCCGCGGCCATCTCGGTCCTGACGGAAGTCCACTATTTCAAGGGCGACCCGGAATTCATCCGACAGATGCGGCCGGTGATCCGGGTCCCCATCCTGCGGAAGGATTTTATATTGGAGCCCGTCCAGGTTTATGAAACCGCGGCTTTGGGGGCCGACGCCCTGCTCCTCATCGTCAGCCTGCTGGAACCGGGGCAACTCCGGGCCCTGCTGCTGCTGAGCCATTCCCTGGGCCTGGAGGCCCTGGTGGAAGTCCACACCGCGGCGGAAATGGAGACCGCGCTCACGGCCGGGGCCCGGCTCATCGCCATCAATTCCCGGAATCTTAACACCTTCGAGATGTTCCCGGACCGGCCCCTGGAGTTGTCCCCCCTGGCGCCGGCGGGGGTGACCCTGGTGGCGGCCTCGGGCTTAAAGTCCCGGGCCGATCTGGAACGATTGATGGCCGCGGACATCCGGGCCTTTCTCATCGGAGAAACGCTGGTGATGGCTTTTGATCCTGGTGCCAAGTTAAGGGAATTTATCAAGAAATAAAAATTAATAGTTATTAATATATTGGACAGAGAAGTTTGGTATATGAAAAAGAAGACCTTTTTAGCTTGGGAGAAGTTTTTAAACCCTGATGTTATGCGTCAAAATCTTATTTTGGCATCAATATACATTGCATATTATGAAATATTGAAAGACAGTATTGTTGATCGACCTAAGGAGTTTTTTGCTACGCAATGGACAAAAGATGGACCGAATGAAAGCGAAAAATATAAAGCTGAAATTCTTATTCGGAACAAGAGTCGCGTCTATG
>JBAVUP010000007.1:0-31135 GCA_049696835.1 Desulfobaccales bacterium
CTTCCCCACACCCCATCCCCCAACCCCTTAAGGGGGGCATAAATTTTTTCTGGTTCCCAAGTTGAACTTGGGAACCTAAATGCCACCCAAGCTCACTGCTCACTTATATTAATAATTCTACCTCAGGTCTCCCGTTATGGAACCTATTTCCCTTCTAATGCCTGTTTCAGCCGCAAGACTTCCTCCCGCAGGCCGACGCGGATGGCGTCATAGTCCGCCGCGTCCGGGTCAACCCGAAGCCCCCGTTCCTTCAGCTCCTGCCAGGAATGCTCCCGGCCGAAGACCACCCGGATGGGACGGGGACGGGGCAGGGTTACCCCCGGCGGCCAGGCTTCATAGGAGCCCTGAATATAAACCGGGACCAGCTTCACGTCCAGTTCCCTGGCCAGGATGGCCACGCCCTTCTTAAATTGGCCCACTTCTCCGGTGGGGGTTCGGAAGCCTTCGGGAAAAATGGCCAGAAACTGCCCGTGCCTGAGGATAAACGACGACACCTGCATGGCCGTCACTACATTCCGGGCCGAGTCCACCGGGATGACCCGAATCAGCTTGAGGAGGTCCCGGACCACCGGCACGTCGAAATACCCGCTGTATCCCAGGGAAAACAGGCGGTGGCGCAGCGGCCCCGGGACCGCGTAAGCCAGGATGAAGCCATCCAGGAAGCTGCCGTGGTTGGGGCAGAAGATGCACCCCCGGCCCGTTAGCCGCTCCCGGCCGTACACCTTGAGGTCGAACATCCACCTGAACCACGAGCCTAAGGTCGCCGTCAGCCCCTGGGTGACCATCCGGGCCGTGAGCCCGCCTGCCATGCCGAGATGCCGGAGCAAGGCCGACGGCGGATCGGTCATCAGCAGGCTGCCCCACGCCGCCGGTTCTGCCTCAGGCTGCGGTGCCGCTTCGGGATGCCGCGCTTCGATAAAGCTGATGAGTTCTCTGACCGTGAATATGCCGGTAAATTCTTCGTCTTTGATCTTGAGGTTGAACCGGCTTTCCAGGGCGGCCAGCAGTTCTACCAGACCCAGGGAGTCCAGCCCCAGGTCCAACTCCACATGGTCGTCCAGGGAGATGCGGGAGTCGCCGATCTGGCGGGCCAAAACCGCCACCACGGCCTCCCCCACCGGGGACAGCCCTTCTTCCACCGCCGGCTTTCGCTTGACGTATCGTTGGCCGGCCCGCTCCCGGTAAAGGCGCTGGGCTTCGTGGATCTTGACTTTCCCCAAACGAGTCTTGGGCAGCTCTTCATTGATCAGGACCACATCCCGCACCCGCTTGTAAGGCTCCAGGTCCCGGGACAACAGCTCCAGGTCCCACTTCACCTTGTCGTAAATGTCCGTTTCCCCGGTCTTCCGGAAAAAGTCCAGGTCCGGCACCACCACCGCGGCCAGCTTCTCGGCGCGCTCGTCGGTGGTCACGAACATCTCTTTGATGGAAGGAGCCTGGAGGTAGTGCTGGCCTACTTCCTCGGCGGATAAATTCTTGCCTGAGGCAAGGACGATGATATCCTTGATCCGTCCCCGGATGTACAGGTAGCCGTCCCGGTCGAGATAACCCAAATCGCCGCTATGAAACCAGCCGTCTTGGAGGACCTCTCGGGTGGCGGCCTCATTATGGAAATATCCGGCCATGACGTTGTCGCCCCGGATGAGGATCTCGCCGACGCCGGCGGCATCCGGGTGGAGAATTTTGACTTCCACCCCCGGCAGGGGCCGACCCGCCGACCCCAGGCGAGGGGCCTCCGGGGGGTTGAAGGTGACCACCGGCGCGGTCTCCGTGAGGCCGTAGCCTTCCAGCACCGTGAATCCCAGCCGGGCGAGGTTCTCCGCCAGGGACTCGGGCAGTTTGGCCCCGCCGCTGATAAAAAAGCGGAATTGCTCTCCCAGGGCGCGGTGGAATTTCCGAAAGAGTGGCCGGGCCGGGTTTACCCCCAGAAATTGGGACATTCGCCGGGAAAAATTGAGATAAGCCAGCAGCAGGGGCCGCGCCGGCCAGGGAATGAGCGCAAGCTGCCGCTGCATCCCCTGATAGAAGTGCTGGAGGACCTGGGGCGTGAGCACCAGGAGGGTGACCTGCTGCTCTTTGATGCACCGCAGGATGGCCTCGGCCTTCAAGGTATCCAGATAGGTGATTTTTGCCCGGGAAAAGAGGGGCAGCAACAGGGTGGCGGTAAAAGGTAAGGCATGATGCAAGGGGAGGATGGCGAGAACATTGTCATCCGGCCGGATGGCATTGAGTTGCGCAATTGCCCGGCAATTGGCGGAAAAATTCTTATGGGTGAGCATCACCCCTTTGGGAATCCCGGTGGTGCCCGAAGTATAAATGATGGAGGCCAGGTCGTCGGGGCCGATCACGGGTAGTCCTGCCTCACCCCCGGATGATGTTAGAACTTCGGCAAAGTTGATGATCTTCCCGCCCGCTTCTCCGCTTTCCCCTACCAACGCGATCTTTTCCAGGAACGGGACCTGCTGCAACTGAGGCAGGGGGGCCTGGGGCCAGGTGAAGATGATCCTGGCCCCGGTCTGCTCCAGGGCGTACTGAATATGGTCCCAGCGGGAGGCCGGGTCCAGGGGAACGGCCACCGCCCCCGCCAACAGGATGCCGAAATAGCTCATGGGCCATTCGGGCCGGTTCTCCAGGAGGATGGCCACCCGCTCGCCCTTGGCCACTCCCTGGGCCTGGAGCCAGCCGGCCACGGCCAGGCTGTGCCGGTACAGTTGGCCGTAGGTGTACTCCCGCAACAGGTCCCCTTCCCGGAATATCAGGGCCACGCCGTGGGCAGCTTCCCGAGCCACCAGGGCAAATTGGCCGGTTAAGGTTGGGGAGGTGTCATGCATAATTTCTCAGTGGCACAGGCTTCCAGCCTGTGAAAGATGAAGGGTACGTACGTTGCACCTAACGGCGGGCACCGCCCGCCTTACCTTACTTTTCAATCATTTCCACAGATGCGGCGGGCGAGGACGCCCGCCCTACGACAGATCATGAGAGTTTACCCAAATAATCCATCACTTCTTGGGGCCGGTTGGTACAAATGGCATCCAGGTGCATGGCCAGGTAGAGGGGAAGGATTGCCGAATCGTCAATATTCCAGGCAATGACCCTCATCTCTTGCCGGTGGGCGGCGTCCACCAGTTCCCGATTGACGTAACGATAATTCAGGACCAGGGTTTCGGCCCGGGCCGCCCGGGCCAGGCCCGCGGGGTCCACGGGACAGCCCACCAGGAGGACGCCGGTGTGCAGCCGGGGTTCCCCCTCTTTCAGGGCCTTGACCGCGGGGTGCCAGAAGGAGATGACGTCGGCGAAGTCAAAGGCCCGGTATGCCTGGAAGCAGCGCAGCAAGGCCGGGGCGGCCTCCGGCTGTTTCAGTTCCACCAGCAGGTGGGCCCGGCCCTTTGCCAGGTCAAAGACTTCCTCCAGGGCAGGCACGGGCTCACCTTTCCCGGCATCCAGCTTTTGGAGCTCTGCCAGGGTGAAATCCTTGACCAGACCGCGGCCGTTGGTGGTCCGGTCCAGGGTCTCATCGTGGATCACCGCCAGGCGGCCGTCCTTGGTGAGCTGGACGTCTAACTCCACCCCTGCCGCTCCGAGTTCCAGGGCCCGTTTAAACGAGCGCAGGGTGTTTTCCGGTTCCATCACCGGGGCCCCCCGGTGTCCCATGATCTTGGTCATCATGCCCCCATCTCACGTGATCGGTCGGTTTCTGGCAGATTTTACCAGGAGCTTGCGCATAAATATATCCGGTCGAAAGCGTTTTTTGACCTCCAAAAATGATCGGTCCCCCCGCAGGAGGCGGCAAAATACCTCCCAGGGATAATCATAATGCTCAAGGCAGCGGAAGGCCAGGGGGCCGAGATATTTGAAAACCTTGGCAAATTGATAGGAAGTCCGCAGCTCCGGGGTGAGGTCCCGATCCACCAGGGTCTGGTAGTCGGTGAGGGCGGCGGCCTCGCCCTGGAAAAACCTGAGGATCTGCCGGGCCGCCAGGGCGGCGCTGTGCAAGGCGTAATAGATGCCTTCGCCGGTCCAGAAATCCGCCAGGCCGGCGGCGTCCCCCACCAGGAGGACCCGGTCCCGGGAGATGGGCCGGGGGGACACCCGGTGGGGAATGAGGTGCGCCGCCAGGGGGAGGCGCGCCTCTGCCAATCCCAGACCGGACAGCACCCGGTCGAGATAGCGCCGGAGTTCCCGGCCCTGTTCCAGGGGTCCCCCCACCCCGATGAGCCGCAGGTCCCCCCGGGGAAAGCTCCAGGCATAGCCGTCGGGCCTGGACCCCATATCCAGCCAGATTGTGCGCGAGGCTTCGGCGGCGCCCGGCTTGGTTAAGGGCGGGGGAACTGCCACCTGCAGCCCCAGGTGCCAGAAATCTATCGGCTGCAAATCCGCGCCCCGGGCCACGCCGCTCCGGGCGCCGTCGGCTCCCACGACCACGCGGGCCCTGAGGGTGCCGCCGGAGGTCGTAAGGGTCCAGAGGCCCCCGGGGGCCGCGGTGAGGCTCTCCAGCCGCTCCCCCGGGCGGAAATCCCCCCCGGCGGCCCGCACTTTTTCCACCAGGAAGGCGTCGAATTGACGCCGGTCCACGGTATGGAGCAGAGGTTGAGGCCAGGCTTTGGTGAAGGCCCGGTCAAGCTGAAAACTTAATTTCACCCGGAAAATCTCATTTTTGAGGACCGCGTCGATATCCGGAGGCAGGAATTTCAGGGCCTTGACGGTGAGACCCCCGGCACAGATTTTATTCCGGGGAAAAACGGCCTTATCCAGGAGAACGGGGTTCAGGCCGGCCTGGAGCAGGGCGCAGGCCAAAGAGGCGCCCGCGGGTCCGGCCCCGATAATGGCAACTGCGCAGGTGGGCGGCGACGGCCTCATGCTCTCCCTATTCCCGGGTCCCGGCTCCCCCGGCGGAGGGGACGGGGCCACGGTGGTTGGTCTTGGTAATATGGCCTGCATGCAGTATATTAGATGAAACGCCAATCACTGCCAAGACCGGGAGTTAAGAGATGAACTGGCTGGGGTTTTCCTTGTTGGCTTTGGGACTGTGGGGGGTGTGGGGTTTCCTGGGCAAGGTGGCCGCCCAGCACCTGCCCTCTCCGATGATCTATCTCCTGGCCATTTCCGGACACCTGGCGGTGGTGGCTTACCTCCTGGGGAGGGGCATCGGGGCGGTCGCCTGGGAACCCTGGGGCATGGGCGCCGCCCTGGGGTCCGGTTTGGCCATGGCCGTGGGGCTTCTCTTTTTCTATGAGGCCCTGGGCCGGGGCCCGGCCGCGGTGGTGGTGCCGCTCACGGCGCTGTACCCCGCGGTCACCGTGGTCTTGAGCCGGGTTTTTCTCCAGGAGGCCTTGACCCTGCGCCATGTGACGGGCCTCGCCCTGGCCCTGGTAGCCGGCTGGCTGTTGTCGAAATAGTTCCTCCTGAGGCGAATATTTTTTGGGGTGTACGTTATGGCCAACGATCAATCTTTATCCAGCCCTGGGGAGAAGCGAATTCTCGCCCTGGATGTGGGAACCAAGCGCATCGGCCTGGCCGTGAGCGATCCCCTGGGAATCACCGCCCAGGGGCTGGAGGTCCTGAACCGGCGAAGCCGGCAAGAGGACCTGGCTTACATCCTGAAGATCGCCCGGGACTACCAGGTGCAGCAAATCGTGGTGGGGCTGCCCCGCCACATGGACGGGCGCCTCGGGGCCGCGGCCCCGGAGATCATGGCGCTGGCCGAAGCCCTGGGGAAGGCCCTGGGGGTCGAAGTCATTCCCTGGGATGAACGCCTCACCACCGCGGCAGCCGAGCGGGTGCTGATCCAGGCGGATATGAGCCGCCGGCGGCGGCGCCGGGTGGTGGATCAGCTGGCCGCGGTGCTTATTCTGCAAACCTACCTGGACTATCGGGCCCAGACCTCCTGAGGCGATTTCTGCAAAAGAACTGAGGGGAGAGCAGAAGAATTCCTGAAAAAAAATTCCGCACCCCTCCCACCGCCGGTCCCTAAACCGGCCTCCGGCCGAAGAGCACCCCAGCCGGCGGCCAGCCATCGCTTTAATATTGCTGCATAACCCCCGCAAGCCCGGCATCCCGCGGGCCGCCGGAGACGCCCGGCCCGCCACCCTGTCGGCCCGCGGCCACAGGGTTCCACGAACCCTCCCCCTCCCCTTTCCCGGCATTCCGCGACCACCAGAGATTTTCCCGGTGGAAATTATTCGTTTTTGATCCCTTTTTTTTCTTGACAATGCCCTAAGAAAGGGCATATTTTGACTCCATGTGGGAAAAAGTGGAATAGAGTGGGGATTAATGGGGGATCATGTTTACCGGTAGCTTTTTCCATACCATGGATAACAAAGGACGGGTGAGCATACCGGCCCGCTACCGGGAGATCCTTAAGGATCGTAAGGATCGCCAGATTATCCTCACCAATTTCGGCGGCTATGTCCTGGGCTTTCCCCAAACCGAGTGGAATAAAATCGAGGCCAAGTTTGCCGAGCAGCCGTTGTTCCGCAAAGACCTGAGGGCGTTTCAACGGTTCCTGATTTCCGGCGTGGAGGAGTGTTCCCTGGACCGCCAGGGCCGCATCCTCGTGCCCCCCAACCTGCGGGACTATGCCAGGCTCAGTCGGGACGTCTGTCTGGTGGGGGCCATCCGCTGTTTTGAAATCTGGGATCGGAACACCTTTGAGTCGCATCGCAAACAGTTGGAAGAATCCATTGATGAAGGGATGTTACACGAATTGTTGATCTGACGCGAGACCACAATCCGGTGCATGAACCGGTGATGGTGGAGGAGGTGCTGGTGGGCCTGAACTGCCGGTCCGGCCGCCTGTACGTGGATGGCACCGTAGGTGAGGGGGGGCATGCTACGGCCATTTTGGATCACTCCGGCCCGGAGGGGGAGCTCTGGGGCCTGGATCGAGATCCCCAGGTATTGCAGGTGGCCGCGGCCCGGCTGGCTCACCACGCCTCCAGGTTTCAACTGTTCCACCGATCTTACGCCCAATTGGAGGAATTGCTGGAAGCAGCCCGGTATCCGGAGATCGCCGGCATCCTCCTGGACCTGGGCCTGTCCTCTTTCCAGTTGCAGCAGTCCCAACGCGGCTTTTCTTTTTCCGGGGATGAGCCGTTGGACATGCGGTTTGATCCCGAGGGGTCGCGGCGCACGGCGGCCCACTGGTTGAACCGCGCCTCCCAGGCCGAGCTGGAGAGGATTTTTTGGGAGTATGGCGAGGAGCCCCGGGCCCGGCGCATTGCCCGCCTGGTGGTGCAGAGCCGGCGTCGACGGACCTTCCAGACGACCGGGCAGTTGGTGGAAGTCCTTGAACAGGCCCAGGGACCCGGGGGGCGCAGGGGGAGACTGCATCCAGCCACCCGGGTCTTCCAGGCCTTACGCATTGCCGTCAATGGCGAGTTGGAAGAGCTGGCCGCCTTCCTGGAGCACGTCCCGACCTGGCTGGAACCCGGCGGGCGCCTGGTGGTCATCTCGTACCACTCCCTGGAAGACCGGCTGGTCAAGCATCGTTTGGCTGCCTGGGAACGGGCCGGGGTCATGGTGCGTCTCACCCGCAAACCTCTCACCCCGACCGCGGCCGAAGTGAAGGCCAATCCGCGGGCCCGGAGCGCCAAGTTACGGATTGCCGAGAAAATGGTGCACTGACTTTGGAGGTATGGGGGATGCCGAGCAATCTGACACTTCGCTTAAGTACCGTAGGACAGGTGTTTATCTCCAAGAACCGCAAGGTGGGCCAGCCCTGGCGTTGGTCGAGGATTGCGGTCACCGCGGTGGTCCTGGCCACCGCGGGAGTCTTTTTCACCTCCGTATTTCTCGCTTGGGCCGACTTGCAGTATATCACCCAAAGCTATCAGATTTCCCAGGCGGAAGAGATCCAGAAGCAGTATCTGGATTTGAACCGCAAGCTCCGCATTGAACTGGCGTGTTTTACCTCCATCCAACGGTTGGAGAAACTGGCAGCCGAATATGACATGGGGGCTCCGCAGCCCTCCCAGATCATCAACGTGCCGTGAATCAGGCCATCGGCAAATGGGTCCGCCTGCGCATCGGCTTGGTGGCCCTGGGGCTTCTGGTCTTCGGAGTGTGGGTCTGCGGCAGATTCTTTTACCTCCAGGGGATCCGTGGCCCTGAGCTCCGGGAGGAAGCCACCCGGGAGTACCAGAAATTTTGCCCCATCCTGCCGGTACGCGGCATGATCCTGGACCGCAACGGTACGGAGCTGGCCGTCAGCACCCGGGTGGGGTCCGTGGTGGCTCATCCCAACCAAATCAAGCACGCCGACCGCCTGAGCCGGCAACTGGCGCCTATCCTGGCTTATGACGTCCGGGAGTTGAAAGAGATCCTCACCCGGGCCCGCCCCTTTGTCTGGGTCAAACGTCATCTCACCCCGGAGCGGGAGGAGGCCTTCCGGGCCTGGGAGGCGGCTCAGGAGAAAAAGCTGCGGGCGGCCAGGGTTACCGCCCGCACCGATATGGACGCCATTTATCTGGTGCCCGAGGCCAAACGTTACTATCCCCAACTGGCCCTGGCGGGTGAAGTGTTGGGGTTTTGCAACATCGACGGCCAGGGGCTGGAAGGACTGGAATACCAGTACGATAATCAGCTCTACGGCAAACCCAAGCAGTGCTGGAATATGCGAGACGCCCGGGGCCACATCGTGGTCACCGGGGAGAAGGCCTGGGACCCTGAGGTCATGGGCAACAACGTGGTCCTCACCCTGGACCGCACCCTGCAGTATATTGCGGAAAAGGAACTGGCCCGGGGGGTGGACAGCTTCCATGGCTCCGGCGGGTTAGCCATGGTGGTGCGGCCCCAAACCGGGGAAATTCTGGCCATGGCCCAGACTCCGGTCATGGACCCCAATCGCTATACCGAATATCCGGAGGCCGCCCGGCGTAACCGCCTGGTGACGGATTGCCTGGAGCCGGGGTCCACCTTTAAGATCTACGTGGCGGCCTCGGCCCTGGACGTGCAGGCGGTCAAGGCCACGGACCGCTTCAACTGTGAAAGCGGCATCTGGCACCTGGGTCCCAATGAGGTGATCCACGATGCCCATCCTTACGGGGTCCTGACCGTGCAACAGGTCATCCAGAAATCCAGCAATATCGGAGCCGCCAAGATCGCCGGCCGGCTGGGGAGCAAACGGCTGGACCATTGCCTCCATGATTTTGGCTTCGGCCGCCGTTCGGGCCTCCTCTTTCCCGGGGAAGCCGCCGGCCTGGTGAAAGACCTGATGCGGGCCCGCTCTGCCATTGACCGGGCCACCCTGGCCTTCGGCCAGGGGGTGTCCGTCACCATGTTGCAGATGATCATGGGCCTGGCGGCCATGGGCAACGACGGCGTGCTCATGGAGCCTCACCTGGTGAAAGAGATCGACAGCCCCCGGGGGAAAAAGGTGGCGGAGTATCCACCCCGGCCGGTGCGGCGGGTACTCTCCCAGCAGGCCGCCCACCAGATCCTGGCGATCATGGAGACGGTGACCCAGCCCGGCGGCACCGCCAAGGAGGCGGCACCCGCGGGCTTTACCGTGGCCGGCAAGACCGGCACGGCCCAGAAATTGGTGGGTCGGGCCTATTCCCACTCCAAATTTAACGCCTGGTTTATCGGCTTGATTCCCGCCGACCACCCGGTCCTGGCCATTGCCGTGGCGGTGGAAGAACCCAAAGGGGCCATCTATGGCGGGGTGGTGGCGGCCCCGATCTTCCGGGAAATCGCCGCCCAATCCATGCGAATCTTGGGCTATTACCCCAAGGAACCGCCGAAAGACCGGAACGCCCCGGTGCTGGCGTCCATCCTGGCCAGGCCGGCGGCGGCGGCCACGTGCCCCGAGGGCAAGCCGCAAGCGCAGACCCCGGCTCTCCCCAAGCTGGAGATTCCCCAGGGACCGTTGAAGGTCATGCCGAATGTTACGGGGTATACCATCCGCCAGGTGCTCAATATCCTGAATCGGTCCGGAATGCGCTGTCGCTTCGAAGGCAGCGGTTTGGCCGTCAGTCAGGAGCCGGAGCCCGGCACCGCCCTCGCTCCCGGGGCGACCTGTGTGGTGAAATTCCAGTCCAGTTCCTGAGGGTGCCCGGACTGGCTATTGCCATGATTTAGAAGTTTATATACGATTAATACATCAGGCGGTGAGTCTTGATACCAGATGCCAGTCACACATTGATTGCTGTGATAAGGGTGGGCCTCAGTGCCTGCCCTTATTTGCTGAATGATAACCAATCTCACGTAATAACTATTCTGGGTTGATTATACAGGGCTTCCCGGCTTTGCCATCCCCGGCGGGGAGTAAAAGAAGAGCCGGGATATCAGGGGAGAGTCTCCCCAGGCATTCCTCATGGGTATGAGCGGGCAATTACGGTGGCGATGACCTCCAAGACCTTGAGACAGCTCCTCGACGGTCTGTCAGACTGCCGGGTGCTGGGCGACCCGACGGCGCCGGTGGCCGGCGTGGCCTATCATTCCCGGGACGTTGTGCCCGGGGGGCTTTTTGTGGCGCTTAAGGGCCACCGCACCGACGGCCGCCTCTACGTGGCCGACAGCCTGGCGCGGGGCGCCCGGGTGGTGGTCACCGAAGAGGAGTTGGTCCCGCCGCCGGGAGTCACGGTGGTGCAAGTGCCCCAGGCGCGCCTGGCCCTGGCCCATATCAGCGCCGCGTTCTATGACCACCCCAGCCGGGAGCTGACCCTCGTGGGGATCACCGGCACCAACGGCAAGACCAGCACCACCTATCTCCTGGAAGCCATTCTAAGCGCCGCCGGCTGCAAGGTGGGAGTGGTGGGCACGGTGAACTACCGGGTGGGCCCGGATACCTGGCCGGCCCCGGTGACTACCCCCGAGTCCCTGGACCTCCAGCGGCTCCTCCGGGAGATGTGCGACCGGGGCGTCAGCCACGTCTTTTTGGAGGTCTCCTCCCACGCCCTGGATTTGCGGCGGGTGGACCGGGCCGCCTTTGCCGCCGGGGTGTTCACCAACCTGTCTCAGGACCACCTGGACTACCATCGTGACCTGGACGAGTATTTTGCGGCCAAGTCCCGGCTCTTTTTGGAAATTTTGGCCAACGGTTGCGGCTCCGGCGGGCTGGCGGTCCTCAACCTGGACGACCCCCGGGGCCTGGAACTCCGGAACGCGGTCCGGGGGCCGACCCTTACCTATGGCTGCCATCCGGAAAGCCAGGTGCGGCCCCTGACTCACCGCTTTCGCCAGGACGGCCTGGAGGCCCTCCTCACCACCCCCAGGGGCGAAGTGCAAATCATCTCCCCGTTGGTGGGGCCCTTCAATCTGGCCAATATCCTGGCGGCCGGCGCCACGGCCCTGGGCCTGGGCCTTGACCTCGCCACCATCGCCCGGGGCATTGCCGCGCTGCAGGGCGTCCCGGGCCGGCTGGAGCGCTTCGGCCCTCCCGGGGGTCCCGGCGTGTTCGTGGACTACGCCCATACCCCGGCGGCCATTACCCAGGCCCTGGCGGCCCTGCAGACCCTGAATTTTTCCCGGCTGATCACGGTGTTCGGCTGCGGCGGCGACCGGGACCGGAGCAAGCGCCCTCTCATGGCCCGGGCCGCGGCGGAGAAGTCCCAACTGGTCATCGTCACCAGCGACAATCCCCGCACCGAAGACCCCCTGGCCATTATCCGGGAGATCGAACCGGGCCTGGCAGCCCGCGGTTTGCCCCGCCTGACCAAGGCGACGGCGCGGCAGGGTGAGGCGGGCTACCTGGTGGTCCCGGACCGCCGGGAGGCCATTCGCCTGGCCGTGTCTCTGGCCCGCCCCGGCGAGGCCGTGCTGGTGGCCGGCAAAGGCCACGAAAACTACCAGATCTGGGGTAATAAACGCCGCCACTTCGACGACCGCGAAGAAGTGGCTTGGGCCTTGAAGGAAATTCTTTTCCCCTCCCCTGGTGGGAGGGGGTAGGGGGAGGGGGATTTTTCCACCCCCACCCTAACTCTCCCCCATCAAGGGGGAGGTTAGCATAGGAACCATGGACTGATATGACCGCCACCTTTACCATCCCGGAGATCCTGGCCGTCACCGGCGGCGCCCTTAAGCAGCGGGGCGCCTGGGATACCTTCTGCGGCGTCAGCACCGACTCCCGCACCTGCCAGACCGGGGCCCTCTTCATCCCCCTCACCGGGGAGCGCCACGACGGCCACGAATTCATTCCCGGCGCACTGCGCCGCGGCGCCCGGGGGGTTTTAGTTGAGGAAAAAATATTGAGGACTGCCGAGGTCGGGGCGGGTTTAAAACCCGCCCCGACGGCGCCACCGGAAACAACGGTCATCGCCGTCCGGGACGCCCTCACCGCCCTGGGTGATCTGGCCCGGGCCTGGCGGGCCCGCTTCCGGGTGCCGGTGGTGGGCATCACCGGCAGTTGCGGCAAGACCACCACCAAAGAAATGATCGCTGCGGTGCTGGCCTCGGCCTTCCAGGTCCACAAGAACCGGCTGAACCTGAACAACCTCATCGGCATGCCCCTCACCCTCCTGGAGTTGGAGGACAGCCACGAGGCCGCGGTGGTGGAGATGGGCATGAACGCCTTCGGGGAGATTCAACGGCTCACCCAAATCGCCGCCCCCACCATCGGCGTGCTCACTAACGTCCATCCGGCCCACACCGAAGGGGTGGGGGACGTGGCCGGAGTAGCCCGGGCCAAGGGGGAGCTCATCGGCGCCTTGAACCACGGCGCTCGCCTGATTTACAACGCCGATGACCCCTGGGTGGCCTGCCTGGCCCAGAATTTTCGCGGGCCCAGGCTGGGTTTCGGCCTGAACGCCGGGGCCGACCTCCGGGCCCGGGAGCGCCAGAACCGGGGACGGGACGGCCAGGCCGCCCGCCTGTCCCTTGCCGGGCAGAATTGGCCCCTGATCCTGCCCGCCCCGGGCCTGCATATGCTCTATAATGCCCTGGCCGCCACCGCGGTGGGCCTCGTACTCGGGCTGGCGCCGGAGGCCACCGCCGCCGCTCTGGGCGGGTTTCGTGCCATCCACCGGCGCTCCCAGGTGGTCACCCTGGGCTCCGGGGTGCATCTCCTCAATGATTGCTACAACGCCAATCCCGGCTCCATGGCCATGGCCCTGTCCACCCTCATGGAACTCCGGGACCAGGGCCGGACCGCCGCGGCCTTGGGAGACATGCTGGAGTTGGGCGGCGGCGCCGCCAGCGAACACCGGGAGTTGGGCCGGCGGGCCGCCCACTTGGGGCTGGATATTCTCGTGATTTATGGCAACCTGCGCGAGGCGGTAGCCGACGGGGCCCGGGAGGCGGGCCTTGCTCCGGACCGCATCTTTCCGGTGGAGTCCCGGGCCGAGGGCGCCCGGATTTTACAGGAACTCCTGGCGCCGGGGGACTGGCTCCTGGTAAAAGGCTCCCGCAGCATGCACATGGAAGGGCTCATCGATCTGCTCGAGGGGAGACCGGCCCACTGACGTGGGCGGGCGCGCCTTCGGGATTCACCGGTTGATAGGATAATGCCCGTCCCCTGGTGGGGATTGAGAGGGCATTGGCGAAGGGGGAACGGCTGCATTGCTGTATCATCTGCTCTATCCGTTAAAGTCGGTCTTCGGCGGGTTCAACGTCTTCCGGTATATTACCTTCCGGACCATCTTCGCCATCCTCACCGCCCTGATTATCTCCCTGGTGGTAGGGCGCTGGTTCATCCGCAAGCTCAAGCAACTGCAAATCGGCCAAACGGTGCGGGAAGACGGGCCCCAGTCCCATTACGCCAAGAACGGCACCCCCACCATGGGGGGGCTGATGATTATTTTCGCCACCCTGGTCGCCACCCTCCTGTGGGCGGAGCTGAATAACCCTTACATCTGGCTGCTACTCCTGGTGACCCTGGGCTTCGGCCTCATCGGTTTTTTTGACGACTACCTCAAGGTGGTCAAAAGGCATAACCAGGGCTTAAGCGGCCGGGCCAAGCTGGTGTCTCAAACCGTGGTGGCCCTGGTGCCGGCCGTCTGGTTCTACGTCAATCCCGCCTTCGATACCACCCTGACGATCCCCTTTTTCAAGCAGCTCCAGCCGAATCTGGGACTCTTCTTCATCCCCTTTGCGGTCTTTGTCATCGTGGGGACCGCCAACGCCGTGAACCTCACCGACGGCCTGGATGGCCTGGCCATCGGGCCGGTGACCATCGCCGCCGCCTTCTACATGATCTTTTGCTACCTGGCGGGCAACATCAAGATCGCCACCTATCTGCAAATCCCCTATGTCCGGGGGGTGGGAGAGCTCTCCATCTTTCTGGGGGCCATGGTGGGCGCCGGGGTGGGTTTCCTGTGGTATAACGCCTACCCGGCCCAGGTGTTCATGGGGGACGTGGGGGCCCTGGCCCTGGGCGGGGTTTTGGGCACCGTCGCCCTGGCCACCAAGCAGGAACTCCTTTTGGCCGTCGTGGGCGGCCTCTTCGTAGTGGAAGCCCTGTCCGTCATTCTCCAGGTGAGCTTTTTCAAGGTCAGTAACGGCCGTCGCATCTTTCGCATGGCGCCGTTGCACCACCATTTCGAACTGAAGGGCTGGCCCGAACCCAAGATCATCGTGCGCTTTTGGATTATTGCCATCATTCTGGGGCTGGTGTCTTTAAGCGCGTTGAAGCTGCGGTAGTTACCCCTTCGCCAATAGGTGGCGCGGGGTGTGGGGGATCATGGGGAACCGTTACCACCGTTCAATTTTCGTGATTGCGGGCTTTAAGACCCGCACCCAACCTTTCCCGCGCGGGGCACGGCTCTCCGTGCCCCTGCGGGGGAAAGCCGCCAAGCGGTGGAGAAATAGGGGCCAGGGATCAGGCTGGGGCGCGGTGCGCACCCTATATAACTGAAGGGCGAAAGGGATTGTTTCAGAGCAATTTTTTAAGCTTTGGTTTTTTCCTTTTCCCCTTTTCACCTCTTCGCCTCTTCGCCCCTGAGCCCCAAGCACATTGGTGGCGCTGACAATCAATGGACTTTGTTAATCAGAAAATTTTAGTAGTCGGCCTGGCCCGCACCGGCGTAGCCCTGTGCCGGTTCCTGGCCGGGACCGGAGCCCGGCTGACGGTCACGGACCAGGCGCCCCCCGAGGCCCTGGCGGACCAACGCCGGGATATCCGGGGTCTGGGGGTGACGGAGCACCTGGGGGTGGAGCGGCCCCACTGGCAGGGCTTCGAGGCCATCGTGCTGTCCCCCGGGGTGCCGCCGGAACTCCCCTGGCTGGTGGCGGCCCGGGAGGCGGGCCTGCCGGTGGTGGGCGAACTGGAAGTGGCCTCCCCCTTTATCTGGCGGCCGCTGGTGGCGGTGAGCGGCACCAACGGCAAGACCACCACCACCGCCCTGCTGGGGGAACTGCTCCTGGCGTCGGGGAAAAAACCCCTGGTGGGCGGCAACATCGGCACCCCCGTGGTGGACCTGTTGGTCCGCCAGGAAGAGGCCGACTGCCTGGTGTTGGAGGTAAGCAGTTTCCAGTTGGATACCGCGCCGCACTTCCATCCCCAGGCCGCGGCGCTCCTGAACATCACCCCGGACCACCTGGACCGCTACTCCGGCTACGACGCCTATATCGCCTCCAAGGCCGGCTTGTTCCGGCGCCAGGGGGCGGGCGACCTCATGGTGCTGAACGCCGACGACCCGCGGGTGGCGGCCCTGGACCGGGGTGGGAGCCGGGTCTACTATTTTTCGGCGGAACGGCCCCTGACGACCGGGGCCTGGCTGAGTAACGGCGCCCTTAAGGTCAGGCTGGCGACCGGCGCGGCGGAGCAGTTCCCCCTGGAGCACATCCGTTTGGCCGGGCGGCATAACCTGGAAAACATCATGGCGGCCCTGCTCCTGGCCCTGGATGCCGGGGCCGACGCCTTCGCCTGCCGGGAGGTGCTGGCGCATTTTTCCGGCCTGCCCCACCGCCTGGAATGGGTGGCCGATATCGGCGGGGTGGCCTTTTACGACGACTCCAAGGGCACCAACGTGGGGGCGGTGGCCCGCTCCCTGGCCCACTTTGACCGGCCGGTGATCCTCATTGCCGGCGGCCGGGACAAAGACAGCGATTTCACCCTGTTGAACGACCTGATCGGCGCCCGGGTCAAAGCCCTGGTCCTCCTGGGGGAAACCCGGGAGCGCCTGGCCCGGATCTGGCACGGGCTGGCCCCCATGTACCTGGCCGACGACATGGCCGCGGCCGTGACCCAGGCCTGGAACCTGGCCCGGGCCGGGGACGTGGTCCTGCTGTCGCCGGCCTGCGCCAGTTTTGACATGTACCGGGACTATGCCCATCGCGGCCAAATCTTCCAAACGTTGGTGAGGGAGCTTCAGCATGCCCAAGGAGGCTAAGGCTCAGGCAGCACCGTCGGTGCATTACGACCAGATTCTCCAGATCACCGCCTACTCTCTGATGGCCCTGGGGATGGCCATGGTTTTCATCTCCAGTACCGTCATGGCGCAATCCCAATACAATGACGCCTATTTTTTTATCAAGCGCCAGGGAGTCTATGCTCTCCTGGGGTTGGGAGCCCTCTTCCTGGGCCGCGCCATCGACTACCACCACTACAAGCGCTGGGTCTATCACATCCTGGCCCTCTCCCTCATCACCCTGGTCCTGGTCTTTGTCCCGGGCATCGGCGGCAAAGTCCGGGGCGCGGCCCGCTGGCTGCGTCTGGGACCGTTTACCCTGCAGCCTTCGGAGTTCGCCAAACTGGCCATGGTCATATTTATGGCCTATTCTCTGGCCCGCAAGCAGGAAAAGATGAAGTATTTCGCCATCGGCTTCCTGCCCCACATGGTGGTGGCCGGCCTGCTCATCGCCCTGATCCTCAAGGAACCGGACTTCGGCACTTCCGTCACCCTGGCGGGCATTGTCTTCATCATGCTCTTCGTGGGAGGCACCCGGCTGACGCATATCTTCCTGACTCTGAGCGCCTGCGTCCCTTTGGGGGTCATGATGGTGCTCCGGGACCCGAAAAAGTTTGCCCGGGTGCTCTCCTTTCTGGATCCCTGGAAACACGGCCAGGACGTGGGCTACCAGCTCAAGCAGGCCTTGCTCGCCATCGGTTCGGGGGGACTGTGGGGCCTGGGTCCCGGACAGAGCCGGGCCAAGCTCTTTTACCTGCCGGACTGCCATACCGACTTTATCCTGGCTATTTTCAGCGAAGAAATGGGCTTCTGGGGATTCCTGCTGGTGCTGTGTTTATTCACCATTGTGATCTGCCGGGGTCTGCGCCTGAGCCTCAAGGCCCCGGACAGCTTCGGCTCGTTTCTGGCCCTGGGCTTAACCCTGATGATCGGCCTGCCGGCCCTCATCAACATGGGGGTGGTGAGCGGCGCCCTGCCTACCAAGGGTCTGTCCCTGCCCTTCCTCAGCTACGGGGGCTCGGGGCTGCTGGTCAATCTGCTGGCGGTGGGCATCCTGTTGAATATCAGCCGCCAGGTGAAGTTTCCCCTGGGGGCGCCGGTCCAAGCGCCCCAAGCCGCCAAGGCATCGGTGGCGCCGAGAAATTAAGCGTGCATGGCGGAATGAAAGGATTTTTCTTTTATTCCCGCTCTCCCGTGCGGGAGAAGGGTTAAGGTAGAGCAATAGCCAAAAGTTTTTCCCTTTATGGCACATGGTCCAAGAACCTAAATCCCCCCTTTTCCAAAGGGGGGAACTTAGCGGCATTCCTTTAAAAGTCCCCCTTTGAAAAAGGGGGATTTAGGGGGATTTAAAAACCAGCAATCTAAAGGAATTTTTGGTAAAGGCGATAAGGGGGCGGGCGCCTGCCGGAGGGAAGGAGGATGGGGGACCCCAAGGATCTCAGGGTGGTAATCGCCGCGGGCGGCACCGGCGGCCACCTGTTCCCCGGGATCGCCGTGGCCCAGGAGTTCCAGCAACGGCACGCGGCCGCGGTCACCTTCCTCACCACGCCCAAAGCGGTGACCACCCAGATTCTGGAGCGCTACGGCTTCGCCTGGGAGGTGGTGGCGGCCCGGGCCTTGCAAGGCGAGGGGCTGTTGAGCCGGGGTCGCACCCTCCTGGGGCTGCCGGGGGCCGTGCTGGCGGCCCGGACCCGGCTTAAGGCCCTCAAGCCTCACCTGGTGCTGGGTATGGGCGGGCATGCCTCCGGGCCCGTGGGGGTGGCCGCCTGGCTTCTGGGCACTCCCCTGGCGCTTCATGAACAGAACGCCATTCCCGGGGCCACCAACCGCTATTTGTCCCGGCTGGCCCGGAAAATCTTCGTGTCCTTTCCCGCCAGCCGGGACTATTTCCCGCCGGGGCGCTGCCGGTGGACCGGCAACCCCATCCGGCCGGAATTTTTCGACCCCGGGGAGCCGAGGGCGGCATCGCCGTTCACGGTCATGATCACCGGCGGCAGCCAGGGGGCCCACCACCTCAACATGGAGGTGCTGGCCGGGTTGCCGTTACTGACGGACTTAAGAGACCTCTTGCATTTCTTGCATCTTCCCGGCGACGCTGATCTTACGGCCGTGGCCGCGGGCTACCGGGAGCACGACTTCAGCGCGGAGGTGGCGGCCTTCACCCCCGAGGTGGCGGCCTGGATGCGCCGGGCCCACCTGGTGGTGTGCCGGGCCGGGGCCTCCACCCTGGCGGAGCTCACCGCGGTGGGCCGGGCGGCGCTGCTGGTGCCCTACCCCTTCGCGGCCAATAATCATCAGGAGTTTAACGCCCGGTTCTTAGCTTCGGCCGGGGCCGCGGAGATAATTCTCAATAAAGATTTTACCGGAGCCCTTTTCGCTGATAAGATAAACCAATTCCTCACCGAACCCGAACATCTGGCGCGGATGGAAGCCGCCAGCCGCACCCTGGCCCGGCCGGACGCGGCGAAAGAAATCGTGGCGGGGTGTTTAGAGTTGATAAAGACTTAAAAAGGGCGGGCACTGCCCGCCTGCATTGACATTGACATGAATGGAATTGTTGGGGGAATAGAATCTTATGTAGGGTGGGCACTGCCCACCATAATTCCTTTTGAAAAATGTCCACTTACCTGAGATCCAGGAGGCCAGGCGGCACCTTTTTCTTTACAGCGGTAACCTTTCAAAGAAGGAGATTATTTAAAGACCATGAAAATTTTGAAATCTTGAGCAACATTATCAGCGAGGTCCAGAAAGACTATCCATTTACCCTTGATGCCTGGGTTTTCATGCCCGACCACCTACATTGTCTCTGGACCTTACCGCCCGATGAGGCGGATTATTCCAAACGCTGGGGGTTGATCAAAGCAAAATTTACCAAGGCGATATCCCAAGAGTCGGGGAGGTCCGCCCTGCTCACCGGCTCCAAAATCCGCCACCGGGAAAGCACCATTTGGCAGCGGCGGTTTTGGGAGCACCAGATTAAAGATGAGAGGGATTTGCAGGTGCACCTGGATTACATTCATTTCAACCCGGTGAAGCATGGATTGGTGAAATCGCCGGGGGAGTGGCAAAATTCCAGCTTCCATGAATTTGTCAGCCGGAACCTTTACCCGATTAATTGGGGGGAAAATATCGAGCTTAAATTTGATCAGGATTTTGGGGAATAATTTTTTTAAGGAATTGGTGGGCAATGCCCACCCTACATACTACATACTGCGTTTACTAAATCGGTTCCTTATTATGGCCAAGCTAGTAAAGTTTAAGGATGGGAAGTTTGTTTGCTGGTCTAGAGTTGACCTTGATAATGGGGAACCCATCTGGATTAGCGTAGCGCGAACTGGAGTTATGGTGAAAAAGTCAAAGTGGGGATTACTTGGCGAAAAGCTCTATAGCGCTAATGCTTATGAAGCAAATCGAACCGCTGTTGCTCTACTCGCAATATACTTGGATGAGGATATCCTAGAAGAAAATGATTTACTCAATAATATGAACAATCCTCTCTTACATGCATTTACTTTGGCGGCAATGGATTCAGAATCCGCTTCCCAGCTCTCAATCCGCCTCAACAGTGATCTCCAGGCCTCGGCTCACGAAAGAGCCCTTAACTCAGCAGATAAATTGAAAAATTTTGGAAACCCCATCATAGAACCTATTAAAGAACTTGCCAATAAATCGGACGGAAATAGCTAAACGCAATCAGACAAATTTAAGAAAAGATCATAAACAAACAAGATGCTGAATATAATATTAGGGAATAATATGATGCTGGCAGTGCCAACCTTACATGGGTTCGAGGTGTGAAAGGTCATGCGAAGCAAACGTTTTCTATACAGCAAGAAGCCGTCAAAATGCTGTAGTTACAAAGCATTGCTGGTGCAAAGTCGCGAAGGTGGCTTTATCTCTCAAAATTGTCTGCAATGCGGTAAACCAGACTACGTTAGCCCCGAGAATCTTCCCGATCTGTTATGTGATTTTTGTGAATCTGATCTTTCGGTCGAAAAACTCGATAATAAAAATTATTTCTATGCTTGCAACAAATGTAAACGTAATTGGAAAATTGCAGATATTCTCCGTCATTGGGCAGAGCTTTTCGAAAAATCTGGTCTTGCGGCTTATGGGGAAATAACAAAGTAATTTAGGATGTGCACTGCGCACCTATTGAATACGGCTTCTAAATCGATACGGATCATCAGATGGTGTCAACAACATTAACTTCTAACACATCCTACCACTTCATCGGCGTCGGCGGCATCGGCATGAGCGGCCTGGCGGAGCTGTTGGTGCGCCAGGGCCACCGCGTCAGCGGCTCCGATTTAGCCGAGGGCGCCATCACCCGCCGCCTTCAGACCCTGGGGGTGCGCGTCTCTCTGGGCCATCGGGCCGAGAACCTCACCGACGCCGCCATCGTGGTCCATTCCACCGCGGTGAAAGAGGACAACCCCGAGCTCGCCGCGGCCCGGGCCCGGGGCCTCACGGTCCTGCGCCGGGGGGAACTCCTGGCCCGCCTCATGGAGGGGCATTTCCAGGTGGCGGTCACTGGGGCCCACGGCAAGACCTCCACCACCGCCATGACCGGAGCCATCCTCCGGGCCGGGGGTCTCGACCCCACCGTGGTGGTGGGGGCCGTCTGGGACTGTCTGGGGTCCAACGCCGTCTTGGGGCGGGGCGGGTATTTCGTGGCCGAAGCCGACGAGTCCGACGCCTCCTTCACGTATCTCTCCCCCCAAATCAGCGTCATCACCAACCTGGACCGGGAGCACCTGGATTTTTACCGGGACCTGGCCCATATTCAGGAAACCTTTGCCGGCTACTTGAGCCGGCTGCCGACGGGGGCCCGCATCGTGGCCTGGGCCGACGACCCTCACCTGGCGCCGGTCCTGAAAGGCTGCCCCCATGAGCTGCTCACCTATTCCTTAACGCCGGGGCGGGCGGATTTTTACGCCACGGACCTCTCGCCCCAGGGGGTGGGCTACCGCTTCCGCCTGTGGCACCGGGGGCGGGGCCTGGGAACCGTGACCCTGCCACTGGCGGGGTCGCACTATGTCCTCAACGCCATGGCCGCCTGCGCGGTGGGAAGCCTGCTGGGACTGGACTTCCCCGCCTGGCAGCAGGGGCTCAGCCACCTGGGCCAGATCAACCGCCGCTGCCAGGTCAAGGGGGAGGCCCGGGGCATCCTGGTGATGGATGATTACGGGCATCACCCCACGGAGATCCGCTCCACCCTCAAGGGCCTGGCCCAGGCCTTTCCGGAGCGCCGCCTGGTGGTGGCCTTCCAGCCCCATCGCTACAGCCGCACCCGGGCGTTGCTGACGGAATTTTTTCCCGTGTTCGATCAGGCCGGCATGGTCTTTATCACCGAAATCTACGGGGCGGGGGAGAGCCGCCCGGACGGCCTCTCCGGCCGCTCGGTGTACGAAGGCATCCGCCGCCGCGGCCACCCCCGGGTCCATTTTATTGAAGAACAAGCGGCGATTGCCGACTCCATTCTGCGTCACCTCAACGCCGGAGATATGGTCCTTACCCTGGGGGCCGGGGATATCTGGAAAACCGGGGAGGAGCTCCTGGCCCGCCTGCGCAACCAGGCGGCGGTTACGGAGTTGGGGCGCACATGAAAAACAGCCCGGTGCGGCATGCCTCCCGCCTCGCCCCCCAGCGCCCGGTGCGCAAGACGAGCATTGTTCCCCGGGGGCGCTCCCAGAATAACTACCGCCGCAATCGCTTGAAGGGGAACTCCCGAAAGACCTGGGTCCGGGCCCTGGTCGGCCTCTTCGGGGTGGTGATCCTGGCCGGTCTCTGCCTGGGTTTGTTGGTGGGTTACCATCAACTCTTGACCTGTTCCGTGTTTTGCATTAAAGATATCAACGATATCGAAATTGAGGGAGCGAAGCATCTGTCCCGCAGCGTGGTGCTCCAACAGGCCCGGCTGGGTCCCGGGACCAGCCTTCTGGCCATCCGGCCGGGGCAGGTGGAACGGGCCCTGATGGCCCATCCCTGGATCGCCAAGGCCGAATTATCCAGGAAGTGGCCCCACCGCATCCATATCCGGATTCAGGAACGGGACCCCATAGCCTTGGTCCAGGTGGGCGAAGATTTATACTATGTGGATCGGCAGGGGACGGTCTATAAACCCCTGTCCCCCGGGGATCCGCATAATTTCCCGGTCATTACGGGCTTAAAGCCGGAGCAGTTCCAGCCGGTGGCCGGGGCCTTGCCCGAAGTGGTGGCCCAGGCCTTTCAATTACTGGACGTGCTGAAAAAGACGCCGCCCCCCCTCAACCTGGAGAACATCTCCGAGGTGCACGTGGACCTGGAACGGGGCTTCACCCTCTATGCCAACGGGCTGGGGGCCGCCCTGGATCTGGGGTTCAAAGACTATTCGGAAAAACTGCGGAAATTCGCTCAGTTATGGCCCATATTAGTGCGCCAGGGCTTATTGGCCAAAATTGGGCGCATCAACCTCAACTATCCCCGCAGGGCGCTGGTCACCCTGAAGGGGGCGGAAGAAAACCCATAGGATAGAACCGTGCCTCAAGACCTTATCGTCGGTTTGGACATCGGCACCACCAAGATTTGCGCCGTAGTGGGTGAAGTGCGGGACCAGCAGGTGGATATCGTGGGACTGGGCTCGGCGCCCACCGCCGGCGGCCTGCGTAAAGGGGTGGTGGTAAATATTGAAAATACCGTCCGGGCCATCCGCCGGGCCGTGGAAGAAGCCGAAACCATGGCCGGCTGCGAGATCCGGTCGGTTTACGCCGGGGTCGGCGGCGGCCAGACCAAGGTCATCACCAGCCAGGGGATCATTGCCATCAAAGACCGGGAGGTGTCGCCCGCGGACATGGAGCGGGTCATCGACACCGCCCGTACCGTGGCCATCCCCTCCGACCGGGAAGTCATCCATACCCTGGTCCAGGACTTTTTGATCGACGGGCAAGATGGCATCAAGGACCCGGTGGGCATCCACGGGGTGCGGCTGGAGTGCAAGGTCCATATCGTCACCGGGGCCGTGACCTCCCTCAACAACATCCTCAAGTGCGCTAACCGGGCCGGCCTGGAAGTGAACGGCATCGCCTTGCAAAGCCTGGCCGCGGGCGAAGCCGTCCTCACCGACGAAGAGAAGGAACTGGGAGTGGCCCTCGTCGATTTCGGCGGCGGCACCACCGATCTGGCCATCTTTGTCGAAAACGCCCTGCGCCATAATTTTGTCCTGCCGGTGGGGGGCAACAACCTGACCAACGACATTGCCGTGGGATTGCCCACCTCACTGAATAATGCCGAGGAACTCAAGAAACATTACGCCGCCTGCCTCAATGCCTTGACGGACCCGGATGAACTCATCGAGGTTCCGGGCCTCACCGGCCGGGAAAGCCAGACCATGCCCCGCGGCCGCCTGGCGGAAATCGTCCATATGCGGGTGGCGGAAATTTTGAATCTGCTGGCCAAAGAGGTGCAGCGGGCCCGGTTCAGCCATCCCCTGCACTCCGGCGCCGTCCTGGTGGGCGGCACCGCCCTGGTGGAGGGCCTGCCGGAGTTGGCCGGCGAAACCTTTAACATGCACACCCGCATCGGCTATCCCATGGGGGTCAGCGGCCTCATCGACGTGATCCACGACCCTTCCTACGCCACCGGAGTGGGACTGGTGCTGTACGGTTTCCGGTCCCAGCAAAAGGCCCAGCGGGCGCCTGACCGCTGGTCCGGCGGCAGCCGCTGGCACGGACGCCCCAGTCGTGGGGGCTTCCTGTCCAGGGTCAAAAAATGGTTCCGCGAAGTGGTATGAATTGCCGAAACGTGCTATGATGATTTTAAGGGGGGGTGCCCTATGAAAATACAATTAGTCCCAAATGAATTGTCCGCAAAAATCAAGGTCTTAGGAGTCGGCGGAGCCGGCGGCAACGCCATCAATGACATGATCGCTTCCCAGATGGTGGGGGTGGATTTCATCGCCGCCAACACGGACGCTCAGGCCCTGGAGCGGAGCCTGGCCCCCGTCAAGATCCAGTTGGGTCCCAATGTCACCCGGGGCCTGGGGGCCGGCGGCGATCCCGAAGTGGGCAAAAACGCCGCCCTCGAGGAAGCCGAACGCCTCAAGCAGGTGATCCAGGGGGCCGACATGGTGTTCATTGCCGCGGGCATGGGCGGCGGCACCGGCACCGGCGGCTCGCCGGTGGTGGCCGAACTCAGCCGGGACCTGGGGGCCCTGACGGTGGCCGTGGTGAGCAAGCCCTTCGAATTCGAAGGCCGGATGAAGCGGCGCCTCGCCGACAACGGCATCGAGGAGCTGCGCAAGGTGGTGGACACCATCATCACCATTCCCAACGACCGCCTCTTTTCCCTGAGCTCCAAGAACTCCCGGATCAAGGACGTCTTTGGCATGGCCAACGAAGTCCTGGGCTTTGCCGTGCGGGGGATTTCCGACCTGATCATGGTGCCCGGGTTTATCAACGTGGATTTCGCCGACGTGCGCACGGTCATGAAAGAACGGGGCATGGCCCTCATGGGCACCGGCATCGCCAACGGCGGCAACCGGGCCTCCGACGCCGCCCACAAGGCCATCTCCAGCCCCCTCCTGGAAGACATCTCCATCCGCGGCGCCCGGGGCATTCTCATCAATATCACCTCCGCACCCGACATCTCCATGGAAGAATTGAAAGAGATCTGCGGCATCATCCAGGAAGAGGCCCACGAAGAGGCCATCATCAAGTGGGGCCTGGTCTGGGACGAAAGCCTGGTGGAAGAGATCCGGGTGACGGTCATCGCCACCGGCATCGGCAAGCGGGCGGAAGCGGAACGGGCCGCCTGGTCCCAGGGAGCGCCCTCCCAGCCGGAAGACCTGGAAATTCCCACGATTTTGCGGACCCACGAACCCCAAAGCCGGGCGGCGGAAGCCCGCCACGACGCCAAGAAACAACCCCTCGGCGTGGTGGCCGCCAAGAAATTCATCGTGCATCCCGACCTGGCGTACGAGGAAAACGAACTGGACACCCCGCCGTTCCTGCGGAAGGCGGATTAAAGACGGTTTTCTGTTTTCAGTTTTCTGTTTTCTGTGGGGGCGTGATTTATCACGCCCCGCCTTTTTTCAGGGGCGCGTATTAATCCTCGTTCCCAAGCTCCAGCTTGGGAACGCAAATTTCTGCCCAAGCTCTGCTTGGTCACCTTAATGAATTAATAATGTAGGGTGGGCACTGCCCACCACCCCTGGCTAAAACCCATGTCCGCCAAAATCAAAGCCCGCTTAAAACACCTCCTATCCCAGGAAAAAGGCGCGGTGGTGCGGGAATGGGGCGCCCGCTTTCCCGTGGCCCTGGTCTACCCCCAGATTTATCCCGTGGCCATGGGCAACCTGGGCTTCCAGGCCATTTACCACCTGCTCAACGCCCAGCCCGGCCTGGTGTGCGAACGGGCCTTCTTACCCACCCCCGAGGAATGGGAGGAGCACCGCCGCACCCGCACCCCCATCCTCACCCTGGAGTCCCAACGGCCCCTGACGGACTTCGCCGCGGTGGCCTTCTCCATCTCCTTTGAGGCCGACTATCCATACGTGCTCCAACTCCTGGCCGGGGCCGGCATCCCGCGGCGCGCCGCCGACCGGGGGCCCGGCGACCCCCTGGTTCTGGCGGGCGGAGTGGCCACCTTCCTCAACCCTGAGCCGTTATCTCCTTTTGTGGATGCCTTTTTCCTGGGGGAAGGGGAAGCCGGGGCCGTGCCCTTCTTCGAGTTTCTGGCCGCCGGCGCGCCCTCCCCGGACCGGGCCGCCCTGCTCCGGGACCTGGCCCGCGCCGTGCCCGGCGCCTATGTGCCCGCGGGATACACGCCCCGCTATCACCCCGACGGCACCCTGGCGGCCTTCCAAGCCGCTCCCGGCTATCCCGACCGGGTGGTGGCCCCCCACCTGCCGGAGCTGGCCCCCTACCCTACCCACAGCCACCTGATGGCCCCCCAGAGCGAGTGGGGCGAGATGTTCCTGGTGGAGACCGGCCGGGGCTGCTCCCGGGGCTGCCGCTTCTGCGCCGCCGGGTTTGTCTATCGCCCGCCCCGGGAACGCCCCCTGGAAGAATTGTGGACCCAGGCGGCCCGGGGCGTGATGGCGCAGCGCAAGATCGGCCTGGTGGGCGCCGCGGTCAGCGATCACCCCGCCATCAAGGACCTGTGCCGCAAAATCCTGGACGCGGGGGGAACCCTCGGCATCAGTTCGCTCCGGGCCGACTCCGCCGACGCCGAACTCTTTCACCTCTTGGCCCAGGGGGGCGTGCGCAGCGTGGCCCTGGCCCCGGAGGCCGGCAGCGACCGCCTGCGCCGGGTCTTGAATAAGGGCCTCTCCCGGGACGACCTGGCCCAAGCCGCGGTGGCCCTGAGTGAAGCCGGCATCCCCCAACTCCGCCTCTACTTCATGGTGGGTCTGCCCACCGAGACCGTGGACGACGTGACCGAGATCCCCCGCCTGGTGAAATATCTCGAACACGCGGTGGTCAAGGCCAGCCAGGGGAAAAAACACCTGGGCCTCATCACCCTGAGCCTGTCGTCCTTCGTGCCCAAGCCCTTTACCCCCTTCCAGTGGGTGCCGTTTATGGACGTGCCGGAGCTGAAAAAGCGCCTGAAGCTGGTGGCCCGGGAGTTCCACGGGAGAAGAACGGTAAGGGTGCACACCGACCTCCCCAAGTGGGCCTACGTCCAGGCCTTGCTGGCCCGGGGAGACCGCCGGGTGGGCGACATCCTCGTCGCGGCCCAGGCCCGAGGCTGGAACCGGGCCCTTACCGAAAACCCCCTCAACCCGGACTTCTTCACCCGGCGGGAACGCCGCCCGGACGAACTCTTCCCCTGGGACTTCATCGACCACGGCCTCAAAAAAGACTACCTCTGGGAGGAATACCAGCGGGCCCTGGAAGGCCGGGAAACTCCGCCCTGCCGCCCGGCCGTGTGCAGCCGCTGCGGGGTCTGCGCCGGAGAGAAGAAGGAATGATGGGCGGGGGAGGGAGTTAAGGGCCGAAGCCCTTACGCCTACGAAAAACTCCCCCACGCCCCCACCCCCAATCCCATAAGGTTAGTGGCACAGGCGTCCACGACTCCTTTTCCAACCTGCTGCTGGCGGTCTTCCATCTGACGAAGGAACTGGCCCTGCGCACCAACCCCTTTGACCCCTTCGCCACCCCGGAGATTCCGTAGAGTAATTTCCTGTCCCCCATCGACCGGCCTGCCCCTGCCGGGTTTTTTCCCGGATGGGTATCATTTCCTAATAAAAAATTATTTAATCAGAAAAATATTTTAAATGATTCTAAAAATGTTGTATGATGACATTGAACTATGGCTTAGCTTGGCATGCCCTAACTCTATTAAATCATTATTATTTAAAATTTATTATGTTTCTAACTTTAAAGCCAGCAATTTTTAATTTGGGCAAATAGCTGGGGTAAACCTGATCTAAAGGGAGTGGCGAGATGCGGATGCTGTTCGTGGTGATGGCGTTGGTGCTGGCGTGGGGACCGATGGGGCACGGGGCGGCGGCGGCGGTGGTGGGCCGCCTCACCCAGGTCGATGGGCGGGTGGACCTCTTGAAAGGGGGTAGTCCTCCGGCTGTCGGGCTGAAAGTCGGCGACTCCGTGGAGACCGGCGACGTGGTGCGCAGCAAGTCCCTGTCCAAGGCCCAGATTACCTTCATGGACAACAGCATCATCACGCTCGCCCCGGAGACCCGCCTGGCCATCGATGACTATCGGTTCGATCCGGCCCTGGGGAAGCGCCGGGCCGTGCTGGAACTTTTCCAGGGCCTGGCCCACGTGCTGGTCAACAAGATCTTCAAGGTGGAAGAGCCGGATTTCGTCATTAAAACCCACACCGCGGTTACGGGGGTGAGAGGCACGGATTTCGGCATCCGTCTCCAGCCCAACAGTTCCACCATCTTGAATTTCGAGGGCCGCACCCGGGTAGGGAGTATCTTCCCCGAGCTCGGGGCCTGGTTAAAGCGGGCCCGCACCATCGCCTTTCAGCATGACGCCAACCGCTCATTCTTCTCCCCCGGTTCGTTTGTCGACCTGGGAAATATGCAAAGCACCATGGTGCAGCGCGGCTTTCTCCCCACCATGCCCATGCCCATCTCTCCCCAAGACCAACATCTTTTTATGAACCAGATGGCCAGCGGTCTGTTCGGCAAGCGGAATACCGGCGGCACCTCGGGGGCCGGGGGCGGCAACCCTGGACCCATGGACGGTGGCGCCGGCACGGCTGGAACCTCCAGTACGGTCCCGGCCGGTACCACCCTGGGCTTGATCGCTGGGACCGGGAACACGACCCTGGCAATCCTGAACACCGTTACGGTTCCGCCCCCGGTGACGCCGACGTCCTCCACCTTCAACTTTACCCAGCAGTATTATGCCGCCTGGCTGCAAATGGCCAATGCCCCTTACGATCAGGCCAAACTGGTCGCCTATAGCTATGGCCAGCGTACCGGCGTCTATGACGGCTATTTTTATGGCACCACCGAAGCCACCCGCACTGCTCCCTCGGGTCAGACCAACTTTTTTCAGGGTTTATCCGCCGGCACCTCGGTGGGCACCGCCACCGGCACCGTCACCGGCATCCTCGGGCAAACCCTGAATGGCACCATGACCTATACCGGGACCACCTCCCTCGGCAGCACCATTAACCGCACGGGCACCGTCACTCTTCTCCCCTCGGGTGCAATGACCTATGTCTGGACCGACACCGTAAGCGGCGGAGCCACCGGCACCGGCACCAGCACCCAGACTCCCGGGACCTACTTCACCCAGACCTCCAGCGGCCAGGTGGCCTCGGAGGCCAATCTGGCGGGCAATCAACAAGTCAACAGCAATGTAAACGATTTGACGGGAACCCGTACCATAGCGGGCATCACCAGCAGCTTCCGGGCCGGCTTCTCGGTCAACAATGTGGCGACCAATGCCAACACCTTCTCTTCTTCCGACTCCCACGACATCACCATCGAATCCCGGGGGGTATTGGGGCCGCCGGATGCCGCGGGCGCGCGCACCGGGGTCATGATCAATGTCAGCACTACGAATGGCGGCACCGACACTACCGGCGGGCCGGTGACCGTCGTCCCGGCCACGTCAACCACCCCGGCGGCGACCTTCGCGCAAGTGCTCGGCAATCCCACCGGCACCAACAACGTCACCGGGGGGGTGTGGGTCCAGACGTCGGACAGCAGCGGGCAGATTGTCACCCAGGCGTACCAGGGCAGTTTGACCGTCAACTCTTCACCGCCCCATACCACCGGCACCTTGAACGGCAGCGGCTGGGGGTTTCGCGTTGAGTCCGGCAGCAACGGCTATTTTACCACCGGCAGCATGACGGCCACGATAACCGACACCGGCGGCGGCACCTTCGGCTCCAATGCCGACATCTTCAACCAGACGATGGCCGCGGTGGTGAAGCCGGACGCCAGCAATAATCGTGTCGGTCCGGCCGTGGGGGTGGGTCTCGTCAGTAATAACGCCGTGGTCTCGACCACCGGGACGGTTACCATCGACCCGAGTAATATTATCACCCATAACTTCAACGGCACCTGGATCTCCCCCGACAGCCATGGGACCCTTACCGCGGGGACGCAAACCCTAACTCCCGGCGACTATTTCCAACAGACCACCAATACCGGCACCGGCACGGCAGCCCTCTCAACGCCGACCACTACCGCCCCTTACACCCAAACCAGCACGCTCTCCGCTACCATGACCCGCACCGAGGTGGCGCCCGCCAGCAACCTCACGCTCGCCGGCACCAGCATCACCAGTTCCACCGCGACCGCCAACGCCTTGCCCGGGGGCGGCACCGGGTCCGCCATTGTCAACATCCAGGGGGTGGTGGCCTCCAGCGGGACGGTCCGTTCGGGCAATATGACCGTGACCACTCATCAAGGCTCAAACAAGCCGGTGAGCACGTATGTGGGTCCGGTTTCCATCGATACCGGCAATAACACTTTGAATGGGACGATTGTCGGGAGGAACTTTGCCAATCCTCTGTCGCCGAACCGGGTGTCAGCCACTCAGACGGGGATCGTCAGCTCGGGGCCGCCCAATTGATGGGAAACCTGGAGCGCCGGAGCCCTGCCCCAGGTGAGGTGCGGTCGGGGGGAAACGGCGGTGCCGTTACACCACCCGGGCGCCCAGGACCTGCTCCATCTGTTTCAGGCCGAAGGCATGGCCTTCAGGGTCGGCGTCGGCCACCCCCTGACGGTACACCACCGCGGGAATGTCCCGGTCGAAGAGTTCCGTGACGGTCTCCAGGACGCAGATGGAGGTGAGCACGCCCACGACGTGCACCTCGGTCACTTCCTCGCCCTGGAGCAGCTCATCCATATTGGTGCGGGAAAAGGCGCTGTACCGGGTCTTGTCCACCCGGTAGTCGCCGGGAGCCGGGGTCAGTTCGGGAATGATTTGGGCTCCCCAACTGCCCTTGACGGCGTGGGGAGGAAAGAGTTTGAATTCCCGGTCATCGGGGGCGTGGGCATCGCAGGTAAAAACCACCATATCGCCCCGGGCCCGGAATTCGGTAATTTTTTGGCTCACAAAGGGGATGATCGCCCGGGCCTGGGGCCCCACATAGAGAGAGCCCTGGGGATCCAGAAAATCATTGAGCATGTCCGCCACGATCAACGCCGCTTTGCCCATGTAGTCCTCCCGGAGGTAATAGGAATATTCTTAGTGGATACAACATAATCCCGGGTTGGAGGTGCGGCAAGGGGGAATTTGCTTAAGGAACGGATCATGCTTAAGGAACAAAAATGGTGCGCAGGGCACACCCTACACTAAAATGCCATGAGGCGTAGGGAGCCAAACGGCCTTCTCTTGCCCTATACAGGGGGTTGGGAGGGGAGTTTGAGGGGAGGGCGG
>JBAVUP010000008.1:0-12467 GCA_049696835.1 Desulfobaccales bacterium
CCCGGCCACCTCGCCGTCGGCTCCCGTTGCAGACCAGACTCCCGCCACCGGCAATGTTGTGGCGACCGCCGGGCCGCCGGCCGTCGCGCCCCCTGCCGCCATTACGGCTCCCAAGGTCAAGTACCTCGCCGGCGAGTCCCCCGAGTATGCCAAACGGTGCGGCTGGCCGGTACAAGGCCCGCCGACGCTGCCCGGTTCGATCCTGCCGCAGAAGCGGATCGTCGCCTACTACGGCAACCCGCTTTCCAAGCGGATGGGGGCGCTGGGCGAGTACCCGAAGGACGAGATGCTGCGGCGGCTGCGGGGAGAAGTGGCCAGATGGGAGAAGGCGGATCCGTCATTGCCGGTGCAGCCCGCTCTGCACCTCATCGCGGTGGTGGCGCAGGGGGCCCCGGGTAAGGCCGGCAAGTACCGGATGATTATGCCGGACAAAGTCGTCAACCGGGTGTACGACTGGGCCAAAGAGGCGCACGCCATCTTCTTCATCGACATCCAGACCGGCCATGACAACATCCGCACCATTCTGCCGCGTTTCGAGTGGCTGTTGAAGAATCCGGACGTGCACCTGGCGATCGACCCGGAGTTCAACCTGATCAACAGCGGCAGGGTACCGGGGACCAAGATCGGTACCTATGACGCCGCGGACGTCAACTATGTCTCCGGCTACCTGCAAGGCCTGGTGAAAAAGTACGATCTCCCGCCGAAGGTGTTCATCGTGCACCGCTTCACCCGCAAAATGGTCACCAATGCCAAACATATCGTGCTCCGCCCCGAGGTGCAGATCATCATGAACATGGATGGCTGGGGCGCCCCCTGGTTGAAGCGGGATTCGTACAAGGATTACATCGTCGCCGAGCCGGTGGAATATACCGGCTTTAAGCTCTTCTACCATAATGACACCAAGAAAGGCGACCCGCTGCTGACGCCGCGTGAGGTGCTGGCGCTGACCCCGAAGCCCCTTTACATCCAGTACCAGTAATACCGGGTCGCACGCCGACCAACGTCAAAAGGAGAGAGGCTGCCTGGCCGGGCAGCCTCTCCGGTTTTCTCATCCCGAGCTCTAGCTAAAACACGGCGCTCACTGTGCCGCACCATGGGGGCCAAGGTGCCCGTATTTTTGGTGCCAGTATTGCCTGCTAACCATGCAGTTTCCTGGGGTGGAAATCGACGATCCAATCATTGCTGTTATCCCCAGAGTTAACTGCTCCATCCCACTGCGCGAGATAAAATTTCAAATCACGGTAGTCGCCTAACAAATTGGCCCCGGGCCAGGCGAGCTCTCCCTTGGCCTCATCGAACACCATGAACCAACCTGGCTGGGCAGTGACCGGCGAATTGTCTTTCCTGACTGGACCGCTGTCCTCCCGGCGCAACGTGCCCTTATCCGGAGCGCTCAGGGAGGTCGGGATGAGACGCTCACCCGCCTGGAGAGTCGGTTCCATGACCCCCTGGGACTGATGCTCCCACCCGAGCACGTGGCCCAACTCATGGGTGACCGCGGTCAGCAAGTCCATCTCCCCAAAAGCCGGGCTCAAGATTCCGGCAAACCATTGGCCCGCTGGGGTCCGGCTGCCAAACTCCCGGTTATCAGCCGGAGTGGGGTCGATGAACCAGCCATAGCCCGCGGCGTTCGTATCTATCGTGATGGTGTTGCCAATGGCTTGACCCAGGAGAGCGCCGGGCAGGTCGGCGATCTTGAACTCCACCTTATCCAGGGTCGTGAGGTTAGCGCGGTTGGGAATTATACTCCCCCAGCGGGCCATCGCCTCGGCCACGATGGGGGCCAGGGCATCAGGAGTCACCGGGCTTCCCGCCACGGATGCCGTCTCTGGGGTCGAGGTGGCGGTAAGAGCCGCAGGCGGTGGAGGAGGCGGGGGCGGCGTTGATCGACCACGGCGGCCTGTGAGCATCACGTTTGCAGTGTCGCTTCCTCCCTGGCCATCCACCACGGCGTAGGTGAAGCTATCGCTGCCGCAGAAACCAGTGCCCGCCACGTAGGTCAGGGTGCCGTTGCCATTGTTCGTCAGGCTGCCATGGGCTGGCTGGGTAAAGGAACCGATACTGAGATTGTCGCCGTCTACGTCGGTATCATTGGCAAGCATGGCTATGATGAGCGCTTTATCCTGGGTGAAAATTGCATTATCATCCACCGCCACCGGGGCGTCGTTCACCGGGTTCACGGTGAGGGTCACGGTCGCGGGGTCGCTGTCCAAAGAACCGTCATTGGCCTTGTAAGTGAAGGTATCGGTACCGTTGAAGTTGGCCGCCGGCGTGTAGGTGAAAGCCCCCTCGGCGTTAAGGGTGAGCGTGCCGTGGGCCGGGCCGCTCACCAGGATGGCGGTCAACGCCTCGCCATCCACATCCCCATCATTGACCAGCACCCCCGGCGCCGGGACGGTCAAGGTTGTGTCTTCATCCACGGCGTAGCTGTCCTCTACCGCCACCGGTGGGTTCCCGCCGGCGCCTAAGATAGTGATGCTGGCCTGCGCGGTCATCGGCACCGCCTCGACGTTACCGGCATTGTCCTGGGCCCGGCTGAAGAAGGTGTAGGTGTGCCCGATTTGGGCCTCGAAGAGAGCAGAGGTTCTGGTGGTGTTCTGCATGAAGGTGGCAAAGTCTTTAAGGTTGATACCGATGAAAGAATCGGAGAAAATACCGGCTCCGGTGAGGGTTAGCACCAAGGGAATAAAGGGACCCGCGTTGTCGGACACATAGATGGTGTAAGCCCCCAGGGCCGAGCCGCCCGCGTCGTCGCTGCCGGACCAGGAGACCAGAAATTCCGTGGCCGTCGTGGTCTCCGGCAGCGCCTCCACCGCGCAGGCGGGGGCCGTGGCGTCCAGGGTGTTGAAGATGGGCGCGGTGTCCATGGGCGCTTCGGTATCGAAGACAATGCGGGCCTGGGCGTTGATGACGGTGCCGGTGGCCGCGGTGCGCCGGGGTTTCACCGAATAGGAGACAAACCCCTGGCCCCGCCCCGTCTCATCGTCCGGCGGCAGGAAGCCCACCAGGGCATTACTAGGCTGCTCCCCCGTGGCGGGATCAATGGTGGTCAGGGTCCAAAAGGCCTGGCCGGTGGCGACGTCCACCCCGGCCGCCACGTCCACGTAAAAGCCGTATTGGGCCGTCAGGTCCAGACGCTCATTATAGAAGGCCCGGTTGGCCGGCACCTGGACGGTCAGGTCCCCCCAGCCGAAGTCCCCCAGGCGGAAGGTGCGGGGGTCCAGGTCCGGGTCCAGTTGCTCGGTGATCACCACCTGCTGGGCCGGGGCGGTGGCGTCGGCCCGGTTCTCGAAGTCTATCTTGTACGCCAGGGACTCCGTGGCCGGCACCCAGAGCTCAGGGCCGAAGCCTGCCGGGCCCACGATGTCGTTGGGGTCGCCGGGGCTCGCGAGCTCTAACCACTTCACGGTGCGAACCACATAGACGCCCCCTCCTGTTGCTTTTGACCCAAACCAGCCCCCGCCATAACCAACCTCAGACCCGGAATATTTTCCTTTTTCATCGAAGCTCGTAGATACGGCCACGCCATGCACCCCTGGTCCAACAGCCCCTTGAACTTGTACTGACTTTCCTTCCGAGGGTTTTTCTGCAGAAACGGTAAGAGAACCGCCAAATCCCGGCGTCGATAAGCCCCCACCATAATAGACGAAAACATTTACAGGAGTGAGGCCATTAAACTCGACAATAACACCAGCTGTACCAGCACCACCAGGGGTGAAATCCCCATACAGTTGTTGTATTTTACCAGGAGACCACCCCCCAGCCACACCAAGGTTGGCATACCAAAGCCCTGAGGGGTCAATTAAATAGGTTGGGGCAGAGGTGGCGTATTCATAGAGATTGACTCCCCCAAGGATGTTAATGGGATCCGGAGTCACAAATCGACCAAGGTCAGCGTCGTAATACCGCGCCCGCATGAACTCTAGCCCATTGCCCTCCGCCATCACCCCGAATTTACCCACATACCGGAAGGGATTAGCCAGCGTGGCCGTGGCGGTGAGGGTTTCGCCGAAGGGCAGGTAGCTGTACTGGTTGACGTAACTGCCGGGGGACCCTGACAGCCCCACTGTAGAGCCCTGACCGTCGAAGTCATAGTAAAAGGCCTCACCCGTCGCGTCAATGAGGCTCACCAGGCCCGTGCCGTGGATGTACCGGGAGATCAGGTCGCCGGCCCCGTCATATTCCCCCGCCACATTGGTCAAGCCGAAGGGGTCCAGGAGATATTCGGTGCGTTCCCCATCGTGGGTCATGGCGGTGCGATGGCCGAAGACATCATACTCGTAGCTCCAGGTGCCCGCCGGCGTGGTGGAGGAGATGAGCCGGTTCTGCTCGTCATAGGCATAGGTCCGGACTTCTGCACCGTCAGACCAGGAGATCAGGTTCCCATCAGCGTCATAGGATAGGACGGCGGCGCCCACCTGGGTGTACTGGTCCAGGTTGTTGGGGGTGTACAGGGTCTCCACGCCGTTGTCCACCACGGCGGTACGGTTGCCCGCGGCGTCGTAACGGTACTCGATGGTCCGGCCGCCGGGCAAGGTGACGAGAGTGAGCCGGCCCGCCGGGTCATAGCCGTAAGTCCAATCGCCCTCCAGGGTGGTCATCCGGGTTAGCAGCCCCGAGGCGTCATACTGATAGTCAAAGGAAGAGTTCACGCTGCCGTCCGGCGCGTGGTTGACCAGGGATAGCAGCTCGCCGGCGGCATCGTACTGGTAGGTGGTGTAGGTGCCATTGGCCAAATCTTTCCGGACTAGCTGGCCCGCGGCATTATAGGTGTAGGCCGCGATGACCTCCCCACTGCTGTTGGTAAGTCGGGCCAACCGCCCGGCGGCGTCATACTCGTAGTGGATGGTGAAGCCGTCCTGGTCGGTGCTTTGCGTTCGGCGAGTGCCACCGTCATCGTAGGCGAACGCCAGAAACCGCCCGGAGGGATAGCTGACCTTCAGGAGCCGGTCTGCATCGTCATATTCGTAGGAAGTGACGCCCTGGGCATCGGTGGCGGTGAGCAGGTTGCCGCGCTCATCATAGGTAAACGTGGCCTGGCTGCCATCGGCGTAATCCAGGCGGATGGGCAGACCATTGCCGTCGTAAGTGTAGTCAACGGCCTGGTCTCGGCGATTGACGGTCTCGGTCAGGTTCCCCAGGGGATCATAGTCAAAGTCCTCTGAGGTCCCACTGGGATACGTGATGGCCAGCAGGTTGCCCCGGGTATCATAGCTATAGGAGGTGGTGTTGCCATTGGCATCCCGGAAACTTTGCAGGCTATTGGTGATGGGCTCGTAGGTGAGCTCCAGGCGGTCGCCCCCGGGGTTAATCAAGCCGGTGAGGTTGCCCTGGTCGTCGTAGCTATAGCTGTAAGTCAGGCCTCCAGGATAGACGACTTGCACCAGCCTGCCGTCGGCGTTGTACTCGAAAATAGAAGGCCGGTCCAGGGCGTCGTAAAGGTGGGCCACCTGGCCGAGCTCATTGAAGAGGACCGTGCTGACGTTTCCCAAGAGATCAGTGATCCTCATGCCGGCCTCATCGTCGTAGGCGTAGGTCAGGCGTTCGGCATTGCCATCGCGGTACTCGGCAGCCAGGCGGCCCCGGAGGTCATACTCGTAGTAGCGGTGGGTGCCATCCACCTCGGTAACGCTCAACAGGGCGTGCTGGCTCAGGGACCCGGCGTTCGTGTCGTAGGTATAATGGACGGTGCCATGAGGGCCGCTGACACTAAGAAGATATTGGCCGGAGGCGTCGTATTCGTAGGTGGTGACGCGGCCGGCCTGGTCCGTGAGCCGGGTGAGGCGCCCCTGGCTATCGTAGGCCAGGCTGAAGCTCTCCCCGTTGGAATGGACCAGGCTGGTGAGCCGCAGGCCGACATACCCGGCGGTGATGCGGTTGCCGTTGGGGTCCTCCACATAGCTCACTAACCCGTCGGGACGGAAGACCCAGGTGAGGCCGTTGGGCTCCTGCAAGCGCAGCAGATCGCCATCGCGTGTCAGGTTGCCGCGGTCCCCGGAAGTCCCGCGGAAGCTGCCGTCCGGCTGCAGGAGGAAAGAGCGGTAAATGTCAGCCATCCGGAGCACCACATTACCAGCATTGTCCGCAGTGGCCTGGACCTCCCACTCGTCCGTCCAGCCGCGGCCCAAGGCTCCCAGGGCATTGCGCCCCGACAGGGTCTGGTTGTAGTAACGCTGGAACTCCAAATCCAGACCCGGCGCGGGCGCCGACGCATCCACTGCGGTCTCCAGCCGGGCCCGGGGGAGGAAGTTGTCGGCCTGCATGAGCTCGAACTGCAACAGCGCGCCGATATCGGTGGTATACTCACCCAGCTGGCTCAGGCGGGTGGCGTTTTCCGCCATGGTCGTGAGAAATTCTGCCACAGTGGAGCCGACCCCGGTGGTGAACTGCTGCCAGATGGCGTCCCAGGCATCGGCGGCCACATAATTGGGCCGGAACTCTGCCTTCAGAGAGTCCCAGCCCACTGGGTCATCCGTGGGCGCCAACTCGGCCAACGTAAAGTTAACTAAAGTATGGACCTGCGTGGTCGTGGGTAGGAAGACGCAGGAAAAGGAGCCGCTGGCGCCGGGGGGCAGGATGCCGGCGGGGCCGTCCCGATTGATGGCCAGGAACTGCTCAGTGGAACCCAGAAAGCTGGTGTCCCCCGGCAGCCGGAAGTTGGCCTTATCCGCGGAAATATCCAGCAACGGCGCCAGCACATCGGTGTCCCCGGTGTTGGCATACTCCACAGTGGCCACGCCCTGCCAACCCGGACGCAAAGAGCCGGGGATGACGAGATTCACATGCACCTCGCCCGGGCTCCCCGTGTTGACCGTAAACGCGTCTTCGGCCAGGGCCGTCAGGCCGTGGTCGTCCAGGCGGACATCGTAGGCGCCGGTGGTCAAGCCACTGAGGTCAAACGTGGCCCAGAGGGTGTCGCTGTCCACCCACCACACCCGGCTGGCTTCCCGCTGGCTGGCGTCCGGGGCCACCAGGCTGACGGCGTCGTCGGGAGAATACTTGGCCCCCTCCAGGGTGAGGGTCACCTGGCCGGCGTTGCTGCCGTGGTCCGGAGTGACGTGGCGGATGGAGAAGTGCAGCAGATCCGCAGCCAGGGTGAAGCCGGCGGGCCCCTCCGGGACGGTATTACCGTAAACCAGAAGGTAATAGGTGCCACCCCGGGTGCCGGGGACGACAATTTCCTGGTCGGGGCTGAAGGCGTTTCCGTAGGCGGCGTCAAACTGGCTCCGACTGGGCATCTGGCCATACCGGAGGTACATCTCGTTCACCGCGTCCGCCGACACGCTATCCAAAGAGACGATCAAGCTTTCCCCGGCGGGCACCTCCAGGCGATAGTAGGCTGATTGGCCGGTAGCCAGGGTGCTGCTGGCCGGCGTCCCCAGGATAAGCTCCTGGGCGTCAATGGCCACCTGGTCCAGGGACGCGCCAATATTGTTGCCCTCATCGCTCTCCCGCACATGGTTGAGGATGTCGGTACGGATGATGACGTGGTAGTCGCCGGGGGTAACGCCGGGGAGAGGCGCGGTCAAGGTCTCGCTGTAACTGGCGCCGGCCGCGGCGCCACCGTCGTGTCGCACGCGCCCGAACAGGGCGTCGCCCACGTCCCAGTGGTCGTCCGCGGAAATATACATGGAATCATACCAGCTTCCAGACGCGGCGTTGGCGCCCTGGTTCATGACGCTGTAGCTGACGGTGGCGTTTTGTCCCGGCACCGCGTTGGTGGGAATGGTAATGTCGCCCACCATTAGGTCGGCCGGCGGGGCCAGGGAAACCAGCATGGAGGTGCCGTCGTAGCCGGCGTTGTTGAGTTCGCTGCGCTCTTGGGGAATATGGTTGCCGCGGTCGGTCACGACAAAGACGTAGAAGGGCCCGCTCAGGCCGCTGGGGAGCGTGAAGTCCGCGGTGACCGTGTAAGTCTCATCTGTGGATAGGCCGCCCGTGTGGTTGCGGTAGCCTACATAGAGGTCACTGTTGGCATCGAAAAGCTGATCCTGGGAGAGGTAGACGGCATCGTACCAGGCGCGGTTGCCGGTGGGATCGCCGTCGTTCTGGACCGTCCAACTCAGGCTGAAGGTCTGGCTGCTGACGGCCTCTGCCGGCGCGTCCACATTGACCACGGTGAGGTCTGGGGTCAAGACGGTCCCCGGAGTGATGCTGATGGGCGCGGAGGCCCCATCATTATTTTGCTCCCATGGATCTTCCATCACCAGGTTGGTGCTGTCCGTCCGGACCAGGACGTAGTAGTCGCCCGCCGTGAGGTCCGCCGGGATGATGAAGCTTGAGGCGGCATCGTAGCCGGTGGCCGGCTCCAGGGCATTGGCATGGCGGATGGAGCCCAAATTTAGGTCTTCACCGCTGATAACCTGGTCCCGGGAGAGATAGACGGCGTCGTACCAGTAATTGGCATTGGTGCGGTTGCCGCCCAGGTTTTGGACCGTCCAGGACACCGGCAGCGGCGTGCCTCCCACCGCGGCGGCGGGGGCACTAACCGCGGTGACCTGGAGGTCCGGCGTTTGGCGGGTGATGGTGAGGGGCAGGGCCGGCGAGGCGTTATTGTTTTCGCCCGCCCCTTCATAGACGGCGTGATACCCGTCCGTCACCACGAAAATCTGGTACTGGCCTTCAAAGCTGAAGGGAATGTCGATCAGCTCGCTGCGGTTGTAGGACTCCCCCGGGTTCAGCAGGCCGCTATGCCCAATCCAGGCAAGGCGGACATCCTCGTTGACATTCAGCACGCCATCGCGGGAGGCGAAGACCCAATCTTCCCACGAGCTCACGGCCGTATCGCCGGCCCCCACGTTTTTGACCGTCCAGTTGACCCGGATCTGCCCGCCGGCCTCTCCGGTGGCGGGGGCGCTGGCCGCGTCGATGACCAGATCCGCCGGGCTTGAGGAGACGGCGATGGCATTGGTGGCCGCCAGAATATTGTTGGCGTTGTCCACCTCAAAGACTTGATCAGGCCGGTCCGTGACTACGATGGCGTAGAGGTTGCCACTGAGCCCGTCGGGTAGGGTGAAGGTGGCGGCGTTCTCATAGGCCGCGCCTATATCCAGGGCCCCGAAGTGAGTCCGATCCCCCAGAAGGAGATCCGTGAGGGGATCGAGAACGGCATCGGTGGAAAGATAGAACGAATCGGTCCAGGAGGCGTTGGGGGTGGCTGTGGCTCCAAGGTTGGCCACCGCATAGGAAATCGTCAGCGGGTGGCTGGCCAGGGCAGTGGTGGGGACAGTCACCTCCTCCACCTCCAGATCGGGCGGCGGGGTCAGATTGACGTGGGTGGCGGTGGCGTCATTGCCTGTATTATTATCCTCAAAGGCATGTTCGTACACGTGGTTATACAAGTCGGTTTTCACCAGGATGAAGAAATCACCGCTCACGCCGGTGGGGAGTGTGACGGTGCTGGTGCCGGTGTAGCTTTCGCCCGGGTTCAGGCTTCCTGAGTGGTACAATTGGCCGAGGAAGGTGTCGCCGGCATCCAGCAGGGTATCGTTGGACATATAGATGCCGTCATACCAGGCTGTTTCCAAGGTGCGGCCGAGCCCATCGTTGGAAACCTGCCAAGTCGCCGTCAGGGGTTGTCCCGAGAAGCCTTGCGCCGGCGCCTGCACGGACGCCACCTGCAAATCCGGGGGCGGGGTGAGATGCACCTGGGTCGGGCTGCCAGCGCTGAAGTTATCGTTCTCATTCCCGCCCTCGAAGACGCTGTTGTAGTAATCCGTTTTCACCAGGAAATAGTAGTTGCCATCGATGCCCCGGGGCAGGGTGACGGTCAGGCTGGAGGCATAGCTCTCCCCCACCCCGAGATAACTCGGATTCGCCGCAGTGCCCAGCCAGACATCCGTTTCGTCCAGCGTGGTGTCTAAGGATAGATAGACGGCGTCGTACCAGATGGGCGCGTTGGTGGCACCCGTACCCGTGTTGATGACGGTCCACTCGACCACGGTCTGCTGACTGGAAAAAGCATCGGACGGTGCGGTGACGCCGGCCACTTGCAGGTTCGGGATGGGTGGAACCCGCACGTTCATGGGGCTATCATCCACTGTGGTGTTGTTGGCATCGTTGGCGTGCTCAAAAATCTGGTTATAGACGTCTGTCTGGACTATCGTCCAGAATTGGCCTTGGAGGTCAATGGGCAAACTCACCATCTGGGTACGCGTCAGCGACTGCCCGGCGGCGATCTCCCCGGTAAAAGTGAATCCCCCCAGGAACCGATCGCCACCCCAGGCGGGATCGGTGGACACAAACACTTGGTCCGTCCAGGTGCCGCTGGCCGCGGCGGTCCCTTGATTGGTGAGGGTCCAGGAGAGGGGGATCTCCTGTCCCGAGATGGCCTCCACCGGGGCCACGATGTCGCTGACCACCAGGTCGGGCAGCGGCGGGAGAGCGATGGAGACAAGCTGACTGGCGTTCACGTTGTTCGACTCGTTGATCTCGGGCTCCGTGGTCAGGGCATCGGCTTGCACCAGAAGGTAATAATTCCCCCCGAACAGGGAGGCGCTTAGCGGCAGCGGGGGTGACGCCGATTTGGTGTAGCCGGCCCCTTCGGCCAGCGGCAATGAGACATTGGCGGGCGCAGTGAGCAGCAGGCTGTCACCGCCATCCAGCACGGCATCGGCGGAGAGCCAGATCCGGTCGTTCCAGCTGCCCTGGGTGGGGGCGTTGCCATTGTTGCGCACTGTCCACGTAACGTCGATGGGCTGGCCGAACTGCGCGTTCGCCGCCGTGCTCACCGACTCCACCACCAGGTCCGGGCCGCTAAGGCTGATGGGACGGGGCGACGAGAGGTTGTTGCCCTCATAGGAGAATTCGTACACCCCATTGGTAGCATCAGTGGCAACGAACAGCCAGTACGGCCCGTTCACCTCAGTGGGAATCGTGACGGTCCCGCTGCCGGTATAACCTTCTCCCCGGTTGACCGTGCCCTCATGCAGGAACTGGCCAAGAATCCGGTCGTCAGCGTTGCCGCAGGTGGTGTCCTGACTGAGGACGACGCGGTCGTACCATTGGCTCACGGGAGTGGCGGCCCAGGCGTTATCCGTATTGGCCACCTCCCATTGCACGAAAATCGCTTGACCCACCACGGCAGATGCCGGAGAAATCGCTTCGGTCACTGACAGGTCGGCAAAGACCGCCGGAGCCACGGTAATGGTTCCCGCACTTTGGGCCAGGTTGGCATGGGTGTTACTCCCCTCATATACGGCGTCAGTCGAGTCAGTTGAGACAAAGACGTGGTACGTGCCCGACAACCCCGCTGGCAGGGATCCAGCCAGGCTGCCCTGGTAAGAGTCGCCCGCCGCCAGTGCGCCGTTGTGAAGGACATCAGCTACCAGCAAATCATCGGCGTCGCCGTATTGGGAGTTGGGGGAAAAGACCAGGCGGTCGGTCCAGGTCGCCACCACCCCGCCCGGCGTTCCGTCCCCGGTAGTGCCGGTGCCGGCATTGTGCACCGACCAGGTCAAGTCAAGGGGCTCCCCGGCCACCCCCACGGACGGCACCGAAACGTCGCTGACCTCCAGGTCGGCCGCAGGCGTCAACGCCACGGCAATCTGGGAACTGCTTTGCCCAATGTTGTTTTCTTTGAACAAGTATTCAAAGACTGCATTATTCTGATCGGTTTGGACGAATACCCAAAAATTCCCGGAGAGTCCCAGGGGCAGTTGAACGTCCGTCTCCGCCGGGTATTGCTCTCCCACCCCGAGAACACCCGTATGCTGCACCGAGGCGAGAGGGATATCGTCACCGTCGCCATACCGATCGTTGCTGGAGAGCACCACCCGGTCGTTCCAGCTTGCTACGTCGGTGAAACCCGTTCCGGAATTTTCCACCGTCCAGGCCAGGTGAACGGTCTCACCGCTGGACGCCGCGGTGGGGTTGGTAATGCCGGTAACGCTTAGGTCGGCGAAGTCCAACTCTCCGGAGGGCCAGATGGCGGCATCCAGGAGATACTGGCCATACGGGCCCTGGCCACTCGTTGCCCGGACCACAGCATAATATGTGTCTGCCGTCGTAATATCGATCCTGCTGACCGTACCGGGAGGAATCGGGAGAATGGCGCCACTTGAGTTCCGGACTTCCATCACCGGATCCAGGGGGCTGGATTCCGGCAGTCGCAAACTCAGAAAGATGGTTTTGCCAACCGGAACGGCTCCCAAATTGAAGTAGTCCTCGTCCGTGTTCGTCCCTTCCGGGGCCATGACCGTGCCGGCAACAGTCGCAGTCTGGTGCGTGCCGGAGGTGGTCCAGGTCAAGGTATTGGCCCCGCCGATGGAGTCGTTACCGTACCAGGCGTCGCTTTCCAACTGCAGGCCCCGGGCCAGGTCCACCCGGAGCTCGTAGCTGGCCGGCGCGGCAGAATAATTCCCCACCTTCACATAGTACGAGCCGGTGCTGGGAATGACGTAATGGCTGATGAAGGCGTCGTTGTCCGGCCCGGCGTTATCGTCGACTATCAGGTTCTGGTCCGCGGC
>JBAVUP010000009.1:0-9619 GCA_049696835.1 Desulfobaccales bacterium
CTGGTGGAGAGCGCCGAACCGGGGACCCCGGGGGGACCGGTCCCGGCCGCCAGACCGGCGCCCGCTCCGACCCCGGCCACCACGAAAGCCGCCGGCCGGGAGGCCAAAGGCGACCGCTATCTCCTGATCGCCGCCACCTACGCCAACCAGAAGCAGGCCCAGGCCCTGCAACAGCGCCTCCGGGCCCAGAAGCTCCGGGCCGTCGTCATCACCCGGAAAACCGGTAAAAAAACCCTGTATCAGGTCCAGGTGGGACCCCTCACCGGGGCCAAGGCCGCAGAAGACGCGGCCGGCCGCATCAAGAATAAGGAAAAGCTTACCCCCAAAGTCGTGAAGCTGGCTCCCAAAAGCGCCGCTAACCATCACTCCGGGAGGCCGACCCGATGAATCCCCCGGTCATGACCACGTCCTTCTCCGGCCTGGGTCCCCGACACCAGGGCAAGGTCCGGGACATCTACGACCTGGGGGAGGCCCTGCTCCTGGTGGCCACGGACCGCATCTCCGCCTTTGACGTGGTGATGAATGAGCCCATCCCCGACAAGGGCCGCATCCTCACCCGGTTGTCCGCCTTCTGGTTCCGGCACCTGGCGGATTTGACCCCCAATCACCTGATTTCCTTGCAGGTGGAAGATTTCCCCCCGGCCTGCCGGCCCTTCCGGGAGATGTTGCAGGGCCGCACCATGCTGGTGCGCAAATGCCAGCCCCTGCCGGTGGAATGCATCGTCCGGGGCTACCTCTCCGGCTCCGGATGGGCCGAATACCGCCAGAGCGGCGCCATCGGCGGCTTGGCCCTGCCCCCGGGGCTGGTGGAGTCCCAAAAGCTGCCCGAGCCCCTCTTCACCCCCTCCACCAAGGCCGAGCTGGGCACCCACGACGAAAACATCTCCTTTACCGCCATGGCCGGCCGCCTCGGCGCCGAGTTGGCGGCCAAAGTCCGGGACCTGAGCCTGGTCCTTTACCGCCGGGCCCAAGAGTGGGCCGAACCCCGGGGCATCATCATCGCCGACACCAAGTTCGAGTTCGGCCTGGCCGACGGCACTGACGGGAAACTTCTGCTCATTGACGAGATCCTGACCCCCGATTCTTCCCGGTTCTGGCCCCAGGAGGACTATCAGCCCGGCGGCCCCCAAAAGAGCTATGACAAGCAGTATCTCCGGGACTACCTGGAATCCCTGGGCTGGAACAAACAGCCGCCGCCGCCGCCGCTGCCCGCCGACGTCATCGCCAACACCCGGGCCCGCTATCTTCAGGCCCTGAAGGCCCTCACCGGGGAGGAGTTAAGTTAAAAGGCCTGCTTGAAAAGTTTTCTCCATGGGTGCTTCCCGGCCATGGAGAGGGTGGCCTATGGCCACCATAATCCGGCGGGCCCGGTACTCCCGATGGTTAACGGCGGAGGTGGTTGAAGGACGAAAGGTGTAGGGGCGGTTCGCGAACCGCCCCTACGGCATCCGCTCAAACCCTTTTTAAGATGACAGGTGGCACAGACTAAAGCCTGCGGCTTCAAAAATGGTTGGAGCGCAACTCGTTATTAGCAACTATTTTTTTCTGACAACTGACAACTGACTACTGCTCCCCCGGTCCTCCCCTCAAATAATACCATCACTGACTCAGCTACCAGCCGCTGCCCCCGCCGCCGCCACCACCGCCGCCGGAGGAGCCGCCGCCGCCGCTCCCCGACGATGAACCCGGGGGGGAAGAGGAGGATGCAATGGCGCTGGCCAGGGTGCTGCCCAGGCTGTCGGCGAACCGGGAGGTGTGGAAGTTGTCCCAGGAGCTGCCGTAATACCAGGTGGGGGCATAGGGCTGGCCCCCGGTCCCGGCCCGGGCCAGCACCGCGGCGAACTGCTCGCTCCATTGATTCTCCACGTCCAGGGCCAGGGCATAGGGCAGGTATTTCTCGAAAAGCTGCGGCGTTTTTTCCGGCGGATTGAGGAGGTCGAGGCGCTCTTTTTCCGCCACCGACAGGTAGAGCTTGAAGCCCTCGATCTGATCCATGATCTTGCGGCCCGACAGGGTAGGGGCCTTGAGCAGGTGATAGAACAGGGCATTCAGGAAGGCCATGGCGGCCAGGGTGACCACGGCGGGGATCGACACCGCCCCGGCGACCATGCCGGCTCCGAAGATCTCCCCTGCTAAAAAGGGCAGGGCGAACAGGCTGGCTCCCAGGGCCCTCAGGAGCTCCCCCAGTTTGAAGCCGCTGCCCCGGGCGGCCTGCCACTTCCGGTAGGCGTTGACCACTAGAAAATAGCAGAAGGCCGTCCACATAATGAGCCACAGGGAGCCGAAGCCGGCCGCGGCTTGGTCCTGGGCCGTGAAGACGACCAACGCCGCGCCGATGAGGGTGATGGCGATTCCCGGCGTCAGGTAACCCGAGTTGGTGACAAAGTAGATCTTTTCGAGTTCCGTCTTCAGGTTTTTCTTCAACGCCTCAATGGCGGCCTTGATCCGGGTGTGGTTTTCGTTTTCCAGCTTGATGGAGCCGATGCCGGGGAAGAGTTGGGCCGCCACGAGCTGCTCGCCCCGGGACAGGGCCGGCGGCGCGTCGTCCCGGAGAATCAGGGTATAGGCGCCGTCGTCTTCCTGAATCCGCACCGCCCCTTTCACGGCCATGTCCACCACCGCGGCGGCAAAGGCCTTGTCGTCAAAGCCCATGCGGCTGACGAAGCGCACCCCCGCCGGCGAAAACCCCGTAGGCGGCGTGAACAGGGGGATGATGGTGCCCTTGGGCGGGTCCCGGCCCACCTGGGACCAGGCCCGGAGGTAGAACCCCAAAAGCCCCGCCAACCAGATGAAGCCGACGAACACGGCCACGTTGTCCCGGAGGAAAAAGCCCATCTGTTCCTGGCCGGTGGGCTCGTGCACCACGCCCTTGGGCCAGGCCACCGCCACGGTCAGGCCTTCTTTGGGGGCCAGCCCCCGGGTGGTCTGGAACACGATGTCGTGGTCTCCGGGCTGCGCGGTAACATCAAGGCCCCGCTCCCCTTGATAGCCGGTGTAGGCGGCATAGCGCAGGATCTTGGCTCCAGCCGGCAGCTCGATCACCGCTTCGGCCTGATCGATGGGGAAGGTCCAGCCGTTGCCGGTGACGTTCCAGTAAAGTTCGTCAAAGTCCTTGAAAAACCCCAGTTCCCGGTCCACCTGATACCTGATGGTGTAGGTGTAGACCCCGGACTTGAGCAACACGTCTTTTTGGCCGATAGTGATCTTGACCCCGTTGCTCACCCGCCGGATATGATAAGGCTCGGGTTGGTCATCCCGCAGGACCTCGGTCACCTCGAAGTTCACCCTGACGGTGTTCCCTAACCGGTCCCGGTAGGTGGTGGGAAAATCCCGGATGATGCCCCGTTTGATCTCCCGGCGGGTGCTCCTGACCGTGATGTTTTCGATGACGCTCATAGAGGCGTCGGGATTGACCGTGATGAAGCTTTTAAAATTGAGGATGCGCTCGGATTGGGCCGACGCCGGCGCGGCCCCGGCCAGGAGCCCCAGGACCGCGGCCGCCAAAAGGAGCAACAGAAGGCGACAGAGCTTCATATTCTCATAAACCGTGTTATAAAATCCTGGATTTTGGTCATTTAGCTCCCCCTCCCTTGATGGGAGGGGGTTAGGGGGAGGGTGAATAATCACTAAATCTCCCCCTCAGGACCGGTTTAAGGAAAGGACACCTTGGGCACGGCCCGCTCGGCCGCGTCTTCAATTTCAAAGTATTCCACCGGGGTGAAGTGAAAGGTGCCGGCCACCAGGTTGCTGGGAAACGACTGGATCAGGATGTTGAAGTTCCGGGCGGCCCCGTTGTAATAGCGCCGGGCCAACTGGATCTGGTCTTCGATGTCGGCCAGGGACTGCTGTAACTGGATGAAGTTGGCCGAGGCCTTGAGGTCGGGGTAATTTTCGGCCACGGCCAAGAGATTGCCCAACGCCGCACCCAGGGCCCCTTCCACTTTGGCCTTGTCGCCCACGCCCTGGGTCGCCAGGCTCTGGTGGCGCAGCTCCGTGACCTTTTCCAGGACGCCCCGTTCGTGGCCCATGTAGCCTTTCACCGCCTCGATCAGGTTGGGAATCAGGTCGGTCCGGCGCTTGAGCTGCACGTCGATGCCGCTCCAGCCCTCGGCCACCATGTTCTTGTTGGTCACCAGCCGGTTGTAGATCGTCACGGCCCCGACTAACAGGACCACCACGAGCCCTAAAAGAATATAAAGTCCGGTCATGGAGAAACCCTCATTGTATAGTGGCACAGGCATCTTGCCTGTGTGTCTCTGACAAGTCAAAAATCCGAAACTTTAGTTATTGTAGGGCGGGCATTGTCCGCCACCATTTTTCTTTTTTTGGTGGGCGGTGCCCACCCTGCATTACTTCTTAAGGGAGGCGGCCGGGGACGGCCGCCCTACCGTCGGCAATTTTCCGGTGGGGCGGGCCGCCGCGCCCGCCGCCTTGATGCCTTTAGGTCTTCTTGTCCTCGACCCCAGGATTGGCCTGCTCGTTGCAGGGACACGGAGCGTTCTTGTGCACCAGCCGATCCAGCCGGGCGCAATACAGAGCCGCAAAGGTGCGGCACGACCCGGCCCCATCCACGGCCTGCACCTGGGGAAAAGAGGCGTATTCACAGGACAAGTCGCACCATTTCATACAAAATTCTCTTCTGATAAAAGCATGGCCTCAACCTCAGGCTTAAGTTTGGGCAAGAAAGTTTGAGCGATTTGCCAAACCATGTCCAGATCAACCCCAAAGTAGTCGTGAATTAAAACATCCCTAAGTCCTGTCATGCGTTTCCAAGGAATATCCGGGTATCTGCTGCGCAAATCTTGAGATAATCGTTTGGTGGCTTCTCCCATGATTTCCAGTTGCCTGATCACGGCATCCTGCCAGTGGGAATCAGCGAAGAAGACATCATGACCGACCGAGATATAGGATTCTATTTTGTTGATGGCATCCAAGATATGCCGTAAATATACCGAATCCTTTTTCACAGGCGGATGGCCTCGCTAAGCACCCGATCTCTGAGGTACGGACTGACGGCGGCTTCCGTGACTACGTCCACCTTGCAGCCCAACAGCTCTTCCAGGTCCTGCTTGACGGCCACCAGATCGAGCAGGCTGCGCCCAGGTTCCATTTCCACCAACAGATCCAGGTCGCTGCGCTCGCCGGCCTCCCCCCTCGCCACCGACCCGAAGACGCGCAGGTTCGTGGCGCCGTGCCGCTGGGCGATTTCGAGGACTTGCCGGCGTTTTTGTTGAATGAGTTGTTTGAGGTTCATATTGGAAGCCAAGACCAGCCTAATTCTATGGTGGGCCGTGCCCACCCTATATTACTAAAGCAAATTTAATAGTTCCTCCTTTGATAAGCCACACTGCTTCAAAATGGCCAGGAGAGTTCCTCGGGAAAGTTCATCATGTAACGGTACCACGGTTTTGAATTTGCCTTTTTCCAAACTTATGTGGCTGCCTTTCTGGCGAACAAATCGAAATCCTGCTTTCTTAAGAGCCTTGACCAAATCCTCGCCGGATAAGCCTGGGATTTTAGCCACCCACTGCCACCTCAAAGGGGTAGAGCATCATTTCCCCGGTGGTTTTGGGAAGGTCTTCTTCTCCAAAGCTTTCCAGATAGAGCTCAACGGCCTCCCGGAGGTTGGCCTGAGCTTCTTCGATGGTTTGCCCCTGGCTCACCACTCCTAATTCCAAGCAATGAGCCACATACCATTTTTCTTCTTTGGTAATTACACCCGTAAATTTCTTAGGCATAACCACCTCCAATCAATTGGCGAATTTAACGCCTATCTTCTTACCCCTTCGCCTTTTGGGCGATCACTTCATACGCCTGTTCCAGGGCGGCGGGGAGTTTATCTTTATCCGGGCCGCCGGCCTGGGCCATGTCCGGGCGGCCGCCGCCGCTGCCCCCGACGATGGGGGCGATGGCCTTGATGATCTCCCCGGCGGGGAAGCGTTTGGTCAGGTCTTTGCTTACCAGGGCGATGAGCATGGCCTTGTCCGCGGCATCGCTCCCCAGGACCACAATGCCGCTTTTCAGCTTATCCTGGAACTTCACCGCATAGTCCCGGAGGCTCTTGGGGTCGGCGGCGTCCACCTTCAGGGCCAGGACCGCAATGCCGTCCACCCGGCGCACCCGGTCCAGGAGGTCCCGGGCCTGGGCCGCGGCCAGACGCCCCTTGAGGGCCGCCACCTCTTTCTCCAGTTTTTTCTGGCGCTCCAGGGTTTTTTCCAGGCGGTTCAGGACGTCGGCCCGGCTGCCCTTGAGGAGAATGGCGGCCTGGTCCAGTTCCCGGGCTTGCTCCTGGGTGAGCCGCACCGCCTCGACGCCGCACACCGCCTCGATGCGCCGGATGCCCGCGGCGATGGAGGCCTCACTGGTGACCTTGCACAGTCCCAAATCACCGGTGCGCTCCACGTGGGTGCCGCCGCACAGCTCCTGGCTGACTCCGGGGACGGCCACCACCCGCACTTCCTCGCCGTACTTCTCCTCGAACAAGGCCGTGGCCCCGTGCTCCAGGGCCTCGGTCATGGACATGCTGTCCGTGTGCACCGGCAGGTTGGCGGCCACCGCCTCATTCAGGTCCAGCTCGATGCTCTCCAGTTCCTCGGGGCTAATGGCCTGGTAGTGGGTAAAGTCGAAGCGCAGCCGCTCCGGGTCCACCAGGGAGCCGGACTGCTTGACATGGTCGCCCAGATGACGCCGCAACATGGCCTGCAGGAGATGGGTGGCGGTGTGGTGGCGCATGATGCGCCGGCGCCGCGCCGCGTCCACGGCCAGATGCGCCGGATCGTTCACCCGGACGATGCCTGATTCCACCTTGCCCTGGTGCACGATGAGGTCGTTGGGCAGCTTCTGGGTGTTGAACACCCCGATGCGCCAGCCGTCCCCAACGATACGGCCCGTATCGCCCACCTGGCCGCCGGACTCCCCGTAAAAGGGGGTGGCGCCGGTGACCACTTCCACCTCCTCCCCGGCTTCGGCCTGGGAGTTGTGGCCGGCCTCAACGATGAGGGCCAGGATGGTGCTGTCGCCTTCCATGGCCTCGTAGCCCAGGAATTGCGTGGGGGGCCATTCCGCCAGCTCCTGGTAAACCAGGGGGATTTCCTCCCCCGGGCCGCCCTTCCAGGACTGCCGGGAGGCTTCCCGTTGAGCCCGCATGTGCTCCTCGAAGCCTTCGAGGTCCAGGACCAGGTCTTGCTCCCGCAGGGTGTCCTGGACCAGGTCCAGGGGAAAGCCGTAGGTGTCGTAGAGCTTGAAGGCCACCTCCCCCGGTAAAATCTTGAGGCTGTGGCTCTTGAGGTAGTCCAGCTCCTCCCCCAACAGCTTCAGGCCGTAGTCCAGGGTGTCGGCGAAGCGCTCTTCTTCGCCGGTGACGATTTGGGTCATAATGTGGTGCATCTGGCGCAGTTCGGGGTAAATTTCGCCCATATGCTCCACCACCCGGTCGCACACCTTGGACAGGAACGGGGTGGGCAGGTTCAGAAGCCGCCCGAACCGGATGGCCCGGCGCATGATGCGCCGCAGCACGTAGCCCCGGCCTTCGTTGGACGGCAGCACCCCGTCGGCGATCAAAAAGGCGGTGGCCCGGGAATGATCGGCAATGACCCGGAAGGGCACGTTCTGCTGCTCGCTGGTGCCGTAGGCCTGGCCGGCCAACTCTTCGAGGCCGGCGATCACCGGCCGCAGCAGGTCGCAGTCAAAATTGCTCTTGACGCCCTGGATGACCGCGCATAATCTCTCCAGCCCCATGCCGGTGTCGATGCTGGGTTTGGGCAGGGGGTGGAGCACGCCGTCGGCGGTGCGGTTGTACTGCATGAAGACCAGGTTCCAGATCTCGAGATACCGGTCGCACTCGCACTTGCCGATGCCGCACTCCGGGCCGCAACTCATCGCTTCCCCCTGGTCGATGAGGATTTCGGAGCAGGGGCCGCAGGGCCCGGTGTCGCCCATGGCCCAGAAATTATCTTTTTCGCCCATGCCGATGATGCGCGCCGGCGGCAGTCCGGCGATCTTGGCCCAGAGGCGGGCCGCTTCCTTGTCTTCGTGGAACACCGTGGCCCACAACTTATCCGCCGGCAAATGGTAGTGGCGGGTCAGGAGTTCCCAGGCCATCTCAATGGCCCCTTCCTTGAAATAATCGCCGAAGGAGAAATTCCCCAGCATTTCAAAGAAGGTGTGGTGCCGGGCGGTGAAGCCCACGTTCTCCAGGTCGTTGTGTTTGCCGCCGGCCCGGACGCACTTCTGGGAACTGGCGGCCCGGGTGTACGGCCGGGGGTCTTCCCCCAGGAACACCTTTTTGAATTGCACCATGCCGGCGTTGGTGAACAGCAGGGTGGGATCCCCGGCGGGCACCAGGGAAGAGCTGGTCACCCGGGTGTGGCCCTGGGATTCGAAGAAGCGCAAAAAGGTTTCCCGGATCTCGCGGCTGGTCATGTCCTACTCCTGTGCCGGGGTTGCGGCCTCCGGGGGCAGCATGCCGTGCGCCCCCCGGATTTGTTTCTCCAGGTCGTCGGCCACCTCCGGGTGCTCCTTGAGATAGGTCTTGGCATTCTCCCGTCCCTGGGCGATGCGCTCCGAACCGTGGCTGTACCAGGCCCCGCTCTTGGTGATGAGGCCCTGGGCCGCGGCCAGATCCAGGAGGTCGCCTTCCCGGGAGATGCCCTGGCCGTAGATAATGTCGAACTCCGCTTCCTTGAAGGGCGGGGCCAGTTTGTTCTTCACCACCTTAACCCGGGCGTGAACTCCGATGGCTTCGTCGCCCTGCTTGATGGCCCCTATCTTACGGATGTCCAGACGCATGGAGGCATAGAACTTCAGGGCGTTGCCGCCGGTGGTGGTCTCGGGGTTGCCGAACATTACCCCGATCTTGTGGCGAATCTGGTTGATGAAGATCACCGAGGTCAGGGACTTGCTGATGGCTGAAGTGAGTTTGCGCAGGGCCTGGGACATGAGGCGGGCCTGGGAACCCATCTGGGCGTCCCCCATATCCCCTTCGATCTCCGAGCGGGGCACCAGCGCGGCCACCGAATCCACCACCGCGACGTCGATGGCATTGGAGCGCACCAGGATTTCGGCGATTTCCATGGCCTGCTCCCCGGAATCGGGCTGGGAAATCAGCAGGTCTTCGGTCTTGACCCCCAGCTTGCGGGCGTAGATCACGTCGAGAGCGTGTTCGGCGTCGATGAAGGCCGCCACCCCGCCTTTGCGCTGGGCCTCGGCGATGACGTGCAGGGCCAGGGTGGTCTTCCCCGAGGATTCCGGGCCGTAGATCTCGATCACGCGCCCCCGGGGCACCCCGCCGATCCCCAAGGCCAGGTCCAAGGAGAGGCAGCCGGTGGGGATCACCGCCACATCGATTTTTTCATCGGCCCCCAGGCGCATGATGGCGCCCTTGCCGTAGTTTTTTTCAATCTGCCCCAGGGCGTGTTCCAGGGCCTTGGCCCGTTCCGCGGAGGTTTGATCGGTCATGATGATTTTCCTTTTTGGTTTGGTTTTGGGGGAGAGGGCTAAGGGCGAGAGCCCTTACCCCCTCCCCCAAGCCCCCACCCCCAATCCCTGAAGGGGGATTTTATTCAGCTGGGGAAGTCGGGCCTGGGGCCCGCCTTCCCTATCTCCTTATACGGGTTGGGAG
>JBAVUP010000010.1:0-3837 GCA_049696835.1 Desulfobaccales bacterium
GGATGGAGTTGGAGGCCAGGCGCCCGGCGCCCATGGCCAAAATCACGGTGGCGGAGCCGGTGACGATGTCGCCGCCGGCCCAGACCCGGGGTTTCATGGTCTTGCCGGTCTTGGGGTCGGCCACGATGTAACCCCATTTATTCAATTCCAGGCCCGGGGTGCTCTTGGTGAGTAGCGGGTTGGAGCCGGAGCCGATGGCAATCACCGCGGTGTCGATTTCCACCTGGAACTCGGAACCCGGGATGGGCACGGGGCGGCGCCGCCCGGAGGCATCGGGTTCGCCCAGTTCCATCTTCAGGCACTCCACGCCGGTGAGACGCCCGGTGGCATCATCGCCCAGGAAGCGCACCGGGTTGGTAAGCAGCATGAATTCCACGCCCTCTTCCTGGGCGTGGTGGACTTCCGCCGTACGGGCGGGCAATTCGTCCATGGAGCGCCGGTAGATGATGTAGGAATGGTCCGCCCCCAGGCGCAGGGCGGTGCGGGCCCCGTCCATGGCCACGTTACCGCCACCGAAGGTGGCCACGTTCTTGCCCTTGACGATGGGGGTGTCGTAGTTGGGGAAGTCATAGGCCTTCATGAGGTTGGAGCGGGTGAGGTACTCGTTGGCGGAGTATACCCCGATGTAGTGCTCCCCGGGAATTTTCAAGAACACAGGCAGGCCCGCGCCCACGCCCAGAAAGATGGCGTCGAAGCGTGCCAGCAATTCGTTCACGGTCTCGGACCGGCCGATGACCGAATTCACCTCAATCTTGGCTCCCAAACGTTCCAGGAAATTACACTCCTGGGCCACGATGGCCTTGGGCAGACGGAACTCGGGGATGCCGTAGATCAGCACCCCGCCGGGGGCGTGCAGGGCCTCAAAAATGGTGATGTCGTGGCCCTTGAGGATCAGGTCGCCGGCCACGGTCAGGCCCGCCGGACCCGCGCCCACCACCGCCACCTTCTTGCCGGTGGCCTCCGCTTTGGGGGGCAGGATATCCCGCCCGTGCTCCCGCTGGTAGTCGGCCGCGAAACGCTCCAGGTTGCCGATGGCCACCGGGGCGTCCTTCTTGCCCACGATGCACATGCCTTCGCACTGGACTTCCTGGGGGCAGACCCGACCGCACACCGCGGGCAGGGAGTTTTTCTCCCAGAGTTTGCGGATGGCGCCTTCAAAATCGCCTTCCTTAATCTTGCCGATAAACTGGGGTATATCGATTTCCACCGGGCAGCCCTGTTTGCAGCGGGGGTCTTTGCACTGGAGGCAGCGCTCCGCTTCCCGCATGGCCAACTCCGTGGTGTAGCCGTAGGGCACTTCCTCGAAATTACGGGCCCTCACCCTGGGTTCCTGCTCCGGCATCTTTTGCCGGGGAATTTTTTCTTTCTTGGGAGCCTTTTCTTCCTCAGACATTATCATTCTCCTTCTTGACTTATGGTCTCAGGCAAAAAGTTTGATTTATCGGGAGCAGGAGCATCCCGGAGCATGGCTCGCCTTGAACTGGTCGTAGGAGACCTTTTCCTCGACCATATAGGAGCGCAGGCGCAGATTCAGCTCATCCCAATCGACTGCATGGCCGTCAAACTCGGGGCCGTCCACGCAGGCAAACTTCATCTGGCCGCCCACCTTCACCCGGCAGCAGCCGCACATGCCGGTGCCGTCCACCATGATGGGATTGAGGCTCACCATGGTTTTGACGCCAAATTCCTGAGTAACCTTGCAGCAGAACTTCATCATGGGCACCGGGCCGATGCACACGGCCAGTTTGATGTCTTTATCCTTTTCCAGGGTTTCCCTGAGCTTGTCGGTGACGAATCCTTTGTGACCGTAGGTGCCGTCGTCGGTGCAGATCATCAACTCATCGGAGGCGGCCTTCATCCGGTCCTCCATAATGAGCAGGTCTTTGGAGCGGGCCCCGATCACCGAATAGACATAATTGCCCGCCTGCTTCAGGCCCCGGCTGATGGGGTGCAGGACCGCGATGCCGGTGCCGCCGCCGACGCAGATCACCTTGCCCACTTTCTCCAGGTGGGTGGGCTGCCCCAGAGGGCCGATGACGTCCCGGTAGCCTTGACCCACCTTCAGGATCTTGAAGAGCGCGGTGCTCTTGCCCACCACCATATAAATGACGTTGATCAGGCCCTTGGCCGGGTCGGTGTCCGCCATGGTCAGGGGAATGCGCTCCCCTGTCTCATTGGCGCGCAGGATGACGAACTGCCCCGGCTTGGCCTTTTGGGCGATCTTGGGGGCTTTGATCCAGTTGCTGACGATGGTGCCCTGGGCCATTTCGCTGCGTTCCACTATCTCAAACATACGAAACTCTCCTCACTTCCCGAAGAATTTATGTGCGCCGCCGCGGTCTTTCGGGTTGGGGCCTTAACCCGGCCCCCCGGACGCAAAACTGCGTGGTGCTGCCCCAGCCGGCTCGGGTCTGAGCCTGCCTTGGTTTCTGCTATATCGGATGTTTTTTACCACGACCGGGGGGAAGGACGCAAGTGATAAATATCACAAAATGGTTTTCGATTTTCAGTTTTCGGTTTTCTATAAGGGGAGAGGTGGGAGTCACGCCGGTCAATGTGGGAGCAGGATATTTCTATGCTTGACTATAAATTCTTTCCACCCCCGACACCTACTTTCCCAGCTTCTCCAGCCGCACCCCGATGAGGCGGATGAGCTTGCTCCGGGGGTTCTCCCGCCGGTCCAGGAAGGGCATCAGGAGCTTCATGGCCTCAAAGATGATCAGGCGCAGGGAGGCCCCGGGCTGCGCCAGGGTATAGGAACGGGAGCGGGTATCGAAATCCGCGCAGCGCACCGTCACCACCACGGTGCGGAAGGTGTGAAAGCCCTCGTCCCCCAGGCGCTGCCAGACCCCACGGCACAGCTCCCAGAGGCGGGCAAAGATGAACTCCAGATCCCCGGTGTCCCGGGCAAAGGTTTCCTGCTCCCCCACGGATTTCGGCTCCCACGCCTCAATCAGGGGGCTGTCGTGGCGGCCCCGCAGCCGCTCGTAGAGCTCCGGGCCCCACTTGCCGAACCTCTCCAGGAGTTCCGCCGGCGACCAGGCCTTTAAGTCCCGGACCGTCCTGATCCCCCGGCGGGCCAGGTATTGCTCGGTCTTGGGGCCGATGCCCGGGATTTTCCGCACCGGCAGGTCCGCCAAAAACTCCGCCGCCGCCGCCGGGGTGACCACCGTCAGGCCGTCGGGTTTGACAAAATCCGAGGCGATCTTGGCCACCATCTTGTTGGGGCCGATGCCGATGGAGGCGGTGAGCCGCTCGGCGGCGGAGATCTCCGCCTTGATCCGCCGGGCCAGATCTGCGGCCCGCTCATATGAGCCGGTAAAGCTCAGGTCCAGGTACGCCTCATCAATGCCGGCTTCCTCCACCACCGGGGCGTGCCGGTGCAGGATGGCCATGATCCGCGCCGAGACCTCGGCGTACCTGTGGTGATTGGCCCGGGTGAAGACCGTGGCGGGCTCCCCCCGGCGGCGGGCGGCTTCGGCCAGGTGCCAGGCCCGGGAAATGGGCATGGCCGAATGGATGCCGTAGCGGCGGGCCGGGTAATTGGCCGTGGATACCACCCCCCGGCCCCGGCCGCCCGCGGGGTCGGCCCCCACCACCACCGGCCGCCCTTGCAGTTCCGGGTGGTCCCGCGCTTCGATGGCCGCGAAAAAGGCGTCCATATCCAGATGGCCGATGATGCGCATGATGTTCTCATGATTACCTGAAATAATCCCAAGTTGCCCGCCTAAAATAATGAAATGATCTACCCTGGAAATGTTTCGCCCCCAAAAAAATGATAGCCCATAAACAGCAGTTGTTTAACTCCCTCCCCCTGGATGGGGGAGGGTTGGGGAG
>JBAVUP010000011.1:0-20161 GCA_049696835.1 Desulfobaccales bacterium
TAGACCAGGTCTTCCCGGATGATGCCCATGAGGTCGGTGCGCACCATGTTCACATAATCGGCAACCTTGTTTTCCGCGCCGATGTAGGTGTTGATGGCCGACAGACCCATGGCCACGGCGCCTGAACGGTCCAGGGCGGCTTTATCCACCAGGGTGACCTTCAGGCCGGCGGCTTTCGCCCAGGCAGCAGCTTCAACCGCGGCGCCGGTGCAAGCCATGCCACCGCCCACCAGCAGCAGGTCGGTCTCGATGGTTTCTACCGCGGGTTTCGCACAAAAAGACCATTTACAAAATTCTCTTTCCAGAGCCATATCTCAGTGTCCTCCTTGAATTTTCGCTGCGGTGTAGACTACTCGGTGCGGGCCGGGCCGGTGTAGAAACCGGATTTCTTGAGGCCGGCCATGTCGCTGGGCATGGTTTTGCCCTTGAAGCAATCAATGGAACCTTCCACCGTGGTCCGGATGGGGAACTTGAACCGCTTGATGGTCTTCTGGTCCCGGAACTTGATGGTCCACATGATGTTGTCGGTGCCGCGCAGCGGGAAGGTGCTGGAGCCCAGGGGCATGATGTCCGCATAGTGGCGGACTTCGATGGCCTGCTGCGGGCAGATCTTCACGCAGTTGAAGCATTCCCAACACTGATCCGGCTCCTGGTTGAAGGCCTTCTTGCTTTCGGGGTCAAGAACCATCAGGTCGTTCGGGCAAATGTACTGGCAAGCGGTCTTGTCCAGGGCTTTGCAGCCGTCACATTTTTCCACGATTACGAAACTCGGCATAACGTAAAACCTCCTCATTAGGGTTAAGCGTTGATCTTTTTCCTATGCTTGCATAGGGGAAAGGCGGAAAACAGCTTCCGCCTCGTCCCAACTTGACGCCTTACTTTTTGCCCGAGATATCCCCGGTGGCAAAGCCGTGGACCTTGACCTCGACCTTAGTGGTCAGGCCGCGGTAGTATTTCCGGAGAACCTGCAGCACCTCGGGACGGCTGAAGTGATCCGGCACCTCCATGTCCTCGGACAGCATCTTGCGCAGCATGGTGCCGGAGAGCATCAGGCGGTCTTCCTTGCCGTGGCAGCAGGTACGCATGGAGGCCATGCCGTCGCACTTGTGGCAATAAAAGGTCCAGTCGATGGGCAGAGGTTTGAGCTCCAGGGCGTCCTTGGGGATCTGGTGGAAGATCTTCTGGGCGTCGAAGGGGCCGTAGTACTCGCCCACGCCGGCATGGTCGCGGCCCACGATGAGATGCGAGCAGCCGAAGTTCTGGCGGAAGACCGCGTGGAACAAAGCCTCCCGGGGACCGGCGTAGCGCATATCCAGGGGATAACCGGACTGGATGACGGTGTCCTTCACGAAATAGTACTGGGTAAGAACGTTGATGGCCTCGGTGCGCACTTCCGCGGGGATGTCACCGGGTTTCAGTTTGCCCAGGAGCTGGTGGATCAAGACGCCGTCGCAGACCTCAATGGCGATCTTGGCCAGGTACTCGTGGGAGCGGTGCATGGGGTTCCGGAGCTGTAAGGCCGCGATGGTGCTCCAGCCTTTATCTTCAAACATGCGCCGGGTTTCCCAGGGCCGCATATAGAGGCCGGGGTACTGCTTCGGGAAGGGACCTTCGCTCCAGACCTTCACGGTGCCGGCCAGGTTGACATCGGCCTGGCCCATAACCATGCGCACGCCGGGGTGCTCCATGTCATCGGTGGTGAAAACCTGCTTGCACTCCCACTTTTTGTCAATCTTGTACTTCTCGGTGACCTTCATGGTCCCCATCCGCTCTTCGGTCTCTTCGTCCACCAGGAGTACTTCCTGACCGATCTTGATGGAGTCGGCCTTGCCCTGGGTGGTGGAGAGGGTGACGGGGATGGGCCAGAAAGTGCCGTCCGTCAGCTTCATGGCATCGCTGCAAGAGCCCTTCCAGTTATCGTGCCCCATGAAGCCGTCCAGGGGAGTAAAGCCACCGATGCCCATCATGATGAGGTCGGCCGTTTCCCGGGAGGACATGGTGACGGCGGTCAGTTCCTTGACCCGTTTCTTCTCTTCGGCCACCTCGGCCGGAGAAAGCAGTAAGGGTTTTAATTTCTTCTCTTTACCGTGTGGATTTACCAAAGCCATCTATTTCCCTCCTCGGGCATGAAAGAGTTTTTGAAGTGAGACTTTCTAACGTATGGGAATAATGTGAAAAATTTCACATGCCATTCAGATTTACACAATAAATCATCTCTCACTACTTGTCAATAATATTTTTCACGAACTCGTTTTTTTGCCTTAGGCCGCTCAAGCCCTGCATTTTCGGGGCTTAAGCCTCCAGGCGATATATTTTCGTAGGTTCCTTGCGACCACGTAACACCATCGCCGGCACGGGCACCGCCTCGAACTCTCCCTCCAGGGCCGCAAAGGTGGATTCACTGATGAGGGTGTCCGCTTCCACTTCTTTGGCCAGTTCTTGAAGCCGGGCCGCCACGTTGACCGCGTCCCCCACCACCGTGAAGTCCATGCGTTTGTTGGAGCCGATGTTGCCCACGATGGCCTCCCCGGTATTGATGCCGATGCGCATCCCCTGGATGGCGGTATGGCCCGCGGCCTGCATCTGCTTCAGGTGGCGCTGCATGGCCAGGGCGCATTCCACCGCCCGGGTGGCGGCCTGGGGAAGGGGGAGCGGCACCCCGAACACCGCCATCAGGGCATCTCCCACAAACTTATCCAGGGTGCCCTGATACCTGAAGACCAGGTCCACCATCTCGGTAAAGTAGGTATTGAGGACTTCCACCACGGCCTCCGGAGCCATGGACTCCGACATGGTGGTGAAATTACGGATATCGGCGAAGAGGACCGTCACCTCCTGGCGCCGCCCTCCCAATTGCAGCAACCCCGGATTTTTCAGAATCTCCTCGCAGAGCTCCGGGCTGACATAGCGGGAAAAGGTGTCCCGGAGCAAGTGGCGTTCCTGGTACAGGCGCAGGCGGCTCCGGAGGGTGGCCTCGTGGCTGGCCTCTTCCTGGGCGATTTCCCGAAGGAGGACCTTCATCTCGGGATCGTCCGTCTCCTGGGACAGCGTCAGGTAACTCTTCCGGGCCTCGGTCTCGTGGGAGATGGCCAGTTCGATGGCCTGAATAATATTCAATTCCGGCTTGGATGCGGCTTTGGGTTGGGAAGGTTCGTCTGCCATATATTTTTGGAGGACCGGCTGGTCAGGTCCGCAGGCTGGAGGTTCAGGCTTAGCGAATTATATCACAATCCTTTTCCGAGGGAAGAGCAAGCTGATCTTTGGTCTAAATTTCTTCTATGGGAGCGGTTAGCAGATAGGTATTAGGTGGGGGAGGACTATAGTTATTGCTTATCTGTTCGCCCCCTGACCTGCCCCCATTGGGTTTAGTAAGTCGCGCGGAACTCGTCGGCTCAGCCGCGTTTCACTTGGTGGCCCGTACGCCTATGACTCGCTTGGTGGTCTCGAAAATATGCCTGGGAGGCGGTTTGGAAGGCGCCGGCCAGATTTTCATCATACAGGTTGTGGCAGCTCCAGTAGTCAAGCAAAGCTTTTCCCGAATCAAACCTCAACGGATTCTCGAAAGTAAAGATTTCAATCCGGGAAAACAGCTTCCGGGTGATCTGTTGCCGGTTTCCTCCATGAACCGGGAAGCCTTGGTGCCGACCGATAGAGGCTTTCCCGCCACCCCACCGATAAATTGTTTGATTTCCGCATTATTGGCATGGGCTGGGCCGCAGAAAAACAGGATACCTCCGGGCTTCAAGACCCGATGGATTTCCTGGATTACCCCCTGAGGTTGCTCGACGTAGTAAAGCGAATAAGATGCCAACACCCGATCCATAGTTTCCGGTTGGAAACCCCCCATGCAGATCGTCAAGTCCGAGCAGGATTGTGGTAATGGTTTGGTCCAGGTCCAATGCTTTGCTGCTCTGGTTTAAGGACTCCAGAGCTCCAGGAGCAATATCCACCGCGAAGATATGTCCAGAAGCGGCGAGAAGATCGACCTGCAACCCCGGGAGTTCGCCTTGCTGGAATACCTGCTGCGTCAGGCGGGTCGGGTGGTTTCCAAGACCATGATCCTGCCAGGAATTGGACTTATCGGTGGAGCGAGGAAAATTCCGGATATGATCTGGATAGTAGGTCTGATGATATCGAGCCTTAAAGGGCAGATCGTTTACTCAAGTCTCGACCATGACAATATTATCTGATAACCGAAAACTGAAAACCCTTCCTATTTCACCTTGACCCAGAGCAACCGGGCCACCGAAGGGCCCGGGTTGCGCCATTCGCCGGGGATTTCCGACGTCAGGTAAATCATATCCCCGGTTTTCAGGTGGTGTACCCCTTTGCCCACCCGCACCTGCAATCTGCCCGACAAGACGTAGCCGACTTCTTCGCCTTTATGGAAAAAAAAGTGCGCCGGCAGGGTGGCCTTGGGAGTAATTTCAATCAGATACGGTTCGGCCTTGACCTCGAAGTCCACCGGGTAAAGGAGCCGGGCCTGCACCGCGCCGTCCGGCACATTGGGAAATTTCACTTCAACGGCGTCCGCGGCGGTAAAAATCAGGCGACCGGTGCCTTCCTGGCGGTCCTCAAAGAAAGAGGTGAGGTCAACTGCCAGTGCTTCCGCCATTTTCATCAGCGCCGGGAGCGAGGGGTAAATCAGATTGCTCTCCACCTGGGAAATGGTGCTGGCGGTGACCCCCACCAGCCTGGCCAGCTCGGTCTGGGACAGCCCCCGGCGGAGCCGGAATTCCTTGAGGCGCAGCCCTAACGCGATCCGGCCGCCGGTGCCCCGCTCATCGTCAAAAACGACGGTGAGGTCCTTGGTCCAATAATTATGAGGTTTATGGAATTCTTCCGGGCTGCGGTTTTCCGCCTTCAAGATAGTCAGGGAAGTGCTGCCGCGCTTGATGGTCAGTTCGATGGCCACCTGGGCGATCTGGTTGATCTGGGCCCGAAACCGGGAAGAATGGGCGTTCTTTTCCAGGACCCAGTAAGCAATGGTGTTCAAATCGTAAAGCCGGGGACAGGAATGGGAGTAAAAGGTCAGGAGCCGGTCTTCGCTCCCCCAGAGCTCCTGCATGCCGGTGAGGCTTTCAAAAATAAACCGCACGTCGCCTTGAAGAGAGCCGTGGACCCTATAGAGGAGATCCATGAATTCCTGGGGTTGGCGGGGTTCCTCCACCTTGATGATGCGGCAGGGTGGTTCATCCGGTTCTTCATAAAACTTGAGAAAGAAGTCGGAGCCGCCGCCCTTGCCGTTGGTAAAGCAATCCAGGATGATGAGGCCGGGATAATTCGCCAGACTTCCCAGCTTGTCCAGCAGATTTTTGGGGGATCGATCAAAACTTACATAGATAATGGGTTTCTCTTGCAGTTGGGAGGCCTGGAGAAAATTGAGGCAAAAAACCGGCGCCAGACTGCCGGCGTCATCATGCCAGACCACATTATCCCCGATGAACAATCCTCCTAAGAGCAAGTCCAGACGGCTGACCCCTGAGAGCACCCGTTGTTTTTCTAAAACCATCGCCTCTCCGGAATAGTTTTCTCTTGAATATCTTAAGGAAATCATGCTCCTGCGTCAAGAAAAACGGGGGAACCGCCATCTCTTTAGTGACTTGATTTAAGTTGTACTTAATAAAGAGCTTGACTTTTAACATTTTTGGCGCAATATATTAGCAAAACTAACAAGTATGTATAATTTTTAACCTTAATATTTGCCTCCTCTCAGCATATCTATCTGATTATTCTAATAAATCATCTTCTTAGCCAATTTGGTTTATTTCTTGCACTAGAATTTGGGTTTATGCTCTCCATCGCACCCTTGATGGTTAAAAAACCTAGCCAAAGGAGTGCGAACCATGAGTCTGAGCAGTCCCAACCGCAGTCCCGCCACCTTAACCAAGAACCGGGTGAAGCCCGCCCCCGGTTCGGGCATCTGTGTCACCTGTCTGGATAGCTGCCCCGGTCCCTGTGAAATCGGCCGCTCAGCCATCCGGGGCCGGGAGATGCTTTACCCCCAACCGTTCGGCAATGTCACGGCCGGGGCGGACAAAGATTATCCCGTGGATTTCTCTCACTTTAATATCCAGGGGACCTGTGTGGGCGCCGTGGGCGTCAAGCCCGACTCGGACGTGGCCATTTTTCCGGCGGTGGACGTCTCCGCCGAAATCGGCGTCAAAGACAAAATCAAACTCTCTTTCCCCGCCTTCACCGGGGCCCTGGGCTCCACGGAAATCGCCCGGGTCCACTGGGAATCCATGGCCATCGGCGCGGCCATCAGCGGCATCATCATTGTCTGCGGCGAAAACGTCTGCGGCATGGACCCCCATGCCGAGATCAAAGGCGGCCGGGTGATCCGGTCTCCGGAGATGGAACGTCGGGTCAAAATCTTCAGAAATTGGTACAACGGCAAAGGCGACATTATTGTCCAGGCCAACGTGGAGGATGGTCGCCTGGGAGTCCCCGAGTATGTCATTGAGAAGTTAGGGATTGAGTTTTTCGAGCTCAAATGGGGCCAGGGCGCCAAGAATATCGGCGGGGAAGTCAAACTGCACACCCTGGAGCGGGCCCACCTCCTCCGCAGCCGGGGTTACATCGTGCTTCCCGATCCCCATGATTCCACCACGGAGGAGCGCTACCTCGCCAAGGGTATCAAGGAATTTGAGCGCCATTCCCGGTTGGGGATGGTGGATGAAGACGATTTCTATAAAACCATTGAGCGCCTGCGCCGCCTAGGCGCCAAGCGCGTCTCCCTGAAGACCGGGGCCTACCGGCCCGCCGACCTGGCCCGGGCCGTAAGGTTCGCCTCCCAGGCCAAGATCGATCTGCTCACCGTGGACGGCGCCGGCGGCGGCACCGGCATGAGCCCTTGGCGCATGATGAACGAGTGGGGCATTCCGACGGTTTACATCGAGTGCCTGCTGTACGAGTACCTGAACTACCTGGCGAAACAGGGCGAATTTGTCCCCGACTGCGCCATCGCCGGCGGTCTCTCCCTGGAAGACCACGTCTTCAAGGGTCTGGCCCTGGGCGCACCTTACGTCAAACTGGTGTGTATGGGCCGGTCCATCATGACCGCTGCCATGGTCGGCACCAACGAAGGGCGGAAGCTGGAACAGATGTGTCTCCGGGAAGAGACCGACTGCAAGGAGGCCTATGTGGAGCACTTCGCCGAGGCCGCGATCATCCGCCGGGATTATCCCTTGAGCGAGTATGGCCGCATCCCGGCCGGCGCCATCGGCATGTACAGTTACCTCAGCCGCCTGACCCAGGGTCTCCAGCAGTTCATGGCCGGCACCCGCAAATTCGCCTTGAAGTATATTGACCGCAATGACTTGGTGGCCCTTACCGAAGAAGCCGCGAAAATTTCGGGGATTCCCTACATCATGGATGCGGACGCGGCTGAGGTGGAGAAAATCCTGGGCTATCGTCGCTAACTAACCGAGACCTTTAAAACGTACTTTGAGGGAAGGGTCGGGGGAATTTTTATCAGGGGCTCCCCCGCCTCTCCCTCAAACTCCCCTCCTAGCCTTGAGGGACAAGGGGCCATGAGTCTTTGTCTCGCGGCCGCTGTTCCCGCTCCTTTTCAACCTGCCGGAAGCCTCCTCTGACTTTTCTTCATCAGGAAAACTCCGGCCCTTCCCCGGGCTAGATGCTGGTATTATAGTAGTAGATAACGTGGTCAGAATGATTATAATGCCAGGCATATTCGAAAAAGGGGGTGGGACTGGCGCAGCCGGAGAAAATATCGACAATCTTGTCAGCATTTTTTCGCATGAATCTACAATAATGTAAACTGTCTATTGGTTAATCTCTTGATTTTACTAAAAATTCACTTTGGTATGAGAATTGCTTTAAGACTTAAAAATTACTGTTCAGGAGGAATACCGTGCACTGCCAAACCTGCCAAACCGCAGAGGATGTTTTCCGCATTGTCAGGGATAAAGAAATTAGCTTTATCCAGATTTGGTTCACCGACATCCTGGGAGTGTTGAAAAGCTTTTCCATTCGCCCTTCCGAAATGGAAGAGGCCATGTCCGAGGGGATGGGGTTTGACGGGTCCTCCATTGAGGGCTTTGCCCGCATTGAAGAAAGCGACATGATCGCCAAGCCCGACCCCACCACCTTCCAGATCCTGCCCTGGCGGCCCGAGGAAAAACCCGTGGCCCGGATGTTCTGCGACATCCTGCAGCCCGACGGCTCTCCCTATCAGGGTGACCCGCGCTATGTCCTGAAGCGCATGCTGGCCAAGGCCGCGGAGAAAGGCTACACCAATTATTTGGGACCGGAGCTGGAATACTTTTATTTCGCCGACAATACCGGCACCGAGGTCTTGGACCAGGGCGGTTATTTTGACGCCCCACCGCTGGATATGGCCAACGACCTCAGGCGGCACACCATCTTCGGCCTGGAGAGTATGGGCGTGCGCATCGAGTACAGCCACCACGAAGTGGCCGCCTCCCAGCACGAAATCGACATGCGCTACGACGAAGGTCTGAAAATGGCCGACAAGACCATGACCTTGAGGGCCACGGTGAAGGCCATTGCCATGATCAACGGGGTCTATGCCACGTTTATGCCCAAGCCCATCTTCGGCATCAACGGCAGCGGCATGCACACCCATCAGTCACTGTTCAGCGGCAACAAAAACGCCTTCTACGACGCCAGCGACCAGTATCATCTCTCGACCGTCGGCAAGAGCTACATCGCCGGCCTGCTGAAACATGCCCGGGAGATCACCGGCATCTGCAGCCAGTGGGTGAACTCCTACAAGCGTCTGGTGCCCGGTTACGAAGCGCCGGTCTACGTGGCCTGGGCCCGGCGGAACCGTTCCGCCTTAGTCAGAGTGCCCATGTACAAGCCCGGCAAAGAGGCCGCCACCCGGTGCGAATACCGGGCTCCCGACCCGGCCTGCAACCCTTACCTGGCCTTCGCAGTGATGCTGGCTGCCGGTCTCAAGGGCATCGAAGGCAAATATCCGCTGCCCGAGCCGGTGGAACTGGATATCTATCACCTGTCGGAAGCCGAACGCCAGAAGCTGGGGATCAAGGAATTACCGGGCAGCCTCCACGAGGCCATCACGGAAGTGGAAAACAGCGCCCTGGTCAAAGAAGCCCTGGGCGAGCATATCTTCAACAAATTCCTGGAGAATAAAAAGATCGAGTGGGATGGCTTCCGGATGCACGTGAGCGCTTACGAGATCGAGCGTTATCTGCCGATCCTGTAATCGCCGCAGCGCCTGGTAAGGCTAACTTACAGAGATCGTTCAACTGAGCAGTAGGCTGTGGGGAGGGGGTTTCCTCCCCCCGGCCTTTTTCTGCCCATTTTCAGCATGTTAACAATAATGAATGGCTTTTTTACAAAATTGAAAAAGGAGTACTGGCATGGGGGGAGCTGTGAACTCTGGTGACACCGCTTGGCTGCTGGTAAGCTGTGCTTTGGTCCTGATGATGACCCCGGCCCTGGCCCTGTTTTACGGGGGGATGGTGCGCCGGAAAAACCTGCTTTCCACCCTGACCCTGAGTTACATCTTCATGGCCCTGGCGGGGGTCCAGTGGGTGCTTTACGGCTACTCCCTGGCCTTCGGCACCGATATCGGCGGCTTGATCGGCGGCTTGAACTTTTTAGGCTTGCACGGCGTCGGAGCCCTCCCCAACCCGGACTACGGCAAAACCATTCCCCATAACCTCTTTGCGGCCTTCCAGATGATGTTTGCGGTGATCACGCCGGCCTTGATCACCGGCGCCTTTGTGGAACGGGTGCGCTTCAAGTCCTTTCTCCTTTTCAGCCTCATTTGGATGACCCTGGTGTATGATCCCCTGGCCCACTGGGTCTGGGGCAAAGGCGGCTGGCTGGGAGCCCTGGGCACGCTGGACTTTGCCGGAGGCACCGTGGTGCACATCGCCGCGGGCTACTCGGCCCTGGCCTTTGCCCTGGTGATCGGCCCCCGCAAGGGCTACGGTAAAACCCCCATGGAACCCAACAATATCCCCTTCACCGTGCTGGGAGCCGGCCTCCTGTGGGTGGGGTGGTTCGGGTTCAACGCCGGATCCGCCCTGGGGGCCAACGGCGTGGCGGTCAATGCCTTGCTCACCACGAACACCTCCGCGGCCACTGCGGGCTTGGTGTGGATGCTGCTGAGCTGGCTGGACGGCCGCCCCAGCACCTTGGGAATCGCCACGGGCATGGTGGTGGGCCTGGCCGCGGTAACCCCGGCCTCGGGTTTTGTCTCTCCTCTGGCGGCCATGGTCATCGGCGCGGTGGCCGCGCCCTTGTGCTATTACGCCATCCGGTTCCGGCAGCACCGCAATCTGGATGAATCCATGGACGTCTGGGCCTGCCACGGCATGGCCAGTTCCTGGGGCATGATCGCCACCGGCCTGTTCGCCACGGTGGAGGTCAACAGCGCCGGCGCCAACGGCCTGTTCTACGGCAACCCCGCCCAGGTGGGGATTCAGCTCCTGGCCGTGGCGGTCACCATTGCTTTTACTTTCGGGGTTACCTTCGTGGTGGCCAAGGTCCTGGACATGAGTATCGGTCTCAGGGTAGCCACCATGGAAGAAGAGGTGGGCCTGGATATCAGTGCCCACGGGGAGAGGGCGTACTCTTAATAGCTTTCAGCCTTCAGCCGTCAGCTTTCAGCTATGGCCTTCATCCCTTAGCTGACCGCTTTCCGAGTTCAGGAAATACAGGCTCCTCAAGCGTTGCCCTAATAAGCGAGAATCCACCATGTTGAAGAAAATCGAAGCCATCATTCGGGAAGACAAGCTCAACGACGTCAAGGATGCCCTGCGGGAGATCGGCATCGTGGGCCTGAACGTCTTTGAAATCCGCGGCCATGGCCGCCAGGGAGGCATCACCCTGGTGGGCCGCTCCGGCAGCTACCAGGTGGACATGCTCACCAAGATTCAGGTCAACATCATTTTGAGCGAGCACAACCTGGAGGAGACCATCGAGACCATCCTCAATTCCGCCTCCACAGGCGAAACCGGGGACGGGCTGATCTTCGTGTACCCGGTGGAGGAAGCCATCCGCATCCGCACCCGGGAGCGGGGTCACGAGGCGGTGATGTACCCCGGCGATATCGACGAGCGGAAGCACCGGGACAAAGCCTGAGCCGCAGGGAAGTCCTGGTATTTCAGCAGGTTAAACGAAGTAGCCTACGATAAGTTATGCTCTGGAGCCCTGGGCTTCAGCCTTCGCCGGCACAGGCGGAATGCCTGTGCCGCTTGTTTCAGTTCCCCCGGGAATTATTCCTGGCAAGGATCATCTTAATTTATTGCAAGGGTCGGGGTTGAATGGCATAATATTACATTTAGGATAAATTTCGTCTAAAGGCCTCCGGGCGCCCTCCCTGGCTTCAACTTCCCAGGGTTGACCGTGGCGGGCCTTTTGAGGCCCAGCAGCTATGACAACGGAAGTGGTGATTTACGCCTGTCAGCAAGCGGTGCCGAACCCGGATTTCTTAAAAACCCAGTGGGGCCAGGAGACTATGAGACTCCGGGTGCTGTCTGAACCGTGCAGCAGCAAAATCGAGGCCTTTCAGCTGCTCCGCACCCTGGCCAATCCGGCGGACCTGGTGTGGGTCATCGGCTGCGCCGAAGACTTGTGCCGCTACAATGAAGGCAGCCACCGTCTGGGGAACCGCATCGCCTATACCCAACGCTACCTGGAGGAGATCGGCCTGGAACCCGCCCGGGTGGGGCGCACGGTGGTGGTCCCCGGGGACGCCCCCGGTTTGGCCGCGGCGGTGGCCGACATCAAGGCGAAGGCCGCGGCCCTGGGACCCAGCCCCTTAAAAACCGGGGGAAAAGGCGAAAAGGCGAAAAGGGAAAAGACCTTGATTTTATGCCCCTCTTAGGCCATGCATCATTTTCCCCGCATTGATTGAGATTAAAAGGCAAAGACGTTAACCAGGCAAAAAGGAAGGTTACCCGCCTCTATCTTTTCCCTTTCCCCCTTTTCGCCGTTTCGCCTTTTCGCCCCAAGAATTAAATTCGGAGGACGTTTTGCCAGCTAAATATCACATTCCGGTGCGCCGGGTGCCGCCGCGCTTCACGCCGCTGGCCAAGAACACGATCATCGATTGGAATGAAGGCTGTCTGCGGTGCACCCGCTGCGTCAAAGAGGTGTGCCCGGTGGACGCCTACAAGAAACGGGGCTTCGACCCGCGGCAGTTTGTGGACACCATCGATGGGATTTGCCGGGACTGCTACCGCTGCGTCCAGGGCTGCCCCCGGGAGCTGGTCTTCAAGGCTTTGAACCCGCAGTACCGCCAGTTGGGCGATGCGTACTGGACCCCGGAGATCATCGGCACCACCTGGTATCAGGCGGAATCGGGCAAGATCCCGGTCTCCGGCGCCGGTTATGGCGGCGCCTTCGCCGGCGAAGGCTTCGACTCCTTCTGGACGGACATGTCGGAAATCGTCCGGCCCACCCGGGACGGCATTCACGGCCGGGAATACATCAGCACCGCCATCGACCTGGGCCGCAAGCCCATGTTCCTGGTGTTCAATGACCAGGGCGAGTTGATATTCCAGCCGCCGTCCCTCCTGGAACTGCCTTTGCCCGTGGTCCTGGCGGAGCCGCGGATGGGGTCGGACCCGACCCGTCTCCGGCAGATTCTCACCGCCGCGGCCCAGACCTTGGGCACCGTGGCGATTATCGACCGCAAGAGTATCGATGCGAAACTGGCCAAGGCGGCGGCCTCGTTGGTGCCCCTGTTCCCCGCCGGCCACCTGGACCTGAATGACCCGCTCCTCTCCCGGGTGCGGAGCCTGGAGCTCACGGATCACCCCGAAGTCATCAGCCAGATGGAGGCCCTGAAGAAAAGGCATCCCCAACTCATCGTCTGGATCAAGGTGCCTGCCGATAATCAGGCCCCGGACCGGGTGGCGGCCCTGACCGCGGCGGGGGCGGAGGTCATCCGCTTAGCGGGCAGCGATCAGGCCCGGGGAGTCGGCGACGCCGGCGAGATCCACCTCAAGGACCTGATCCGCCGTTCCCACCTCAAGCTGGTGGAGAACCAGTCGAGGGACGCGGTCACCCTGCTGGCCAGCGGCGGCATCGCCCTGGCCGAACACGTGGCCAAAGCCATCATCTGCGGCGTCGACGGCATCATCGTCGATATCCCCTTGCTGCTGTCCCTGGAGTGCCGCCTGTGCCGCCAGTGTCAGGGCGGCCAGAAAAATCCCTGCCCCATCGAACTGGAGAACCTCAGCGTCAAGCGGGGGGCCCAGCGCATGGTGAACCTGGTGGGCGCCTGGAACAACCAGTTGCTGGAAATTCTGGGGGCCATGGGTATGCGGGAGGTCCGGCGCCTTAGGGGCGAAGTGGGCCGGGCCATGTTCAAGGAAGACCTGGATAAAGAGATTTTTGCACCATTGTTCTCCCGGCCGGAAGGGGAGGCGAGGCGGGTGGGGGAGTGAAACCGTTTTTCGTTTTTCGTTTTTGGTTTTTGGTAAAAACCACAAAATCAGCAGATGCCTCAACCCGAACATGTATGAATTTTTAACTTGAAGCCAAAAATCTGAGCTTTTTCACGAAAAACGAAAAACCAAAAACGAAAAACGTCCTTAAGAGATCGATAACCATGGCACAACCACAGAAAGTCATTTCCCTGACATCCTGGGCTCCCGGTCAACCCTGGGAGCCGGTTCCCACGCCGTCCCGTTTCAAGAATGCCTTGAGCAAATTCCGGGTCTGGCGCGACGAAAGAAAGTGCATCAAGTGCGGCCACTGCGTCGAGGTCTGCCCTTACGGGGTTCACACCAAGGCCGGCAGTTACCTGCGGCGCCCCAAGAGCTACAAGTGCCTGGGTACGGCCTGCGTGGATAAGCCCTTTTACTGCGTCAAAGAGTGCCCGGCGTCGGCCCTGCGGGTCAGCGTTCACCCGGTTTACGGCACCCTGGGGGACAGCCGCTGGACCCCGGACCTGCTCCTTGCCACCTGGTGGCAGGCGGAGACGGGTGAGCTGCCTTACACCGACCTGGACTACCGCCTGGGGGACTCCGGCGGCGGCTTCGATAAGCTGCGCTTCCTGTTCCCCAAGGCCCGGCCCGATTTTCAGTTGAGCCACGACGACATCTCCCTGGAGCTGGAAATCAATCGCCGGGGGGACGGCCGCCCCCAGATCAAGCTGTCGGTCCCGTGGTACGGCGGCGGCATGTCCTTCGGCTCAGTGTCCATCAATACCATTCTTTCCCGGGCCGAGGCCGCGGTGCGCTTCAACACCATGGTGAGTACCGGCGAGGGCGGCTACCCTGAAGCCCTCTACCCGTATGACCATTACATCGTCACCCAGGTGGCCACCGGGCTCTTCGGGGTCCGGGAGGAAACCATCCAGCGGGTGCGCATGGTCGAATTCAAGTACGCCCAGGGGGCTAAACCCGGCCTGGGCGGCCATCTCCTGGGGGACAAAGTCACCCCTGCGGTGGCCCGCATGCGGGAGTCGGTAGCGGGCAGCGCCCTGTTTTCGCCGTTCCCCTTCCACAGCGTCTATTCCGTGGAAGACCACAAGAAACACATCGACTGGATCAAAGAGATCAACCCCCGGGCTTTGGTGTCCGTGAAGGTGTCCACCCCCACCGATGTGGATATGGTGGCCGTGGGCAGCTATTACGCCGGCGCCCACGTGGTGCAGTTGGACGGCAGCTACGGCGGCACCGGCGCGGCGCCGGACATTGCCAAGAAGAACATCGCCATGCCCGTGGAGTACGCCATCCCCAAGGTGCACCAGTTCCTCCGCGCCGAAGGCATCCGGGACCACGTGACCCTGATCGCCTCGGGCGGTATCCGCACCGCCTTTGACGTGGCCAAGGCCATCGCCCTGGGGGCCGACGGGGTGCAGATCGGCACCGCCGACCTGGTGGCCCTGGAATGCCTGCGCTGCCACAACTGCGAGTCCGGACGGGGCTGCGCCCGGGGCATCGCCACCACCGACCCGGAACTGGTGGACCTGATGACCGTGGCCTGGGGTAGCAACCGCATCAGCAATATGTACTATGCCTGGAGCTGGCAGTTGAAGGAAATCCTGCGCCGCCTGGGCTTAAGGAGCATCCGGGAATTAGTGGGCCGCACCGACACCCTGGCCCACCTGGACTATTTCGACCGCCCGGTGGACGACAGCCTGAGACGGTAGAGTTCAACGTTCAACGTTCAACGTTTGGGCCGTAGGGCGGGCGTCCTCGCCCGCCATGAGCAGAATGTAGGGCGAGGCACTGCCCGCCGTGAACCAGGTTATAGAGCGGCCTGTGGCTGCCACATCGAATTTCTGATTGGCGGGCAGTGCCCGCCCTACATAAAAACCCTGAGGAAATCAATGAAGTCTAACGGCAACCTAAATAACCACCCAGGTCTCCAACTCCTCAACACCCGCCGGGAGTTTACCAATCCCTTTGCCGGAAGCCGCCTCCAGAAGACCGCGGATGAAGGCGGCTGCGGGGTCACCGGCTTTGCCGCCAACGTGCCGGTGGCGGGCCGCCACATCTTCCAGCCCTCCGTGCAGATGCACAACCGGGGCAACGGCAAGGGCGGCGGCATTGCCGCGGTGGGCCTGGACCCCGAGACCTTGGGGGTTTCCCAGGAGATTCTGGATAACGATTACCTGATCCAGATCGCCTACCTGGACGCCGAGGCGCGGCCCCAGGTGGAGGCTCGGTTCATCACCGAGGTCTTCCGGGTGGATCACGCCCGGCGCCAGCCCACTCTCGACAACTGGCAGGATTTGCCGGGCCTGATGGTCAAGCCGCCGGACGTCTGGCAGTACTTCGTGCGGGTGAAGCCCGAGGTGCTCCAGCACTTCATCCTGCGGCACAGGCTCTATGAAGTCCCCTGGCGCAAGGTGGAAGACGAGTTCGTGGCCCAGAACTGCTACAAGCTGAACGAGGCCTATTACGCTTCCCTGGGTGAGAAAAAGGCCTTCGTGCTCTCCCAGGGACGCAATATCATGATCCTCAAGATTGTGGGCTACGCTGAGGAAGCCGCCCTCTACTACAACCTCCTGGACTTCAAGGCCCACGTGTGGATCGCCCATCAGCGCTACCCCACCCGGGGCCGGGTGTGGCACCCCGGCGGCGCCCACCCCTTTGCGGCTTTGAACACCGCCCTGGTGCACAACGGCGACTTCGCCAACTACTTTTCGGTGAGCGAATATTTGAGCCAGCGCCATTTCTATCCCCAGTTCCTCACGGACACCGAGGTGGCGGTGCTCACCTTCGATCTCTGGCACCGGCTCTACGGCTACCCCCTGGAATACGTCATCGAGTCCATGGCCCCCACCACGGAACGGGACTTCGACCTTCTGGACCCGGAACGCCAGCAGATTTACCGGCATCTCCAGACCACCAACATCCACGGCTCCCCCGACGGCCCCTGGTTCTTCATCATTGCCCGCACCGACCCCGACCGGAACCGCTTTGAGCTCATCGGCATCACCGACACCTCCATGCTCCGGCCCCAGGTCTTTGCCCTGCAAGAAGGGGAAGTGCAGATCGGCCTCATCTGCTCCGAGAAGCAGGCCATTGACGCCACCCTGCAAAGCCTGGCGGCGGAAGACCCCCGGTTCTGCCCCGTGGCCGACCTCTACTGGAACGCCCGGGGAGGCAGCGCCACCGACGGCGGAGCCTTTATCTTCTCTCTGGAAGCCAACAACGGCCACCGCACCCTCACCTGCCACGATAAGTTCGGCAAGCCCAAAACCGTGCCCTGGCACCAGCGGCCCTGGGACGGCACCCGGCTGGACATTACGATCAACGAGGACGCAGAACTGACCCGGATCATCCGGTCCCACCTGGAAGACGGCAGCGGCCGAAAGCTTTTCCAGTGGGTCAAAGGGCGCCTGCCCCTGTGGTCGTATGCCAATTTCCGGGAAGCTTTGACCGTCACGGCAGATCAGGCGCGGCGGGATGATGCCGCCAAGGCCGCGGCCGTGGGCGGCCTGACCCTGCTCCTGGACTGGCGCTACGACCCCGGGGATAAAAAACGGAGTCACTTGCAGCGCCTGCTCCTGGAGGCCTTGACCGAGATCTTTCAGGCTACCCCCGCCATGGGCGCCACCGCGCCCAGCCGCTATCGCTGGATCGATTACGAGACCCGGGACCGCTTGGCGCCTCCGCCCCGGGACGACGCGGTGCTGGTCCTGGATGCCGCCGCCTTCCCCCCGGAAGGCGAGGGCTGCGATGCCCGCTTCCTGTGCCGGGCCTTTGCACTGGGGTGGAGGCAATTCCTCGCCTATGGCTACAAGGGCCAACGCTTCCTGGGTTGCGGCTTCGGGGCCGACACCGATGAGGTCCGCATCGACGCCTATGGCAGCACCGGCGACTACCTGGCGTCGGGGATCGACGGCATGTCCATCTCTATCCACGGCAACGCCCAGGACCAGTTGGGCCAGATCATGAAGCGGGGTAAACTGGTGGTTTACGGGGACGTGGGCCAGACCTTCATGTACGGCGCCAAGGGCGGGGACGTGTACATCATGGGCAACGCCGCCGGCCGCCCCTTCATCAACGCGGTGGGGCGCCCCCGGGCGGTGATCAACGGCACCGCCCTGGATTTCCTGGCCGAGTCCTTCATGGCCGGCAATCCGTTCGCCGGCGGCGGTTTCATCATCGTCAACGGCCTGGAGTTCGATTCCCGGGGCCGCATCCGCTCCCAGCGTACCCCCTACCCCGGCGGCAACCTCTTCTCCCTGGCCTCCGGGGGCGCCATTTATATCCGGGACCCCTATCACCAGGTGGTGGAGGAGCAGTTGAACGGCGGCGAGATCGTGCCGCTGACCGCGGCGGACTGGAACCTCATCCTGCCGCACCTCCAGGAAAACGAGCGCCTCTTCGGCATCGGGATCGACGAAGACCTCCTCACCGTGGAAGGCCGCCTGCGGCATCCGGACCAGGTCTACCGCAAGGTCCAGGCCGTCAAGCTGGCGGTCCTCACCCAGGTGGAGGATTCCTGGGAATAAGTGGGTTGTGGGGGCGTGATTTAATACGCCCTCAGGGGCGCCATGCATGGCGCCCCTACATCAGTAATGCGAGGCACCATGGGCGGACCTAAATGAGTCCGCCCTTGGTTATGAGGCGCCGGCGATTTAAATGACCGAGCAGTTACCAGCTATAAACGAGCGTGGGGAAGCTCCAGGATTTCGCGTACCTTTTGGACTAATAACATGGGCTTGAAAGGCTTTTGGAGAAAAGATGCTTCCGAATCCAAGGCTCCCCGGTTGACAACAACATCCTCGGCATATCCCGACATATAAAGTACCTTCGTTTCCGGGTGCAAGGGGGTCAGGCGCTCTGCTAATTCCCGTCCGTTCATCTTGGGCATGACCACATCGGTCACCATCAAATGGATAGTTCCCGGATGACGTTGGCAAATCAGCAAAGCCTCTCCACCATCGCCGGCTGCCAATACTTTATAACCATGTTGCTCCAGAATCCGGCAGATCAAGGCGCGCACCGTTTCTTCATCTTCTACCACCAGAATGGTTTCCGACCCATGCAACTCGGCACTAGCCGGTTTCGGCTCTTCCCTTGATTCTGCGGTTGCCTCAGTCCGGGGAAAATAGACTTTAAAAGTGCTGCCTTGGCCGGGTTCGCTGTGCACATAAATACAGCCGCCGCTTTGCTTGACTATGCCATACACTGTTGACAGGCCCAAGCCGGTACCCTTATCAGGCCTTTTCGTGGTAAAAAAAGGTTCGAAAATGTGGGATCGCATGTCTTGATCCATGCCTTCGCCGGTATCGCTCACCGCCAGCATCACATAATGCCCCGGCTGGATCTCCTCAGATCTGGCGGGCAATACTCCATCCACATCGGCATTGGTCGTTTCAATGGTGAGCGTGCCCCCCCGGGGCATGGCATCGCGGGCGTTCACCACCAAGTTCATAATGACCTGTTCGATTTGTCCCGGGTCAACTTTCGCAGCCCCTAAGGTCCTGTCAAGATTAATCCGTAAATCGATGTCCTCACCGAGCAATCGCCCCAGCATAGTTTCCAGGTTATCTACCACCTCATTGAGGTTGAGCACTCGAGGGAAGAGTATCTGTTTGCGGCCGAAGGCCAGAAGCTGTCTCGTGCGTGACACAGCCCGCTCAGCCACCTGTATGATCAGTTCGGCATCGTGGTAAGGAGGATCATCGGGGTTTACCGCCATCCTGATCATGTCGCTGTACCCAATAATAGCCATCAGGATGTTGTTAAAGTCATGGGCCACCCCGCCGGCCAGCCGCCCCACGGCTTCCATCTTTTGGGACTGAAGCAGTTGCTCTTCCAGCCGCTTGCGCTCGGAAATGTCCATGACATATACCAGGGTTCCTTTTTTACCTTCATGGATAATCGGGGCCACAGTTTCCATGACCCACTTCCGTTCACCACGCTTGTTGATCGTTTGAAATTCAAATGGCATGGAGCTCTTGCCTTTCAACGCATGGGAGACATACTTCCGGACTATTTCTTCATATTCGGGAGCAATGCAGCCAAAAGAGTCTTTACCTAATAATTCGTCTTCAGTATAGCCGGTGATGGCTTGCAGGCCGGGATTAACCAGTTTAATTTTTTCTCCTTGAACGATAAAAATGCCGATGGGCGCATTGACCACCAATTTTTCGAAGGCCTCCTCGGCTTTCTGGCGTTCGGCAACTTCTTTTTCTAAAGACGCATAGGCTTGCTTCAGGGCCTGGGCTTGCTCCACTTCACTGCGTAAGGCTTCGTTTTCCAGTGCTACCTGGGCAGCATAAGACAGCTCCCGGCCGAGCACCAACACCGTGATTATGCCATTGTTGTGCCGGTTAACCCCGTCATCGGCCAACCCCTGTTCCCCAAAACTATAATACCCCACCACGGGGATGCCTGGCAGGACGTTCTGCATCGCGGAAATCTCCTCTCCCACCCTTTCCCCCAGCAGCTGGGCTCTGAGGGCGCAAGAGAAGACCAAGATTAAGGCCGGATCGGTGATGGAGCCGCGCAGCACCGCTTTGCGCAAAGCTTCTTGGCCCGCCAGTACCAAATTGTCCTCGTTGGCTTCCATAATGGTTAAGATGGTACCTTCGGGCACCGGCTGGGTGAATCGGACCCCGCCAGCTTCCGTAAAATAGCTGGCTACATTGATGCTAAACTGCTTATAGGGATCGGGGATACCTACCGGCCTCTTGGTGGTTAGGGTCAGGTGCTTGCCCTGG
>JBAVUP010000012.1:0-4058 GCA_049696835.1 Desulfobaccales bacterium
CATAGGAGAAATTTATAGGGAGATTTGGGGAAGGCATATCACCCTCGACAACTCCATAGACAGACCTCTCCCATAAACAGATTTTCGATGATTTGATGCTTAGGTGTGGAGAATAATGTGGGGAATAAAAAGAGAGGGGTCAGGCTATTTAGCCTAACCCCTGGTAATCTTTGGGGTGAACGACGGGACTTGAACCCGCGACCGCCGGGGCCACAACCCGGTGCTCTGCCAACTGAGCTACGCCCACCATCAGCGTATCTTGTAACACACGATGCAGCTTCTGGCAAGGGGCGGCAGAGGCCCATGGCCCCAAAGGCCGGCGGCGCAGCGCGCCCCCCGGCGGTGCCGGCAGGCGGACTCCCACCTTTACAATGCCTCCTGGAGGATATAAGGTAACAGTGAAGCCGTCTGAAGGAGCGCTTATGTACCAGGCCAGGTTTTGGGAGAGTGCGGGAGACCAGAAGGTGCATTGCTTCTTGTGCGCCCACGAATGCAAGATCGATCCGGGGAAACGGGGCATCTGCCACGTCCGGGAAAACCAGGACGGCACCCTGTACAGCATGAACTACGGTAGGATCATCGCCGAGCATATCGACCCCATTGAGAAAAAGCCCCTGTTTCACTTCCTGCCGGGCACCCGTTCCTATTCCATCGCCACCGTGGGCTGCAACTTCATGTGCCTCCACTGCCAGAACTCTGACATTTCCCAGTATCCCCGGGTGCACGGTGGCCAGATCATAGGAGACGAACGCGAGCCGAAGGGCATCGTGGCCGATGCCCTGGCATCCCATTCGGCCAGCATCTCCTATACCTACACCGAACCCACCATCTTCATGGAGTACGCCCAGGACGTGGCGCGGCTGGCCCGGGAACAGGGCCTGCGCAACGTCTTTGTGTCCAACGGCTTCATGACCGAGGCTTCGGCCACCGCCCTGGGGGAGTTCCTGGACGGCGACAACGTGGATTTAAAGAGCCTGCGGGACGACTTCTACCGCAAGGTCTGCAAGGCCCGCCTGCAGCCGGTGCTGGATACCATCACCCGGCTGCACCGGCAAGGGATTTGGCTGGAAGTCACCACCCTGGTCATCCCCGGGCACAACGACTCCGACGCCGAACTCACCGACATCGCCCACTTCATCAAAGGCGTCAGCCCGGCGATCCCCTGGCACGTGACCGCGTTTCACCCCACCTTCAAGATGATGGACCGGCCCGCCACCCCGGTGGCCACCCTGCGCCGGGCCCGGGAAATCGGGCTCAAGGCCGGGCTCCGCTATGTCTATGTGGGCAATATTCCAGGGGACGGCGGCGAGAACACGTACTGCTATGCCTGCCAGGAGCTGCTCATCGAACGCTTGGGGTATACCATCCGGGGTTACCATCTCAAGGAGGGGCGCTGCCCCAAGTGCCAGGCCGAGATCGACGGGGTGTGGAAATAATACCGTTTTTGGTTTTTCGTTTTTGGTTTTTCATAAAATATATAGATATTCCAATAAGTTCTCATTTTAAGTTTGAGGTATTTGAAAGCGAACCTGGTATAAAAGACCGCTACCACTCGATGCCGCGCCGGGCCTGGACCCCCGCGTCGAAGTAATGCTTCACGGGGCGCATCTCCGTGACCAGATCCGCCAACTCCACCAGTTCCGGGGGCGCCTGGCGGCCCGTCAGGACCACCTCCACCCACCGGGGCCGGTCCCGCAGGACCTGGTAAACCTCTGCGGAGGGCAGGAGATTGAAAGCCAGGGCCAGGTTGATTTCATCCAGGATCACCAGGTCGTGCTCCCCGGCCAGGATCACCTGCCGGGCCAGATCCCAGGCCTCCCGGATGAGGGCCAGATCTTCGGAGGCCGGGGCCCGCAGATTGACCAGGCCGGGACGCCCGAAGGGGCGCAGGGTCATGTCCGGAGCCAAACGGGTGGCCGCCACCCGGGCCTCGCCGGTCTCCCAACCCTTCATGAACTGCACCATGTACACCTGAAAACCCTGCCCCACGGCCCGCAGGGCCAACCCCAGGGCGCAGGTGGTCTTGCCTTTGCCGTCCCCGGTGTATACCTGGATGCGCCCCTGAGCCAATCGCGTCTCGGCCATAATGGTTCCTTTTTCGTAAGGAGTTTTTTGAGGGGAGGGCCGGGGGAAGTTTTTCGTAAGTATTCCCCCGCCCTCCCCTTAAACTCCCCTCCCAGCCCCCTGTAAGGGGTTGGGGAAGGGGGTTCGGGGGAAGGGGCAGGGGCGGGTGCCCCTCGCCCCCTCTCTCAAAACTGTCCGGGCCGGATGCCGGGCCTTTTCCTGAACCGCCTGCTGTTCCGGCGATAATGCAAATTCCATACTGCACCCCCTGTTCGGTCGCGAAGCTGACGGTTATCATTCCAGATTTGCCGGCCGGGGTCAAGGCGCGCCGCGGCCTATTCTAGATTGGGCGCCTGGAGTTGGCCACGTGATCGCATAAATTTGTCCCCGATAACTTGGCAGGTCGCACCAATTAGGTTAAAGTTTTTGGTTAGCCAGGTCAGTAAAGTTGGTCATCATGCCGAGCCGAACCATCTCATAAGCGTGCTGCTGGCGGGGTCCCTGATCTGGAAAATTGAGCAGGTCATGGGTAAACACCCTTATTGATGCCGGGAAACCGGGCTGAACGCCGCCAAGGGCGCCGGAGATCCTCAAGCATGGAAAACGCACCGTCGGGCGTTCGCGTGGCCCTGATTTTAGGCGGAGCCCGCAGCGGCAAGAGCCGCTACGGCCTGGGCCTGGCGGCGCGCCTGCCCTCGCCTCGCCTGTTCGTGGCCACCTGTGAGCCCCGGGACCCGGAGATGGAGGCCCGCATCAATGCGCACCAGCGGGAGCGGGGCTCGGACTGGGTGACCCGGGAGACGCCCCTCGAACTGGTGGAGACGCTGGCCGGGGCCCAGCACGGCTACGGGGTCATCCTGGTGGACTGCCTCAGCATGTGGGTCTCCAATCTCCTGCTGCAAGCAGGCGCCGCCCAGGGGAGCATCCAGACCGCCGGCGAACGTCTGATAGAAACCTTGGCCAAGACCGAAACTCCCACCATCCTCATCAGCAATGAAGTGGGGTGGGGGATCGTGCCGGACAACCCCCTGGCCCGGGAGTTCCGGGATCAGGCCGGCTGGCTGCACCAGCGTCTGGCGCAGATGGCGGACCTGGTGGTCCTGGTGGTGGCGGGCGTGCCGTTGCTCGTCAAAGCCGGCGAGGTTTTCCCGGGAAAGCCGTAGGGACGGACATGCGCGTGCGCCCTTACCACCATGAGTTTTTCCCGAATGCTGCAAGCTGACTGCTGATAGCTATCTTAAGAATTGAGGTTGTGGCGCTATGATGACGGAATTATCCCAGATTATCTCCCAGATTGAACCCATTGACCCTGCATGGCTGGAGCAAGCCCAGGTGCGCCTAGACTCCCTCACCAAGCCCCGGGGCAGTTTGGGGCGGTTGGAAGAATTGGCGGCTCTCTATGCGGCCATCCGCCGGGAGGCGATGCCCACCCTGGAAAAGAAATGGGTGGTGGTCTTCGCCGCGGACCACGGGGTGGTGGCCGAAGGCGTGAGCGCCTATCCCCAGGAAGTCACCTACCAGATGGTCTATAACTTTCTCCAGGGGGGCGCGGGGATCAATGTCCTGGCCCGGCATGTCCAGGCCCGGGTGGAGGTGGTGGATATCGGGGTCAACCACGATTTCAGCCCCGTGCCGGAGCTCATTTCCCGGAAGGTGGCCTACGGTACCCGCAATATGGCCCAGGAACCGGCTATGACCCGGGATGAGGCCCTGCGGGCCCTGCTGGTGGGGGTGGAACTGGCGGAGCAGGCCCTGGCCACGGGGGTGGACGCCCTGGCGGCCGGGGACATGGGTATCGGCAACACCACCGCCGCCGCCGCCCTGGCCGCGGTCTTCACCGGGCGGCCGGTGGCGGCGGTTACGGGCCGGGGCACCGGGATCGAAGACAAGGTTTTGCGTCACAAGGTGGCGGTGATCAATCGGGCCCTGGCCCGGCACCAGCCTAACGCCGAGGACCCGGTGGGAGCCCTGGCCGCGGTGGGCGGCCTGGAGAT
>JBAVUP010000013.1:0-2264 GCA_049696835.1 Desulfobaccales bacterium
TGGTGGGCGGCAACATCGGCACCCCGGTGATCTCCCTGCTTTCCCGGCAATCCGAGGCGGACTGCCTGGTGCTGGAGGTGAGCAGCTTCCAGTTGGACACCGCCCCCCACTTCCATCCCCAGGCCGCCGCCCTGCTCAACATCACCCCGGACCATTTGGACCGCTACCCTTCCCTGGCCGCCTATATCGCGGCCAAGGCCGGCCTGTTTCGCAACCTGAACGGCGACGATCTGAAGATTCTCAATGCCGACGATGCCGCGGTGGCGGCACTGGATTCGGGGCCGGGCCGGGTTTATTGGTTCTCCACCAGCCACCCCCTGACTCAAGGCGCCTGGCTGGCCAACGGCTCGCTGTGCGTCAGGCTGAATGGCTTCAGGGAAGAGGCGTTTCCCCTGGCCGAAATCCGTCTCTCCGAACGGCACAACCTGGAAAACGTCATGGCGGCCCTGCTCCTGGCCCTGGGCGCCGGGGCCGATGCCGCCGCCTGCCGCCGGGTGCTGGCCTCCTTCCGGGGCCTGCCCCATCGCCTGGAGTTCGTGGCCGAGGTCGACCGGGTACAGTTTTACGACGACTCCAAGGGCACCAACGTCGGGGCGGTGGCCGTATCTCTGGCCCATTTCTCCCAGCCGGTGATCCTCATTGCCGGCGGCCGGGACAAGGACAGCGATTTCAGTCTCCTCTCTCCTCTGATCAGAAACCGGGTCAAGGCCCTGGTCCTGTTGGGGGAGACCCGGGAACACCTGGCCCTGGTCTGGAAGGGCCTGGCCCCGGCCTGTCTGGTGTCCGACATGGCCGAGGCGGTGCGCCGGGCCTATGACCTGGCCCGGCCCGGGGAGGTGGTGCTCCTCTCCCCGGCTTGCGCCAGTTTCGACATGTTCAAGGATTACGCCCAACGTGGTGAAACCTTCCAAAGATTGGTAAAGGAGCTGAACCATGCCAGCCAAAACTGAGGCGGCCACGACCCCGGTCGGCCACTACGACGTGATCCTGCTGGCCACCGCCTTATCCCTGATGTGCCTGGGACTGAGCATGGTTTTCATCTCCAGCAACGTCATGGCCCAGACCAATTACGGTGATCCTTTCTACTTTGTCAAACGTCAGGGCATGTATGCCCTGCTGGGTCTGGGGGCCCTCTTCCTGGGGCGGAGCATCAATTATCAGCATTACCAACGCTGGGTCTATCCCTTTTTATTTCTTAGCCTGATCTGCCTGGTCCTGGTATTTGTTCCGGGCATCGGCGGTAAGGTGCGGGGCGCGGCCCGCTGGCTCCGGCTGGGACCCGTTGCCCTGCAGCCCTCGGAGTTCGCCAAGATCGCGGTGGTCATCTTTCTGGCTTACTCCTTTTCCCGGAAACAGGAAAAGATGAAATATTTCGCCATCGGCTTTTTGCCCCACATGCTGGTGGCCGGGCTCTTCATCGGTCTCATCGGCATCGAAACCGACTTCGGCACCGCCCTGACCCTGACGGCCATCGTCTTAACCATGCTCTTTGTGGGCGGCACCCGCCTCACCCATATCATTCTGGCCCTCGGTACGGTCACTACCCTGGCCGTCGCCGCGGTGCTGAAAGACCCAAAGAAATTCGACCGCATCCTCTCCTTTCTGGACCCCTGGAAATACGGGGCGGGCGTGGGCTACCAGTTGAAGCAGTCCCTCCTGGCCATCGGCTCGGGCAACTTCTGGGGCCTGGGGCCGGGCCAGAGCCGGGCCAAGCTTTTTTACCTGCCGGACGCCCACACCGACTTCATCCTGGCCATCTTCACCGAAGAGATGGGTTTCGTAGGATTTCTCCTGGTACTGGCCCTGTTCAGCACCCTGGTGATCCGGGGTCTGCGCCTGAGCCTCAAGGCTCCGGACACCTTCGGCTCCTATCTGGCCCTGGGGCTGACCCTGGTCATCGGCCTGCCCGCGGCCATCAACATGGGGGTGGTGAGCGGTATTTTACCCACCAAGGGCCTGTCCCTGCCGTTTCTCAGCTATGGCGGCTCTTCCCTGATAGCCAGCATGCTGGCGGTGGGCATCCTGCTGAACATCAGCAGCCAGATCAAGCGCCCCCTGCGGCCGCAGCCCGCTAAGGCCCCGGCGTCGGCCCAAAACGGCGCCCCTTCCACCATCTGAAAGCTCAGCCCGGCGCCGCCACAGGGCAAACTGGAGGGGAGGGAAGCCGGAATGATCGAAGTCTTTCCCATAATGCCGGCGACCAACGGCCCGATGATCACCCTGGTGATCGCCTCGCTGCTGCTTCTCGGATTTCTCTACCTGGC
>JBAVUP010000014.1:0-66875 GCA_049696835.1 Desulfobaccales bacterium
GGACATCAAACGGGCGGCCAACAAATTGACCATCCGCATCCATACCTCCAGGCCGGGAATGGTCATCGGCCAGAAGGGTAAAAAGATCGAGGACCTGAGGCGCCGCCTGGAGCAGGTGGTGGGCCGGGAACTGGTCATCGACGTGCACGAAGTGCGCAAGCCCGAAATCAACGCCCAACTGGTGGCGGAAAACATCGCCCAGCAGCTGGAACGCCGGGTCAGCTTCCGCCGGGCCATGAAAAAGGCGGTGGGCCAGGCCCTGAAGTTCGGGGCCAAGGGCGTCAAGATCCGCTGCAAAGGCCGCCTGGCCGGGGCGGAGATCGCCCGCCAGGAATGGTACCGGGAAGGGCGGGTGCCGCTGCACACGCTGCGGGCCTTCATCGACTACGGCTTCGCCGAAGCCAAGACCACCTACGGCATCATCGGGGTGAAGACCTGGATCTTCCACGGCGAGGTGCTGGGCACCGAAGAGGGCATGAGCTTCTAAATACCGTTTTTGGTTTTTCGTTTTGGGTTTTTGGTTAAAAGAAATTAGAGACGGCTTTGGGCTATTAACTAAAAAGCCAGGATTCCACTGGAAAACGAAAAACGAACAACGAAAAACGAAAAACGAGGTCAGGTATAATCCCCCTGCCCCCCTTGAGAAGCAGCGGGTAGGAAAAGGATAGAGTAATGCTGAGTCCAAAACGGGTAAAACATCGGAAAGTCATGCGGGGCCGCCGCCGGGGCAAGGCCACCCGGGGCAACTTCGTGGCCTTCGGGGATTATGGCCTCATGGCCGAGGAATGCGGTTGGATCACGGCCCAGCAGATCGAAGCGGCCCGGATCGCCATCACCCGCCACGTGAAACGGGGCGGCCAGATCTGGATCCGGATCTTTCCGGATAAACCCTTCACCAAGAAACCGGCGGAAACCCGCATGGGCAAAGGGAAGGGCGGTCCGGAAGGCTGGGTGGCGGTGGTGCGCCCGGGTCTCATCCTCTATGAGATGGCCGGGGTGGAGCGGGAAGTGGCCAAAGAAGCCATGCGCCTGGCCTCCCACAAACTGCCCATTCCCACCAAGTTCGTGGAGCGGGAGCAGCCGGCGAGGGAGGTGGGCGTATGAAGGCCGCGGATTTACGGGACCTGACCCAGGAGGAACTCGAAGCCAAATTGAAAGAGGTCTCGGAAGAGCTTTTCAACCTCAATTTTCAACACAGCCGGCAGCAATTGGACAACACCGCCCGCCTGGGGCTGGCCAGAAAAGACCTGGCCCGGGTCGAAACGGTACTGAGGCAAAGGGCCGGGCAGGAATAGCCCGGGAGGGTTAGGCAGGTATGGAAAAGCAGCGCGGTGTGCGCAAGACCAGAGTTGGCATGGTGGTCAGCGACAAGATGGATAAGACCGTGGTGGTGGAAGTGAAACGCCTGGTGGCCCACCCCCTCTATCATAAGATCATCCGGCGCCGGGTCCGGATCAAGGCCCATGACCCCAACAATTCCTGCCAGGTGGGCGACAAAGTGCTCCTGATCGAGACCCGTCCCCTGAGCCGGGACAAGAACTGGCGGGTCAAGGAAGTCCTGGAGAAGGCCCAATAAGCGGGCGGGGGTGAGGATAGCATCATGATCCAGGTTCATACACAAATGACGGTGGCGGATAACTCCGGCGCCAAGAAGGTTTCCTGCATCCGGGTCCTGGGAGGCACCAGGCGACGGTACGCCCGGGTGGGGGACATCATCGTCGTGGCGGTCAAGGAAGCTCTGCCCCACTCCAAGGTGAAAAAGGGAGACGTGATGCGGGCCGTAGTGGTGCGCACGGTGAAGGAAACCCGGCGCTCCGACGGCTCCTACATCAAGTTTGACGATAACTCCGCGGTGCTCATCAACCCCCAGGGCGATCCCATCGGCACCCGCATCTTTGGGCCGGTGGCTCGGGAACTCCGGGCCAAGAGATTCATGAAGATCATCTCCCTGGCCCCGGAGGTGCTCTAATGGCGAAGTATAAGAAAGCCCTGGAGCCCGGCAAGGTTCGGTTGAAGAAGAACGACCTGGTGGAGGTCACCACCGGCAAGGAGAAGGGCAAAACCGGCAAGATCTTGAAGGTGTTGCGGGAAAAAAACCAGGTGCTGATCGAGAAGGTCAATCTCATCAAGCGGCATACCCGTCCCAGCCCCACCACCGGCAAGGGGGGGATCGTGGAGAAGGAAGCCCCGCTGGGCGTCGCCAAGATAAAGCTGATCTGCCCCCGATGCGCCAGCGGCACCCGTATTCGTATGACCCTGACCGGTGAAGGCAAGAAGGTCCGGGTATGTCTGAAGTGCAAGGAAATCATTGATGGCTGAGAAAGAATCTGGCAAAGGCAAGCCCAAGGCGGCTGTCAAGCCGGCTGACAAAAAAGCCGGCAAGGCCGCGGGGAAGCCGGCGGCAAAAGGCGCCGAGTCCCAGGCGGCTGCAAAGGCCTTCACGGGGAAGCCGCGCCTCCGGGAATATTATCGGAGCGAGTGTGTGCCCCGCATGATGCAGGAGTTCCGTTATAAAACCGCCATGCAGGTGCCGCGCCTGGAGAAGGTCGTGGTCAACCTGGGGTTGGGGGAAGCCATCCAGAACATCAAGCTGCTGGAGTCGGCCTCGGCGGAACTGGCGGCCATCACGGGCCAAAAACCGGTGGTCACCCGGGCCAAAAAGTCCATCGCGGCGTTCAAGCTGCGGGAAGGCATGCCCATCGGCTGCATGGTCACCCTGCGCCGGGACCGCATGTACTATTTCTTCGACAAGCTGGTAAACGTGGTCTTGCCCCGGGTGCGGGATTTCCGGGGGGTGAGCGAACGGGCCTTCGACGGCCGCGGCAACTACACCCTGGGTATTCGGGAACAGATCATTTTTCCGGAAATCGACTACGACAAGATCGACAAGGTCAAGGGGATGAACATCACCATCGTGACCAACGCCCCCACCGATGAAGAAGGGAAATTTTTACTGAAGTTGCTGGGATTACCCTTTAGGAAATAATTGCAGTAGGGGGGGACCCCACCCCTACGGAGAACCGCATGGCCAAGAAATCGTTAATCGCCAAGGCAAAGCGCCAACCCAAGTATCCGGTGCAGAAATATAACCGCTGTCCCTTGTGCGGCCGGCCCCGGGCCTTCTTGCGACGGTTCGGCGTCTGCCGCATCTGTTTCCGGAACATGGCCCTCAAGGGAGAGATCCCTGGGGTGACTAAATCCAGCTGGTAGGGCAAACTATGAGCATGACTGACCCCATCGCCGATATGTTGACCCGGATTCGCAATGCCGGGGGGCGCGGTTCGACAAGGTTGACATCCCGGCCTCCCGCATGAAGATCAACCTGGCGCGCATCCTCAAGGAAGAAGGCTTCATTAAAAATTATAAGGTTATTAAAGATAATCGCCAGGGCATCCTGCGCGTCTACCTCAAGTACAACGAGCATCAGGAACCGCTCATCCAGGGCTTGAAACGGGTCAGCAAACCCGGACGCCGGGTTTACACCGGCCAAGCCGAGCTTCCCAAGGTCCAGGGAGGCCTGGGGGTGGCGGTCATTTCCACCTCCCAGGGGGTCGTCACCGACCGCCAGGCCCGGAAGCTCAACGTGGGCGGTGAGGTCTTGTGCGAGATCTGGTAGGGGAATTGATATGAGCCGCATCGGCAAAAAACCCGTACCTTTGCCCAAGGGGGTGAAGGCCAAGTTGGAAGACGGCAAATTGAAGGTCACCGGCCCCCTGGGCAGCCTGGAGCAGCTCATGCCTCCCCGGGTGACGGTCCATATCGGGGACAAAGAGATCACGGTGGAACCCCAGGATGACAGCCGGCTTACCCGGTCCTATTGGGGCCTGGCCCGCACCTTGGCGGCCAACATGGTCACCGGGTCCAGCACGGGTTTTACCCGGGTCCTGGAACTGGTGGGCACCGGCTACAAGGTGGAAGCCAAGGGCAGCAACCTGGTGTTCAACGTGGGCTACTCCAACCCCGTGGACTTTCCCTTGCCGAAAGGGATCACCGCCAAGGTGGAAAAGGCCAACCGCATCGAACTCACCGGCGCCAACAAGGAGCTGCTGGGACAGACGGTGGCGGTGATTCGGCGGCTGCGGCGCCCCGACCCATATAAGGGCAAGGGCATCAAGTTTGCCGGCGAAGTGCTGCGGCGCAAAGTGGGCAAGGCCGGCGGCCGTTAAAGGAAAATCAGGCTCACGCAAAGACGCAAAGACGCGAAGGAAGCAAACATGAACCCCAAATTGGCGGCGCGGCTGAAGCGGAAACAACGGATCAGAAAGAAAGTCGGGAGCGGCGAGCGGTTGCGGCTGTCGGTCTTTCGCAGCAGCAAGCATATCTACGCGCAGATCATCGACGATGGCAAAGGCCAGACCCTGGCGGCAGCCTCCACCTTGAGCGGCGAGCTGAAAGACCAGCTCAGCGGCGTCAAGAAAGTCGAGGCGGCCAAGGCCGTGGGCAAGCTCCTGGCGGCCAAGGCCAAGGCCCAGGGGATTGACAAAGTAGTCTTCGACCGTAACGGGTTTCTCTACCATGGCCGGGTCAAGGCCGTGGCGGATAGTTGCCGGGAACACGGGCTGGTTTTTTAGCTATCAGCTATCAGCTGTCAGCTTTTAGCTTTTAGCGAAGTTGAAGGGGTATGAATATGACCCAAACTGACCTCGCATTAGAATGGGAGAAGCTCTGCGAAGAACATGATGCTGCTATGGATGCTTATTTTAAAAAATCGGCCACTGTAACTCCTAAAATGGCGTCTATAGCAAAAGGAACCTCGCGTGATAATCCAACTTATGACGAAGAATCTGAGTTTGATAATGCGATGGAAGCATTGATAGATGTGCAGCGTAGGATGGCTGAGTTCATGAAGAAGCATTGTCGAAACTAACGAAAATAATTGTTGCTCAGTAAATTAATAAGGCAAAGAGAACCATAGCTGATAGCTGACAGCTGACAGCTGACAGCTGCTTTTCGGAGGTAAGTTTGTTCGAGCCAGAGGCAGCGGAATTAACCGATAAGGTGGTGAGCATCAGTCGCGTCGCCAAGGTCGTCAAGGGCGGACGCCGTTTTCGCTTCAGCGCCATTGTCGTGGTGGGTGACGGCGCCGGGCGCGTCGGCGCCGGTCTGGGCAAGGCCCACGAGGTCCCGGAGGCCATCCGGAAGGCCGTGGAGCAGGCCAAGAAGTCCATGATCACGGTCCCCATCCTCAACAGCACCATTCCCTATCAGGTGGTGGGGGAGTTCGGGTCCGGCAAGGTCTTGCTGAAGCCGGCTTCGGAAGGGACCGGGGTGATTGCCGGCGGGCCGGTACGGGCCGTGGTGGAAGTAGCGGGCATCAAGAACGTGCTCACTAAATGTCTGGGCTCGCATAACCCGCACAACGCGGTGAAGGCTACCATGATCGCCTTAAAGATGCTGATGTCCCCGGAAGAGGTGGCGGCCCGGCGCAACCGGCCGCTGGCGGAGATGCTGGGATAAAACTTTACATCTTGGCGTCTTGGCGCCTTGGCGTGAGATATATCACGCAAAGACGCAAAGGCGCAAAGATAGAGGATTGGCTATGTTTCTGGAAATAACCTTAAAGAAGAGTCCCATCGGCCGGCCGCCGCAGCACCGGCAGACCCTGAAGACCCTGGGTCTGACCCGTTTGCAGAAAACGGTGCGACATCGGGAAACTCCCGCCATTGCCGGGATGGTGCGTCAGGTGGCGCACCTGGTCCAGGTGCGGCAGGTCCCCGAAGGAGAGTAGCAGATGCGCCTTTCAGAACTTTCGCCCAGCCCGGGGTCCAAACATAAGAAAAAGCGGGTGGGACGCGGCCCCGGCTCCGGTTGGGGCAAGACCGCGGCCCGCGGCGCCAAAGGCCAGAACTCCCGGGCCGGCGGCGGCACCAAGCCGGGGTTCGAGGGCGGCCAGATGCCTCTGACCCGGAGAATCCCCAAGCGGGGCTTCACCAACATCTTCCGGCGGCCCTGGGCCATCGTCAATCTGCGGGACCTCAGCCGGTTTTCGGCGGACGCGGTGGTGGATGAAGCTGCCTTAAGGTCCGCCGGCCTGGTGAAAACCAGGTGCTGCGGATCAAAGTACTGGGCCAGGGGGAAGTGACCGTGCCCCTGGTGGTCAAAGTGCAGGCGGTGAGTTCCCAGGCCCGGAGCCGCATTGAAGCGGCCGGCGGTCGGGTGGAGGTCGTCTAAGTGTCCGCCTTCTCCAGCATTGCCAAGATCCCGGAGCTGAAGCGGCGCATTCTCTTTACCCTGCTGATGCTGGCGGTATACCGCCTGGGATGCCAGATCCCGACGCCAGGGATCGACCCCGAGGCCTTGATGGCCTTCTTTGCCCGGCAGCGGGGCACCATTTTCGGCCTGTTCGACATGTTCTCCGGCGGCGCCCTGGAGCGCCTGAGCGTCTTTGCCCTGGGGATCATGCCTTACATCAGCGCCGCCATTATCATCGAACTGCTCAAGGTGGTCATCCCCGCCATTGAAAAACTCTACAAGGAAGGGGAGGCGGGGCAGAAGAAGATCAAGCAGTATACCCGCTACGGCACCGTGGTCATTGCCGCGGTCCAGGGGATCGGCATTGCCGTGGGTCTGGAGAGCATGAGCGGCGGCCATGTGCCGGTGGTCCTGCATCCGGGCTGGGCCTTCCGCCTGATGACCGTGCTGACCCTGACCTCGGGCACCGCGTTCATCATGTGGCTGGGGGAGATGATTACCGAGCGGGGTATCGGCAACGGCATCTCCCTGATCATCTTTGCCGGGATCGTGGCCCGCCTGCCTTCGGCCCTGATCAAGACCGGGGAGTTGATGAAGACGGGTGAGATCATGCCCATCCTCATGGCGCTGTTGATCGTGGTGATGGTGGTGGTGGTGGGCTTCATCGTGTTTGTGGAGCGGGCCCAGCGCCGCATCCAGGTACAGTACGCCCGCCGGGTGGTGGGGCGCAAAATGTACGGCGGCCAGAGCACCCACCTGCCCTTGAAGGTAAACACCTCCGGGGTTATCCCCCCGATCTTCGCGTCGTCGCTGCTCATGTTCCCGGCCACCGTGGCGGGCTTCGTCCACAATGAGTGGGTCAAGTGGGCGGCGGATGCCATCTCGCCGGGGGGAGGAGTTCACGATTTGGTCTATGTGGCGCTCATTTTCTTTTTCTGCTATTTCTACACCGCCGTGACCTTCAACCCGGTGGATGTGGCGGACAACTTGAAAAAATGGGGCGGGTATGTTCCGGGCCTGCGGCCGGGGAAACCCACCTCCGATTATATTGACCGCATCCTGACGCGCATTACCCTGGGGGGCGCCGTTTACGTGTCGGCAGTGTGCGTGCTGCCCTCCATCCTGATCCGGAAGTTCAATGTGCCCTTTTATTTCGGTGGTACGGCCCTACTGATCGTGGTCGGGGTGGCCATGGACACCATGAGCCAGATCGAATCGCATTTACTCACCCGCCACTATGAGGGTTTTATGAAAAAACGCATGAGCCGGGTACGGCGTTGACCTTAAGAAGGAGGGAGCTATGAATCTGATCCTGTTGGGCGGCCCAGGCGCGGGCAAAGGCACGCAAGCCAAGAAACTCATCGACAAGTTCCAGATTCCGCAGATTTCCACCGGCGACATCCTCCGGGCGGCGGTGAAAGAAGGGACGGAAATGGGCAAGAAGGCCAAGGAATTCATGGACGCCGGGAAACTGGTGCCCGACGAAGTGGTCATCGGCATCATCAAAGACCGCCTGGCCCAGCCTGATTGCAAGAAAGGTTTTATCCTGGACGGCTTCCCCCGGACGGTGCCTCAGGCCGAGGCCCTGGATAAGGTTCTGCAGGGATTGGGCACGAAGATCGACCACGTGGTCAGCATCGACGTGGATGAAGAAGCGCTGGTGACCCGTCTCACCGGGCGCCGCACCTGCAAAAGCGCCGCCTGCGGCCAGATGTTCCACATCAAGTTCACCCCTCCCAAGAAGGCAGGAGTGTGCGACAAGTGCGGCAGTGAGCTCTACCAACGGGACGACGACAATGAAGCTACGGTGCGTAACCGCCTGGCCACCTACAACCAGGCCACGGCGCCCCTCATCGGCTACTACACCGCCAAAGGCCTGGTGCGGCCCATCAAAGGCGTGGGGAGCATCGACGACATCTTTAAACAGATCGTGAACATCGTGATGGGAGCCGCCGTCTGCAGCTGCGGGTGCAAACACTAAAGCCCCCTGGCGTGCTTGGCGTCCTGGCAGTTAAGCTCACGCCGAGACGCCGAGACGCAAAAGCGCAAAGGCGCAAATGATTTTGTTAAAATCCCTCCAGGAGATCGGCAAGATGGAGGTGGCCAACCGCATCGTGGCCGAAATCCTGGAGGAAATTAAGGAACGGATCCAACCGGGGATCGAGACCCGGGAATTGGATGAAATGGCGGAAGCGGCCTGCCGCCGCCGCCAGGTGCAGCCGGCCTTTAAGGGTTATCGCGGCTACCCCCGTTCCATCTGCGTGTCGGTGAACGATGAGGTAGTCCACGGGATTCCCGGGACCCGGCACCTGGCGGCGGGGGACCTGGTGAGTCTGGATTTTGGGGTTAAATACGACGGTTACTATGGGGATGCCGCCATCACCGTGGCCGTGGGGGAAGTAAGCCCCAAGGCCCGGGCGCTGATGACGGCAACGGAAAAGTCCCTGTACGCCGGCATCGAGCAAGTGAAGGTGGGCAACCGCCTGACGGACATTTCCCACGCGGTGCAGACCGTGGTGGAAGGCGCCGGCTTCGGGGTCATCCGGGATTTCGTGGGGCACGGCATCGGCCGCTCGCTCCATGAAGACCCGCAGATACCCAATTTTGGCCCCGCCGGCCGGGGACCGGCCCTGCAAGTGGGCATGACCCTGGCCATTGAGCCCATGACCTCCATGGGTTCCTGGGAGGTGCGGATTTTACCAGACGGCTGGACCGCGGTCACCAAGGACGGGGCGTACGCCGCCCACTTTGAACACAGCGTGGCGTTGACGGAGAACGGCGTCTTGATTTTGAGCCGGCTCTAAATTATCATAATTTGATATGATGCAAAAATTAACAGGAATCCCTCCTACCACCCCGTTTACCAAGGGGAGAGAGTACCATGTTCACTTTAAAATGCATGAGCTTGATCAATAATTTTTGGCAATGTCGCTCTATTTTAACGAAAAACGCAAAACCCAAAACGGTAAAGACACGGTAGATGCCTAAAGAAGATGCCATCGAAGTCGAAGGGACGGTCATCGAGCCACTGCCCAATGCCATGTTCCGGGTGGAGTTACCCAACGGGCATAAGGTTCTGGCGCATATTTCCGGGAAGATGCGGATGCACTATATCAAAATTCTCCCGGGAGACAAAGTCATCCTGGAGTTGTCGCCCTATGACCTGAGTCGGGGGCGCATCGTCTACCGGGTCAGATAGGACAACACCTATGAAAGTCAGGGCCTCAGTAAAACGCATGTGCGCCAAGTGTAAGATTATTCGCCGCAAACGCGTGGTGCGGGTGATCTGCGAAAATCCCAAGCATAAGCAGCGTCAAGGCTAAAGGGAGGGAAGGAATTGGCCAGAATCGCCGGGATCGATTTACCCCGAAACAAGAGAATCGAGATCGCCCTTACGTATATTTACGGCATCGGGCGCACCAGCGCGTCGCGGGTGCTGCGGGAAGCCAAGGTGGACCCGGGCACCAAGACGTCCGATTTGAACGACGGCGAAATCACCAGCATCCGCCAGGTGATTGACCATACCTGCAAGGTGGAAGGGGACCTTCGGCGGGAAGTCTCCATGAACATCAAGCGCCTGATGGACCTGGGATGCTACCGGGGCCTGCGGCATCGGCGGAGCCTGCCGGTGCGGGGACAGCGGACCCATACGAACGCCCGCACGCGCAAGGGCCCGCGGCGCAGCGTCGTGGGCAAACGGAAGAAAGCTTAAGGAGGGGCGATGGCCAAAGCGCAGGCACGCACCAAAAAGAAGAAGGAAAAAAAGAACATCCCCACGGGGGTGGCGCATATCAAGGCCACGTTCAATAACACCCTGGTGACCATCACCGACCCCACGGGCAACGTGGTCTCCTGGTCTTCGGCGGGGGTCCAGGGTTTCAAGGGGTCCCGGAAAGGCACGCCTTTTGCGGCGCAGTTGGCGGCCCAGGACGCGGCCCGGAAAGCCATGGAACATGGCATGCGTAACGTGGACGTCTTTGTCAAAGGGCCGGGCGCGGGCCGGGAAGCAGCCCTCAGGGCTTTGCAGGCCGCGGGTTTGAGCGTCAACCTGATTCGGGATGTCAGCCCCATTCCCCACAATGGCTGCCGCCCCCCCAAACGTCGTCGGGTTTAATGGAGAGGTGATCAACAGTGGCTAGATACGTGGGACCAGCTTGCCGGCTTTGCCGCCGGGAGGGGATGCAGCTCTATCTCAAAGGAGATCGCTGTTATACCGATAAATGTGCCATCGAGCGGCGTCACTACCCGCCGGGACAGCACGGCCAGCGCCGGAGTAAACCCTCCGACTACGGCCTGCAGCTCCGGGAGAAACAAAAGGTGAGGCGCATATACGGCGTGTTGGAGAAACAATTCAGCAGTTATTTTGAAAAGGCCGAACGGCAGAAAGGGGTTACCGGCACTAACCTATTAGTTTTTCTGGAACGGCGTTTGGACAACATCGTTTACCGGTTAGGTTTTGCCAACTCCCGGTCCCAGGCCCGGCAGTTGGTGCGCCATAATCTGGTTATGATTAACGGCGCCAAGGTAAATCTACCTTCCTATCTGGTAAGGACGGGAGATGTGATTCAGGTAACCGAGAAAGGCCGCAAACTGCCCTTGATTCTGGATGCCATGGAGGCAGTGGCGCGGCGGGGATGCCCCCCCTGGCTGGAGTTCAACAAAGAAGAAGCCGAAGGAAGGGTGATCATGTTCCCTACGCGGGAAGATATCACCATACCTATTCAAGAGCATCTCATCGTGGAGCTTTATTCCAAATAGCATCACGATCCTTTATGTTCCCAGCCGCTCTCCGGGCCAGACTGAGCTTGCGGGAGTCAGGTTTTCCGGGCCTCCGGCCAGGACCGGCCGGCACCCCGGGACATAAAAACATGAGCAGTTTTCTGAGGAGCCATGATCCACAAGAACTGGACCGAGATTATCAAGCCCAAACGGCTGGAAGTTGATAGTGAGACTCATAGCCGCTTTTACGGCAAGTTCGCCTGCGAGCCCCTGGAGCGCGGCTTCGGCACCACCCTGGGGAATGCCCTGCGGCGGGTCTTGCTTTCCTCCCTGCGGGGATCGGCCATCACAGCGGTCCGCATCAAGGATGTCTATCACGAATTTTCAGCCATCCCCGGAGTGTTGGAAGATGTCACCGAAATCCTGCTCAATTTAAAACAGGTGCGCTTAAAGGTACTGACTGACGGCATCAAGATGTTGCACCTGGAGGCCAACGGCCAGGGGGAGCTCACCGCCGGCGACATCCAGACGGATGGCACGGTGGAAATCCTCAACCCCGAGCATCACCTCGCCACCCTGGCGGCGGACGGCGAACTGGTGCTGGAGATGACGGTCAAGACCGGCAAGGGTTTTGTGCCCGCGGAGGCCAATAAGGAAGAAGATCAGCCCATCGGCTATATTCCTCTGGACGCCAGCTTCTCGCCCATCCGCAAGGTCAATTACGTGGTGACGCAAGCCCGGGTGGGGCAACGCACCGACTATGACAAGCTGACTCTGGAGATCTGGACCGACGGCAGCATCACCCCGGAAAACGCCATCGCCTACGCCGCCAAGATTCTCAAAGAGCATTTGGCCATGTTCATTAACTTCGAAGAGGAGCCTTCGGGGCTGGAAGAGAAGGTCAGCGAAGAGCCGCCCACCTTTAACGAGAACCTCTACCGCAGCGTTAATGAACTGGAACTCTCGGTTCGGGCCGCCAATTGCCTGCGGAATGCGCAAATCCGCTATATCGGCGAGCTGGTGCAAAAGACCGAACAGGAGATGCTCAAGACCAAGAATTTTGGCCGCAAGTCTCTCAATGAGATCAAAGAGATTCTCATCGAGATGGGGCTGCACCTGGGAATGAAGCTGGAAAACTTTGTGCCCCCTGATCAGATGCCGGAAAGGAAGGAAGAAGTCGCATGAGACACTTAAAGGCCGGCAGGCGCCTGTCCCGGACCACGGAGCATCGCCAGGCCATGCTGCGCAATCTGGTGACCGCGCTGTTGGAAAAAGAGCGGGTGGAGACCACCCGGGCCAAGGCCAAGGAGGCCCGCATATGGGCCGAGAAGGTCATTACCCTGGCCAAGCGGGGTGACTTGCACGCCCGGCGCCTGACCCTGGCGGTGGTGCGCTCCAAGAAGGTGGTGGCTAAGCTCTTTGGGGAACTGAGAGAGCGTTACCAGGACCGTCCTGGCGGTTATACCCGCATCATCCCCGTGGGGATCAGGTTGGGCGATGGGGCCTCCATGTCTATCTTGGAGTTGGTAGGTCGCCCGGAACAATTACCCAAGGCCAAGAAAAAGAAGGCCGCGGCCAGCTGATCGGATAACGATAAGGGGACAGGGGCTCCATGCCCCTGTCCCCTCGGTTTTGCCCTGCCGGCCTGGCCCCAGCCCAGGCCATCATCGTCTCACCTTAGAGGTCCCACCCAGGTGGTTGTCAGGTTCCGGCAGCCCTTAGCGGGTGCGGCTGGACTGAATAAATTTTTATTATATAAAATTTAATTAATATATTTGTTAAATAGCCGAATATGTTTGACTATTCAAAAAAAGGGGTTGACAACCTTTTTTACATATACTAAGGTGCACCAAACCAAATAGGTACTTCTACCTAATTTGGCCTAGGTAAAACTACCATTTTGCATGGGGAAAGATACCTAGGTCAGACAGGCGTGCTCTTTACCAGAATTCCTCGAGCATTACCGCCCAAGTAACCGGAGCTAAAAAAACGGCTTTTAGTTCCCTTCCGGATTGTCCCATAACAAAGGAGGTTCTGGATGGTGAATCGATTAATTTGGAGTGCGGTAATCACCCTGGCCCTGACTTTTGCGCCTAATCTGGCGCATGCCGTTCCCACCAAAACGATCAAAAAGAAGACATCCAAAACCCCAGCGCGGGTTGTCAAAAAGAGTAAAGCCAGCCGGAGGTCCAAGTACTCCAGATCCTCCCGGCACCACTCCCGGAGGGTGGTTGAATCCTCCATGGTCCCCCATTACACCAGTGGTTACATGACGGAAACCCCGCCCTTGATGAAGGTTATTCCCCAAAGGGATGGCAAGTTCTTGCTGGAACCTCTGACGGCCCCTAAAAAGACTCTGAACACCCCGCTAACCCAGCCTAAGAAAGATGCCGGGGGCGATCGCGTGTCTTCCACACCCTCCAGCTATAATAGGTTTGAACCCTGGGATTTTTCCGAGCTGATCCTGAGCCAGGCCAAGGCCTATCGTCATGCCCCCTATGCCCGGGGCGCCTCCCTGGAGACCGGGTCGGCCACGGATTGCTCGGGCTTTGTCCAGTTCATTTACCACGGGTTTAAAATCAATTTGCCCCGTTCCAGCGCCGAACAGGCCCAGGTGGGGAAGGTCGTGACTCGCCAGATGGATTTCTCCAAGCTGCTCCCCGGAGATCTCCTGTTCTTCCGCCGGGGCGGCCATTCAGTGGGACATGCCGGCATCTACCTGGGTGAGGGCAAGATGATCCATGCCTCGAACTACCGATACGGAGTGACCGTCACCGACCTGCGGGAGCCTTACTACGAGAATACCTTCGTGGTGGCCAAGCGGGTCTTTACCGTGCAATATCCCGAATGACAACGATGCTGCGGGTGGGTGTCGCCGCAGCCGTACGGACAATTTTCACCGTGGCTGCCTGAACTGGCCCAGGCCGGTCTGCCGGGTCCCCCTGGTTCGAGGGACGGGTAAAGACAGGGTTACCTGGGCCAGAATTGTTTTCCGGGTCCGTCCGCGCCCATCTCCCAACGCGTCCCTCCTGAAACTCCCCCACGATGCCGGTGCGACCGGGAACAGGGCGCAGGTCCGCCTCCGGCCTGCCAGGGGGGGGATCGACCCAGGCTCTGCCACCGCCCGCCATGCCGGCACGGAGCAGGTTGTTCCGGCCTTGCCGCCCGCCGAGAAAATCTCACCTCAAGAAAAGTTCTTGCAGCTTCAGGTTATTTGTGTGACAATTTATTCCCCTCACAGTAAAAAAATGTGGAAATAATAAAAGGCTAACCACTGTTTAGTACAAAGAAGCCGGTTAGCTCGTTTCCAGGTTCAGCACAACCTTTCCCGATATCCGCGGGGCATTGGCGCCGGGGCTATTCCCGGATTTGGGATATCCCCCGCGAGTACTCCACCGGTGGCATGGGTCACGGCGTTCACCCTTTCAGCAGGTGCAGCATGGAGGCCGCTATCCCCACCCTTCTTCTGATGGTCGAGAATCCCGAGGAGGCCCACAGGCTCCGGCAGGGGCTGACGGGTGCCGGTGCGGCAGGCTACCGGTGGGCCTGGGTTCCGAACCTATCCCGGGGATTGGCGCGCTTGGGCGGGGGCGGCATCGATGTGGTTCTGCTGGAGCTGGACCTACCGGACAGCCGGGGGCTGGACACCCTGGCGCGCCTCCAGGCCCAGGCCCCCCGGGTCCCCCTGGTCGTGCTCATCCATCCCGGGGAGGAAGCCGTGGGCCTGGCGGCTATTCGCCGGGGCGCCCAGGATTATCTGATTCAGGGGAAGACGTCCGTTGACCAGGTTATGCAGGTCATCGGCGGCGCCCGGGAACGGCACCGAATGACGGCAGACCTGCGGCAAGCCCGGGACGAACTGGCCCAACGGCTGCAGGAACAGGCTGATGACCGGAGGCAGCGGGAAGAGAGGCTGCACCAGTGGGAAGCCGGCCTGGCCGAGGCTCAGCGCCTGGCCCATCTGGGGAGTTGGGAATGGCACATCCGGACCGACACCGCGGTCTGGTCGGCAGAACTCTTTCGGATCTTCCATTTGGCTCCCCGGTCGGCGGGCTTGACGCGGGAAGAATTCCTCCACTACGTGCATCCCGATGATCGGGACACCGTGCAGCAGGCCATGACCGAGGCCCTGGCCGGGGTGAAAGCCTTCGCCGTGGACTTCCGGGTCATTCTGGATGACGGCTCCATATGCTACCTGTACTCCCAGGCTGAGGTCAGCTTTGATGAGGCCGGACAGGCCACGATGATGCGCGGCACTCTCCAGGACGTGACCGCGCACCGGCAGACGGAAGAAAGATTGCGGGAATCGCAAAGAAACCTGCGCCACCTGGCTTTCCGACTTATGAGCGCCCAGGAAGAGGAACGGAAACGCCTCTCCCGGGAACTCCACGATGATCTGGGACAATCATTGCTGGTTTTAAAACTCCGGGTGGGTGACCTGGTGCGCAAGCTGATCCAGGACCCGGAGGCGGTGAGGAAGGATTGCGACGAAATTTTATCCTTCCTGGATCGGGTGGTCAACGACGTCCGGCGCCTGTCCCGGGATTTGAGTCCCACCATGGTGACGGACCTGGGTCTTTCCGCGGCCTTGCGCCGCCTGGTGCACGATTTTTCCCAACACTACCATATAGAGCTCGAGGATGACATCGATGAGGTGGATCGGCTGTTCGCCCTGAAGGCGCAGGTTAACCTGTACCGGGTTTTCCAGGAGTCCCTGACCAACATCGGCAAATATGCCGGCGCCACCCGGGTGACGGTGGCCATCAAGAGATACACCGACCGGGTGGAATTTCTCGTGGCGGACAATGGCAAGGGCTTTGACGTGCTGCGGGTCTTGGCGGGCGATGCGGCCAGCCGGGGCCTGGGGCTGGCGGCCATGCAGGAGCGGGTGCGGATGTTGGGAGGGAGCCTCACCATCTGGAGCCAGGAAGGCGCGGGCACCAGAATTTCCTTTGCCATTTCCCTGGAGAAGCAGCTTCACCACGCGGTGGCAAAACAGCTTGGCCAGGCACACCCTGAGCGGTGGCTGGCGAAACCTGAAGCGCGGCGGAGCCGGTAAACCCGGGGCCCAGGACATCCCAGCCCTCGGGGGCAGTCCGACCTTACCCCGGGACGGCGGCCTCCCGGAGCCCCAGGAAGGCGCGTAAGTCCCGGAGCCGGGAGGAGGCGGGGTCGGCGGGGAGATCCCAGAGGACGATGAGCATGGCCCCATGACGCCATGACCCCAGGAGCCGCTGCACTTAAGGTGGGTTCTCAGCGGGGCGGCCCCAGGATGGCCGTGAGCCGGGTGATGAATGCCCGCCCCTGCGTGGAGGCCGGCACGTTCACGGAGGCCTGGTCGCGTAGAGGGTGAGGGAAAATTCCCCCGCGTCGTCGGCGTCGGCGTGCTCCGGCCCCCGGGCGCGGCCTTTCACCATGGCGACCTGGCGGCGCTCTTCCCGGTTGTCCAGCACGATATCCCAATTCTGCGGCATGAAGCACCTGCGATACTGTTTTCGGTCTTCGGCTATCCATAAAATAATTATCGGTAAGCCAGGGCATGGTGCGCAATGCTCACCCTCCAGGCTGCCTTAGTTCTCCAAAAAGAAGGTTTTCCGCCAGAGGTGATCGCCGCTCAGGGCATGGAGGATCACCGCGCCCCCATGGATGGCGAGAAAGGCCACAATGAGCCACAGGCCGAGTTCATGCATTTCCTTGAGGGCGTGCACCAAGCCCCCGGCCTGGCGCCCCGGGGTGAGAAAGAGCGCCATCAGGGTGCCGGTCAGGGCCATATAGGCAAACACCGCCAGGCCGAAGGTCTGAACCACCCCTGCCAACCCCTGGTGCGGCGAGCGCTCGGGCAGCTTCCCCCGGAGCAGGGTCAGCAAGTCTTCCGCCACCAGGGCCAGGCGGTCCCGGGTATAAGGCACCCACTCGCGGAAGCGGGCCTCTTGGGGGCCATAAAACCCTTGCCAGAGGCGCCAGGCCACAAAAAAGCTCAGGGTCAGGCCCAACCACTTATGCGTGCTGAATCCCAGGTGGTGAAGCCTTTTATAATCACCGGCCAAGAGGCCCGTCAGTAAGGCCAGGACGCCGAAAACCGTGAGCCCCACATGGATAACCCGGGTCAGTTCGTCCAGTTCCGGTCTGGGGGTCGATGGGGATGTATCGGTCATAGAGAACCTCCTCTTTCCTACTTTCATAGGGGCAATGTTCCTATCTCTGGCTCACCTCAGATCAGCTCTTTGAGCCGGGCGGCAAAGCCCGGCAGTTGCAAGGCCTCCTCCCCCCCCCGCCCCCACCCCAGCAACGCGAAGCCTTTGCCCATCACGGCCTCTTCCAGTTCCGGGGCCGGCAGGAGATGGTGCCGAGCTCATGGAGGAAGACATCAGGTGCCGCCCAATTTCAGGCCGGTGACCTCGTAGAGGCGATACTTCCCGCTTTTGCCCCGCAGATTGAAGTAAGGCCGCTTACCCACCTGAACCTGATCTTTCACCAAGGCATACGCGTCTTCAGAGATGAGAAACCAGGTGCCGGCTTTTTTGTTGGCGTTTTCAATGCGGCTGGCCATATTGACGGCATCCCCGATCACGGTCATCTTCTTATGGCCGGGATGCCCAAGTTTGCCCGCCACCACCTTGCCATAATGCAGGCCGATACGGATCCGGAAGGTCCGGTGGTATAATTCTTCCAGATAAGGGCCTAACTGCTCTACGGTCTGAAGCATTTCCAACCCGGCTTGCACCGCCTGCAAGGCCCCTGCCTCGGGGACATCGGCCTCAAAGAGGGCCATGAACCCGTCCCCCATGTAATTATCTATATGACCGCCGTGATCTTTGACAATTGCTCCCATTTGGCGCAAATGCAGGTTGAGGGCATAGATGACGTCAAAGGGGAGGAGGTTTTCGGCAAAGGAGGTGAACCCCTGAATATCGGCAAAGAGAATCAGGACGTTTTTTTCCTCGCCGATGGTGACGGCTTCCACCCCTTCGATGAAGAGCGTTTGGAAATCTATGTCTTCCAAATCTTCCACCAGGCGCCGCACTTTGACATTGCCCGTGGGGACCGTCTGGCAGGCCAATCGCACGCCGGGGGGGAAATGCAGCATCGTGGCGATGGCCTGCTCATCTGCAGTGCGGGGGGAACAGTGCTCCAGGCCTTCCAACACATTGACCCGGCAGGTGGAACAGCGGGCGGCGCCGCCGCACACATTGGCATGGGGAATATTGGCGCGCAGGGAGGTTTGTAGGAGATTCTCTCCCTCGGCGCCATCCACGGTTTTTTTATCCGGCAGAAAGTAAATCATGGGCATCGGTATTCCATCCTCTGGGGACGATGACTTTCCGTGACCCACCCCGACGCAGGTCGGGGCGGGCTGCAGCAACAGGTATTGAGTTCAGTCACCCACGCGCTGCACCGTCGGCGGCTTCCAGGTGCCGTCACATGAAACCCTCTTATGATAAGTAGTGATTATGCCCCCAAGATCAAGGGGTAGGCTCACATCTCGGGAAGGAAAGTTGCATCCGCTGCCGTAATACGTAGCTGACCCGGCCGGGTCGGATGACCTCCTGGAGTTGCCTGGCCCCTGGTGCTCCCCTCTGCCTGCTATTCACGGCGGGAAATGTTGCCTTTTTTCCTTAAATGATCTGGCATCCCGTTATCGCAAGCACTATCTTCCCAAGGAGTATGCCGGGAGGCGCAGCCTGGGTTTCAGGGGCAATGGCGGCACCGGCTGGTTAACATTTTGAAGGATTGAGGTTCAGCTAATGAAAATCATCTTGAGTCTGTGCATGGCTTTGTGGTTCACTCTGGCCCACCTGGCTGCCTCCTTCGGCGCCGAGATCATCAAGCTGCCGCCGCCGGCCAAGAAAGGCACCGTGAGCGTGGAGGAGGCGTTACAGGGCCGGCGCTCCATGCGGCTTTTCGCCAAACGCTCCCTGGATCTGGCGCAAATTTCCCAACTGCTGTGGGCCGCGGACGGCATCAACAATCCCCAGGGCAAGAGGACCGCGCCCTCGGGCCGGGCCGCCTACCCCATAGACCTCTACCTGGTGGTGGGGGAGCGGGGCGTGACCAACCTGGCTCCTGGGGTCTATCGCTACGTGGTGGCGGACCAGGCCCTGGAGTTGGTGGCCAAAGGCGAATTCCGTAAGGCGGTGGTCAAGGCCTGTAATTCCCAGGTCTGGATCGGGGAAGCCCCGGCAATTGTCGTAATTACCGGTGATATCAAACGCTCCGAGGCCAAGAATGGTGAACAGGGGACGTTGTTTACCCATGTGGAGGCGGGTTTTATCGGCCAAAATATTTTCCTGCAGGCCGGGGCCCTGGGATTGGGGGCCGGGGTCGCCGGAGGATTTAAGGACAAGCCATTAGCCCAGGCTTTGAAACTCCCCCAGGCTGATATCCCTTTCCTGGTCATGCCGGTGGGGCATAAGGAGTAGGGATCAGGGCCAGAAAGAATTATCGCCTGGCCCCTGACTCCTATTTCTTCCCCGTCAGGTGGATATAGGTGCAGAGCCCCTTGGCCACCAGGCGGTCGGCCTGGCGCACCTCGAATTCCCCCAGGGAAATGGTGCGGCCCCGCTTGGCGATGTGGGCCTCGGCGGTCACGTCCCCTTCCTTCACCGCGCCCAGGAAGTTGATTTTCATCTCCACGGTATTGATCATTTCGCCTTCGGGCACCAGGCTGTAGAGGGCGAAGGCCACCGCCTCATCCGCCAGGGCGGCGATCACGCCCCCCTGCATGAGGCCGATGGAGTTGGCCAACTCGGGTTTAAAGGGCAGCACAAACCGGGCGTAGCCCTGGCCCAGTTGGGGCGCCTGGATGCCGACAAATTTGATAAAGGGGTTGGCCGCCAATCTTGCCCGGATGCCGGCTTCCAGCTCCGGGGGCAGGGGCTCAAGGTTGACCTTCATGGACTTTCTCCTAAAATTTGGACTTCATAAAACAGGTGCGCAGTGCGCACCCTACATTATTCTTGGTAGGGGGGCCGTCCCTGGCCGCCGCCAGGGAATCTTGCGGTTGTGCGAAGCGGCGGGCACGGAAGCCCTACGGGTTGTTTGCTTAAAAAACCTTATCACAGGCGGAACCCCGGCGCCACTGGCCTGGCGACGGTGCCGGCAGTCTCCCGGCACCGGCGAGTCGGATAAATCAGCCGGGATCGCCCTAATCAGCCTACCCCTTTGGCGGGTAATCTTCTATAATGAACCTGGCCGACCGGCCAAATTATTCGCAGGAGACTATCCATGAAGATCGCCATCAGCGGCAAAGGCGGGGTGGGGAAAACCACCCTGGCGGCCCTTTTGATCAATTATTTCCGGAATCAGGGGAAGAAGGTCCTGGCGGTGGACGCCGACCCCGACGCCAACCTGGCCCTGGCCCTGGGCATCCCCGACCCGGAGAACATCACCCCCTTGAGCCAGATGAAGGAGATGATCGCCGAGCGCACCGATTCCCAGCCCGGGTCCATGGGGGGCTTCTTCAAGATGAACCCCAAGGTGGACGACATCCCGGAGAAATATGCCCGTGAGATGGACGGCGTCAAGCTCATTGTCATGGGGGGCGTCAAGAAAGGTGGCAGCGGCTGCATCTGTCCCGAGAGCGTGCTCTTGCGCACCCTGGTGACCCACCTGGTGCTCCTCCGGGATGAGGTGGTGGTCATGGACATGGAGGCGGGCATCGAGCACCTGGGCCGGGCCACGGCCCAGGGCGTGGACCGCCTGATCATCGTGGTGGAACCGGGGCGCCGCAGTCTCGAAACCGCCATGCACGTCAAGCAGTTGGCCGACGACCTCGGTCTCAAGAAAGTGGCGGTGGTAGGCAACAAGATCCGGAGCGCCGCCGACGAGGAGTTCCTCCGGACCAATCTCCCGGATTTTCCCATCCTGGGATTCATCCGCTTTGATGAAAAGATCATCGAAGCCGACCTCAAGGGGCGCCCGCCATATGAGGTGGTGCCGGCCCTGGCCGAGGTAGCCCAGACCATCGCCGAGAACCTCGTCGCTAAGTAAAATGATTGGGGCGAAAAGGCGGTAAAAACTTTGGGGCGAAAAGGAAAAAACGACTTTAATAACTTTTTTCTCTACTCAGGTGCCGTGCTGCCGGAAGCTTTGCAAGATGCATAACTTTAAGTTATTGTTCTTTCCCTTTTCGCCTTTTCGCCTTTTTTCCTTTTTCCCCTTCCTTTAAAAATGCCCAAGCCTTCCCCCACCACCCTGTCCCGATCCCTCAAGTTTCTGGTGGTGGGCGTTCTCTACTTTGCCGAAGGGGTGCCCTTCGGGTTTGTTTACACCACCCTGTCCTATTATCTCCGCAGCCGGGGAGTGCCCCTGGAGCAGATCGGCATCCTGAGCCTTCTGGGCCTGGCCTGGAGCCTCAAGGTCCTCTGGAGCCCATTGGCCGACCGTTTCGGCTCCCGGGCCGCCTGGCTGGTGCCGGCTCAGGCGCTGGTGGTCGCCAGCATGCTGGGGCTGGCCTGCCTGGCCAACGCGCCGATCACCCTGGCCTTTTGGGTCCTGGTGGGGGTCCTGTGCCTGGGCTCGGCCACCCAGGACCTGGCGGTGGACGCCTATACCATCGACCTGTTGGATACCGACGAACTCGGCATGGCCAACGGCATCCGCATCGGCGCCTACCGGGTCGGCCTCATTGCGGCGGGGGGCGGGGTGCTGATCCTGAGCGATCTGGTGGGCTGGAGCCCCACCTTCGTGGGCGTGGCCATCATCATGGCCGCCCTGTCCCTGACGGTCATCGCCTTCCGGCCCTTTCACCAGGCCCGCCCCGAAGTGGCCCGGCCCCAAACCGGCAAGGGTTTCGGCCAGATCAAGGAATCGGTGCAGGGCCTGATGCGCCACCCCCACATGGGGACCATCATCGTCTTCATTCTGGCTTACAAGGCCGGGGACGCCTTTCTGGGGGCCATGGTGAGCCCCTTTTGGCGGGACATGGGGTACAGCGGCACCCAATTCGGGCTGGCCTCCATCACCGTGGGGAAAATTCCGGCCATCCTGGGCGGGTTTGCCGGCGGCATGCTCACCGCCCGCTGGGGCATCAGCCGGGCCCTGTGGGTCCTGGGGATCTTCCAGGCCTGCTCCATCCTGGGCTACTGGGCCGCGGCGCTCCCGGGCGCCTGGAGCGGCACCATCTATCTGGCCACCCTGGGTGACAACCTGGCGGGCCAGATGGGCTCCGCGGCGTTCATGGCCTTCCTCATGTGCCTGTGCGACAAGCGCTTCAGCGCCTCCCACTACGCCTTCCTGTCCATGCTCTTCGGCCTGAGCGGCCGCCTGTGCGGCTATGTCGGGGGCTGGGCCGCGGCGTATCTCGGCTACGCCACCTTTTTCTTCCTGAGCTTCCTCATCGCCTGGCCGGCGTTCGCCCTGCTCCCCTGGGTCCTGCCCGTGGTGCGGCGGATCGAAGGACAGGGGTCAGGGGATAGGGGTCAGGGGTCAGGATGAGATATATTGGTTTTTTCGCTGGCAGGTAATCACTATATAAAAAAGAAAATGCCTTTCCCGCGTAGGGGCACGGCGTGCCGTGCCCTTAAAAGGTTTTGGCGGATTGAAGCCATCAAGATCACCCGGTGGTAATAAGGTCAAAACCTAAAACTGGCAACTGACCACTGGCAACTGCATGACTCGAATTCTCCTTACCGGGCCGCCGCAGTGCGGCAAGACCACGGTGGTGCAGAAGGTGGTGGCCCACTTTCCGGGCAGGGCCGCCGGATTTTACACCCGGGAGGTGCGGGAGCGCGGCCGCCGCCTGGGGTTTGAAATCGTCACCCTGGAAGGGGAAACCGCGCTTCTCAGTCATGTGGATTTTCCCGGCCCCTACCGGGTGGGGAAGTATGGGGTGGATCTGGACAACTTCCATCGGGTGGCCCTGCCGGTCCTCACGTTTCGACCGGGGACCGACCTCATCGTGGTGGACGAAGTGGGCAAGATGGAGTGTCTCTCGGACCGATTCGTGGCTGCCCTGGAACGCCTGTGGGGGACGCCGGTGGCGCTCCTGGTTACGGTGGCCGAAAAAGGCGGCGGCTTCATCGCGGCCCTAAAAGCCAGGCCGGCCAAAATGCTGCTCACCGTCACCCCGGCCAACCGGGAGGGGTTACCGGCGCACCTCTTGGAACTTCTGGGCAGGGCCATGCCGGGACCGGGGCAGGACCCCTGATCACCCTGGACTCTACTGCCTGCCAGGCGTTACAATTGAGGATCAATATGGCCGGGGCCGCCACATTCCGGCGTGTAGCAGGTGATATTCAGGAAATCGCATTTCTGGTGACAACTGGGACACTCTTCCGGGGGCCTGGTCGCGCTCATCGTAAAGTTGCACTTGCTACATCGCCAATAAGTCAGGTTGCATTGAGGGCAGATATCCCCGGTGAATTTGCCGGAAGCGGTATAGCCGCACAGGGCACATTCCTTTTGTTCTTCCTGGGTCGCCATCAGTCTCACCTCCCTTTTCCCGGTCAGGGATATTCGACCCAAACCGGCAATTCTTTTTGAGTCTTATACTAAAAATAAGATGGCGATGCCGGGCAGTCAAGGAAGAGGCTGTTTGAGGCTTCGGGTTGGCAGCCTGGGCTTGGCAGCCATATGGGCAGGATCATGAAGATTCCCGGTATGTTGCAAACTCGCCGGCTGGTGACTATACTGTCAATTGGGATGGAGAAAGAAACCTGGATTGAGGCGCGCGTCCTGGTGCCCGCCCGGATGCAGGAAGAGGCCTCCCTGTTTCTCACCGATTTCAGCGGCCGGGGGGTGATCATCGAGGAGGACGACGTCCCTCCGGGGGGCGTGGTCATCCGGGCCTATTTCCGGCCGGAGGAGTACGGCGCCTGGCAGCGCCAGGAATTGCAGGACTATCTCAAGCGCCTGAGCAATTACGAGCTCAATCCCCTGGGGCTGGAGACCCGCCAGGTGGCGGAAGAGGACTGGGCCGAGGTCTGGAAGGCCCACTTCAAGCCCCTGAAGGTGACGGACCGTCTGGTCATCCGGCCGCCCTGGGAGGACTACGCCGCCCAGCCGGGGGAGACGGTGATCACCATCTATCCCGGCATGGCCTTCGGCACCGGCCGCCACGCCAGCACCCTGCTGTGCCTGCGGGCCCTGGAGCAGGTGTGGGGGCAGCGCCTGCCGCGCGCGGGGAACCCGTGGCAGGTCCTGGACGTGGGCACCGGCACCGGCATCCTGGCCCTGGCCGCGGCGCGCCTGGGGGCCGAAGTCCTGGCCATCGATCTGGACCCGGAGGCGGTGGCCGCGGCCCTGGAGAACGTGCGCCTCAACCACCTGGTGGAACAGGTATGGGTGGAGGAGACGCCGTTGACCTCGCTGCGGCAGCAATTCGCCCTGATCCTGGCCAATATCACCGCCCCGGATTTGCTGCAACTGGCCGAGGCCCTGACGGCCCGGCTGGTGAGCGACGGGGTCTTGATCATCTCGGGTTTCCTGGCCGATGACGTCCCCGCCCTCGAGGCCCGCTACGAGGGTCTGGGTTTGCATAAGGCCGGGTTGCTCACCCAGGAGGATTGGGGCGCCTTGATTTTCCGGCGTTCTTAGGCATCAGGCGTAATCTCAACGTATCGATTGATGCTCATGTGGCGCTTCATAATTACTTATGACATTGCAAAGCACGGTTTTTTAACTCCCTTTTCTCAAGAGGGGTAAGGGGGGATTAGATAACCGCTTCATAATCCCCCTAAATCCCCCTTTAGAAAAGGGGGACTTTAAGGGTTCTAAGCCCGGGGTCAGCATTTTTTTATACTTTTCATGAAGCATAACACTAGACGGTCTCGAATGACGAGGTGAAGGTTATGAAAGAATTACTACACAAGGCCTGGTTGTTTGGTGTGGGGGTCTTCGATTTCACCAAGGAAAAGGTGGAGGTTCTGGTGCAGGACATGGTGCAGCGGGGGGAAATAACCCAGCAGGAGAGCCCCGAAGCCGTCAAACAATTACTGGCCAAGGCCCAGGATGCCCAGCAGGCCCTGGTGGACAAGGTCAAGGAGTTCACCCGGAGCGCTATTGACGAAATCAAGGTGGCCAAGGCCTCGGACCTGGCAGCCCTGGAAAAGCGGGTGGCCGCCCTGGAAGAGGCCCTGAAAGGCAGGGGTTAGGGGTCAGGGATCAGGGGTTAGTACAAGAACGGCTCCGGCATCAGAACCTAAAACCTAAAACCTAAAACCCAGAACTTTGAACTTTGAACCTTGAACCTCGATTGATCATGCGCCGCTTTTACGCCCAGCCGCATCAATTTCACCAGGGTTTGGTGATTCTGGACCCCGAGGAGACCTTGCATCTAACCCGGGTCTTGCGCCTGGGAATGGGCGCCCGGGTGGAGGTTTGCGACGGCCGGGGGGGGAATTTCGCCGCGCAGGTGGACGGCGTGGAATCCCGGGGGGCCGTGCTCCGCATCCTCAAGCAACTGGACCCCTGGGGGGAGTCGCCGCTGCCTCTGGTCCTGGGGATCGGCCTGGCCAAAGGGGAAACCCTGGATGAGGCCATCCGCCAGGCCACCGAGATGGGGGTCAGCCGGATCATTCCCTTGATCTCGGAGCGCTCGGAACGGCTCTCGCCGGAGCGGGTGGCGCGGCGTCGGGGGCGCTGGCAGCGGCTGGCCCGGGAGAGCATCAAATCCTGTCAGCGCTCTTTTTTGCCCCTTATTACGCCCCCGCAGGATTTTGCCGCAGCCCTGGCCGGGACTGAGGAAGTCAAGCTCCTCTTCTGGGAAGAGGAGCGGGGCGGGGGCCTCAAATCCGTGTTGCAGCGACCCCGGCCCCGGGACGTCAGGATGCTCATCGGGCCGGAGGGCGGCTTTTCTTCCGAGGAAGCGGCTCTGGCCCGGGAGGCCGGCTTCCACATGGTGAGTCTGGGGCCTCGCCGCCTCAAGGTGGCCACCGCGGCGCTGGCGGCCATCGCCCTGGTGCAATACGCCTGGGGGGATCTGGCCTGATGGCCGCGGCGCTGCCCTATCGGGATCTCAATTCCTATCTGAGGGCGCGGTTCGGCGAGCGGGTGCAAAAAATCAGTCTGGATGCCGGGCTGACTTGCCCCAACCGGGACGGCCGGGTGGGCACCGGGGGCTGTTTGTATTGCAACCCCCGGGGGTCCGGCACCGGCGCCTGGGCCCGGGGCCAGAGCCTGGCGGCCCAGATGGCCGAGGGCATGGCCCGCCTGTCCCGGCGCTATCAGGCCACCAAGTTCATCGCCTATTTCCAGAGTTTTTCCAACACCTATGCGCCCGTAGAAAGGCTCCGGGAGCGCTATGGGGCGGCCCTGGCCTTCCCCGAGGTGGTGGGCCTGAGCATCGGCACCCGCCCGGATTGCCTGGCGGACGAGGTCCTGGACCTGCTGGCCGGTTATGCGCCGGAGCGGCTGGTGTGGCTGGAGTTGGGGCTGCAATCCGCCCATGACGCCACCTTAAAGCGGCTCAACCGCGGACACGACGTGGCCTGCTTCACCGCGGCCGTAGGCCGGGCGGCGGCCCGGGGCCTCGACGTGGTGGCCCACGTGATTCTGGGGCTGCCGGGGGAAGGCCCCCGGGAGATGGCGGCCACCGCCGACTATCTGGCGCGCCTGCCCTTGCACGGCGTCAAAATCCACTTACTCTATGTCGTCAAGGATTCCGGCTTGGCCCGGCTCCACGACGCCGGGGAGTATGGGTGCCTCAATGAAGACCAGTATGTCGAGCTGGTGGTGGATTTCATCGAACGCCTGCCGCCCCACCTGGTGATCCACCGGCTTACCGGCGACCCGCATGCCGGGGAACTGCTGGCTCCGGCCTGGTGTCTGGACAAGTCTCGGGTTCTGAAGCGCCTGCGGGAAGAATTCGCCCGCCGGGGTTCCGGTCAGGGACATCATTGGGGGGGATGGCCGCAGGCCTCATTCACCTTGTTCACCGAACCATGATATAAGGGGAGCACATGGAACTGCCGCATCCGGCCAATAGCCCGGAGGGCCCAGCCATCGCAGCGGAACCTGAAAGTATCCTGTCTGAGTTGGCTACCTACCTGGGGGCCAAGCCCGACATGGCCGACCGGGCCGAATATCTTTTCTTTCTGACCGCGTCCAGCGTTTTTCTCCTGGGGATATTGGCCTTCCTGGGGTATATTTACTTGGACCCGGTGCGGGAACGGCTGTACCAGGTGGTCCTCAACAAGGAGGAGTAGCCCCTGCGCCGCAGCGGGTCTTATATCTCACGGGCATGGCTGGATTGATGGGGAAGGATGAGAATCGCCCGCCCGAAGCGCTGGCGGCGCCGGGACGGCAAGGGTGGTGGAAAAGCCGATCGGCGATCTGGGGGCTGCTGGGCTTCCTGGCCATCCTGGGGCTCATGTTCTGGGGTTTCCATTACCGTGCCTACCTCTGGGGCCAGGTGTGCCATATATCCGGCCTCTGCGCCAACAAGGTCTGGATTAAGGCACAGCTGAAGGCCGCGGGGCCCCTGGCGCCCCTCGTATTCATCCTGATCCAGGCCCTCCAGGTGGTCTTTGCCCCCATTCCCGGCGAAGCCACCGGCTTCATCGGCGGCTACCTGTTCGGGGCGCCCTTAGGGCTGTTGTACTCCACCCTGGGTCTGACCTTCGGCTCGCTGGGCGCCTTTCTCATCGCCCGCTGGCTGGAAGAGCACTATGTGAAACGGTGGATTCCGGCGGACATTCTCCATAAATTCGACTTTTTGATGGAACGCCAGGGGGCCCTGATTTCCTTCATCCTCTTTTTGCTTCCCGGTTTCCCCAAGGATTACCTCTGCTTCGTATTGGGCCTGAGCCGCATGCCCCTGAAGCTCTTTTTGCTAATCGTCACGGTGGGGCGGCTGCCCGGCACCCTGCTCCTGACCCTGCAGGGGGCCAAAGTCTATAAGGGCGACTATTACAGCACCCTCATCATCCTGGGGCTGTGCCTGGTGCTCGTCGTTGTGCTGGGATATTACCGGGAGGCGGCATACCGCTGGATCAGGCGGTTTGACCATCCGGAGAATCAGGCGCCGGGGTCTGGAAACCCGTAAGGTGCAGGAAGGGTAGGGGTTGGCGCTTCCGGCCCCCTGCCTCAACATAATCCGAGAAAGGGGGCACATCGTGGCTTTGGACCCGAACGGCGGATTCGACCAAATCATGGCCATGGGCCGGGGCTTTCAGGCAACCAAGATGCTTATGGCAGCCGTGGATCTGGGCCTGTTCGATTTCCTGGAAGAACCGAAGAGCGCGGTGGAGATCGCGGCCTGGCTTAAGGCCGACGCCCGGGCCACCGGCATCTTTTTGAACGGCCTGGCGGCCCTGGGTCTCCTGGTCAAGGGGGTGGATTACTTCCGCAACAGCGACCCGGCCTCCCGCTATCTGGTGCAGGGCAAAGAGGACTACCGGGGAGCCATCCTCAAGCACATGGAACACACCTGGAAACGGGGCTGGGAAGACCTCAAGGACACGGTCCTGGTGGGTCATCCACCGGGAGTGGATAAAGAAAAGTGGGTGGATTCCCGCCCCGAACGGGACGAAGACGAGGTGCGGGCCTTCATCTGGGGCATGCACGCCATTGCCCGGGACCTGGCCCCGATGGTGGCGGCCAAGCTGAATCTGGCCGGCGTGCGCCGTCTCCTGGACCTGGGGGGCGGGCCGGCTACCTATGCCATCACCTTTGCCCAGGCCAACCCGAAGCTGGCCGCCACGGTCTTCGACCTGCCCATGCCCATCGAGATCGCCAGGGAAAATATCGCCAAAAGCGGCCTGACGGACCGGGTACACACCCTGGCGGGGAACTTCCTGAAAGACGACATCGGCACGGGCTATGATTTCATTTGGGTTTCCCAGATTCTCCACAGCCATGACGAGGGGCAGTGCAAGCTCATCATCGGCAAAGCGGCGGCGGCCCTCAAGGGCGGCGGCACCCTGGCCATCCAGGACTTCTTTCTCAACGCCGACGGCGCCAGCCCCACGGGCGCGGCCATGTTCGGAGTGCACATGCTGGCCGTTACCCCCCGGGGCCGGGCCTATACCTTCGGGGAGGTGGCGGAATGGATGAAAAAGGCCGGCCTGACGCCCCCGGAGTTCATCCAATCCGGCATGGATGCCAGTATTTTGGTGGCCCAGAAGAAGTAGGGGGAAATGCCGGGACGAACAGGCGAAAGGGGGAAAAGCGCGTTTTCGCCAGGGAGGACACATGGGTCCGCCCCCACAAAAGATATAGCATTTGCCAGAAATTTATACCGCTTGTTGATTTTAAATCCCCCTAAATCCCCCTTGGTCAAAGGGGGACTTTAGAAGTAATTCCTTATAGTTCCCCCCTTTTCTCAAGGGGGGTTAAGGGGGATTTTGGTTTAAGGGGCATTCCCAATAACAGGAAAAACTTATGACATTCGCTATACATGAGCTGTTGGAGTACAACTTGGTATCAGTCTTCTCTTATCCAGAGGGTTCACGTGCTTTTTTTCACTACCCTGGCGGGAGATTCTTGACAGCAGCGCTTTGACGAAATAAACTTATTAATTCTAAGATGTTCACAAAATTCCCTCGCAGCCTGAAGAGGGCGTAAGGTAAGGTACGCAAGATGAAGATGTATCTGATGACGCCGGGCCCGACCCCCGTCGCCCCGGAAACTCAGCTGGCCATGGCTCAGCCCATCATTCACCACCGCTCGCCCCAATTCATGGACATCCTGGCAGAGGTGCGGAAGGGGCTGAAGTATCTGTTCCAGACCGAACAGGAAGTACTTATCTTCACCGCCACCGGCACCGGCGCCATGGAAGGAGCGGTGGCCAACACCCTATCCGCCGGGGATACCGCCCTGGTGGTGGACGGCGGCAAATTCGGCGAGCGCTGGACCGAACTCTGCAATGTCTACGGGGTCAAGGTGAATCGCCTGCCCGTGGAATGGGGCCGGGCCGTGGACCCCAGGGAAGTGGCCAAGAGCCTGGATGCCGACCCGGAGATCAAGGCGGTCTTTGTCCAGGCCAATGAGACCTCCACCGGGGTGCAGCATCCGGTGCAAGAGCTGGCGGAAGTGACCAGGAACCGGCCGGGCACCATCCTGGTGGTGGACGCCATCTCGGCCCTGGGGGGCTACGCGCTGCCCATGGATGAGTGGGGCATCGACGTGTTGGTGGCCGGTTCCCAAAAGGCCATGATGCTGCCGCCGGGCCTGGCCTTCGCCGCCCTGAGCGGCAAGGCCTGGGAGTTTGTCAAGAAATCCACCCTGCCCAAATATTACTTCGATTTCACCAAGCAGCTCAAATCGCAAGGCAAGAACCAGACGCCTTACACCTCGCCGGTCTCCCTGATCCTGGGCTTGCAGGAAGTCCTGGCCAAGATCCGCAAGTACGGGCTGGACAGGATTTATGCCCATAACCGGCGGCTGTCCGCGGCCGCCAAGGCGGCCATGCAGGCCATGGGGCTCAGCCTCTATTCCAAAGACTATCCGTCGGTGGTGCTGACCGCGGTGGAGGCCCCGGCGGGGGTAGACGGCCAGAAAGTGGTGAGCAAGCTGCGGGAACAGGGCATCTGGATCGCCGGCGGCCAGGCCCAGGCCAAGGGCAAGATTTTCCGCATCGCCCACATGGGCTTCATCGACACCGTGGATCTCCTGGGCACCCTCGGCGGCCTGGAGATGGTGCTCAAAGAGTTGGGATACCAGGTCGAACCCGGCGTGGGGCTGCGGGCGGCCCAAGAGATCTTGATCAAGGAGGCAGGGGCATGAAAGTCCTGATCAGTGATAACTTGCACCAGGCGGGCATTGACATCCTCAAGGCCCATCCCAATATTGAGGTGGTCGCCCGCCCCGGCATGCAACCCGGAGAGCTTTTGGCCGAGATCAAGGACGCCGACGCCCTGGTCATCCGCAGCGCCACCAAAGTCACCGCGGACCTGATTGCCGCTGCGCCCCGCTTGAAAGTGGTGGGCCGGGCCGGCACCGGGCTGGACAACGTGGACATCCCCGCGGCCAGCAAACGGGGCATTGTGGTGATGAACACCCCGGGGGGCAACACCATCACCACCGCGGAGCACGCCTTGTCGCTCATGATGGCCCTGGCCCGCAATATTCCCCAGGCGGCCAGTTCCATGCGGGAAGGCAAATGGGAGAAAAAGAAATTCCAGGGGACTGAATTGTTCAACAAGACCCTGGGGATCATCGGCATGGGGCGCATCGGCACCGTAGTGGCCGAGCGGGGCCTGGGCCTGCGGATGCGGGTCTTGTGCTATGACCCCTTCATTACCAAGGAATTGGCGGCCCAGATCGGGGCGGAGCTGGTCTCCCTGGATGAACTCCTGGCCCGGTCCGACTTCATTACCATCCACACCCCCAAAACCAAGGACACGGCCAAGCTCCTGAGCAAGGAAGCCTTCATGAAGATGAAGCCCGGGGTACGCCTGATCAACTGCGCCCGGGGCGGTCTGATCGATGAGACGGCCCTGCTGGCGGCGTTGAAGGCAGGCAAGGTGGCGGGCGCGGCCCTGGACGTCTACGAAACCGAGCCCCCTACTGCCGATTGGCCGCTGCGGGAGATGCCCAACGTCATCTGCACGCCCCACCTGGGCGCGTCCACCGAAGAGGCCCAGGCCAATGTCGCGGTGGCGGTATGCGAGCAGATTTTGGAGCTGCTCATCTATGGCACCATCAAGAACGCGGTCAATGCCCCTTCCGTGAGTCAGGAGGCCATGACCCAACTCAAGCCTTACCTGACCCTGGCGGAGGCCCTGGGTGGCTTTCAGGCCCAGATCAGCGAAGGCCCCGTCACCGCGGTGGCCATTGCCTATGTGGGCGAAGTGGCCAAACTGGACACCAAGCCCCTGACCCATTCCATCCTGAAGGGCTTGCTCTACCCGGTGGTGGGCGATGAAGTAAATTACGTCAATGCCCCAGCCATGGCGGCCTCCCGGGGTATTCACCTCAGCGAAGAGAAGGTGGACGCTACGGAGGACTTCTCCACGCTAATCCGCCTGAGCGTCAAGGCCGGCAATGAGGAAAACGTGGTGGCCGGCACTATCTTCGGTAAGTACGAGCCGCGCCTGGTGCGGATCAATAAATTCCGCATGGAGGTCATTCCCGAGGGGCACATGCTGTTCATCTACAACACCGACCGGCCCGGGGTGATCGGGGCCATCGGCACCACCATCGGCAAACACAGTATCAACATCGCCCGGATGACCGTGGGCCAGGAGAAGGAGAGGGGGCAGAACATCATCCTGCTCACCACCGACACTCCCGTGACCCCGGAATGTCTCAGCGATGTCAAGGCCCTGGAGCACGTGGCCATGGCCTACCAACTGGAGCTGTAAGCCTAATCGCGAGGTAATATTGCGCCGGAGGCCAGCATGGGTGAGCCCGAAGATAAAGGTTATACCGTCAAAGGCCGGCGTTATCTCCACCTGAGTGAGGCAGAGAAGGGCAAAATCCGGGCAGAGGAAGCGGCCAAAGAAGCCGCCAAGGACGCCGCGGCGGAGGAAGCCTTCCAGGAGGCTTCCCAAAAGGCTGCGGCGGAGGTCGCCGAGGCGACCCAAGAGATGCCCCTGCCGGAGATCACCTTCTCTTCCTTTGTCTTTTCCCTGAGTTCCTCGGCCCTGGTCAGTCTGGGAGCGATTCCGGACCCCAACACCGGCAAGATGGAAAAGAATCTTTCCATGGCCAAGCAGACCATCGATCTGCTGGCCATACTGCGCGACAAGACCAGGAACAACCTGACCCAAGAGGAAGAAATCCTCTTCGATCACCTGCTCTATGATTTGCGCATGGTGTACATCAAGGAAGTGGGCTGATTACGGGCGGTGCCGGGGACGCCATCAGGATGCTCTGTCCCGCCAAGGTAAATCTCTATCTCCGGGTGGTGGGTCGCCGGTCCGACGGTTACCACGAAGTGGTGACCGTGATGCAGCCCTTGAGCCTGGCCGATGTCCTGACCGTTGACCTGGACGGAGAGGGTATCCAGCTGACGTGCGACCAGCCGGAGTTGCCCCAGGGGGAAGAGAACCTGGTGTGGCGGGCGGCCCGGCGGTTCCAGGAGGAGACGGGGCAGCCCGGGGGGGTCCGCCTGCGCCTCAGCAAAAAAATTCCCGTGGCCGCCGGTCTGGGGGGCGGGAGCAGTGATGCCGCGGGGACCTTGCTGGCCCTCAACGCCTTGACCGGCAAGCCCCTGGCCGATTCCCGTCTGCACCACCTGGCCAGCCGCCTGGGGGCTGACGTTCCCTTTTTTCTCCGCCGGCAGCCGGCGGTGGGGCGCGGCATCGGCACGGAACTCAGTCCCGTGACCTTGCCGCCTTACTGGTATTTGCTGGTCAATCCGGGGGTGCCGCTCTCCACCCGCTGGGTCTATGAGCATCTCGATCCGGCCGGTCTGCCGGGGCCGCCGGCCACGGAGACCTGGGACCCGGAGCACCCGGACACGTGGGTCCGCAACGATCTGGGGACGGTGGCGCTCAAGCGCTTTCCCGAACTGGCCGGGATACTGGAGAGTCTCAAGATATCGGGGGCCTGGACCCAAGGCATGTCGGGAAGCGGGCCCACCCTGTTCGGTCTGTTCCACCACCGGGAGACGGCGTATGCGGCGGGCCTGCGCCTGCGCCGAACTTTGGCGGGGTGGCTGGCCGTCGCCCGGGGCCTCAGCGGCCCGGAACCCGAGACTGCCTGGGAGAACCACGTATGGACGATCTTATAATTTTTAGCGGTAATGCCAATCGGCCCCTGGCGGAAAAGATCTGCGAGCACCTCGGGATCGCTCTGGGAAATGCCGTGGTGGGGCGGTTCTCCGATGGGGAAATCTCCGTGGAGTTCCGGGAGAATGTCCGGGGCAAGGATGTGTACGTGATTCAGCCCACCTCTATGCCTTCGAACGAAAACCTGGTCGAATTGCTCATCATGATGGATGCCCTGAAGCGGGCCTCAGCCCGCTGCATCACGGCGGTGGTGACCTACTATGCCTATGCCCGCCAGGACCGCAAGACCGCGCCCCGGACCCCCATTTCCGCCAAGCTGGTGGCCGATCTCATCACCACCGCCGGGGCCAACCGGATGCTCACCATGGACCTGCATACCGGGCAGATTCAAGGGTTTTTCAATATCCCGGTGGACCATCTCTACGCGGCGCCGGTGACCCTGGAGTATATCCGGGAACATTTTCATGGCGACGTGGTGGTGGTCTCCCCCGATGCCGGCGGCGTGGAACGGGCCCGGGCCTTTGCCAAGCGTCTGAACTCCTCTTTGGCCATCATTGATAAGCGGCGGGACGCCACGGCCATCAAGGCCATGACCCTGATCGGCAATGTCTGGGGCAAGGAGGCCATTATCCTGGACGACATGGTCACCACCGGCGCCACCCTGACCATGGCCGCGGATCTGCTCATGCGCCACGGGGCGCGCGCCGTCCATGCCTGCGTCACCCATCCGGTGATGTCCCACAACGCCGTAAGCAATCTCCAGGGGTCCATGGTCCAGACCCTGGCGGTCACCGACACCATCCCTCTGAGCCCGGAGGCCGCGGCCCTGGAGAAAATCCGGGTGTTGTCCGTGGCGCCCCTCCTGGGGGACGCCATCAAGCGGATACACAATCAGGACTCGGTGAGTTCTTTGTTTGTTTAGTAAGCGGTTAGCAGTTAGCTGTAATGACATATGACGTTAGCATACGGTTAGCCGCGTGACAACGATACTCAGACACATAAATTTGCATGGGGGTTCTTCCCCCGAGACTCTGATGAGGACGTCGAGTGTTGTATTCGAAATCCCAGAGTTTCAATTGGTATCGCCTCATTTCGGGATCGGTGAATCTAACGACATGGAACAATTCTTCATTGTCGGTCCGATGGCTCCTTTCAACGATGCCGTTTTGCCAAGGACAACCAGGTTTGCATTTGCCATGAATCAACCCCAACTCTGCCAACAGTCGCTCAAAGGCGCTTTTTCTCTCGGGATGGGCGCTGAACCTCATGGTGAACTCGTAGGCGTTGTCGGTCCAGACGAGAAAAAGGGGGGTAGAAGGTCCAGCGCTCGCTTCAAGACCCCCGCCACGGTAGCCGATTTCCGGTCCCCATGTATCTCGGTGTATTTGAGTCGAGTGCGTAAATGAATTGCACTGATCTTGTATTCAAACCCTTTTCCACCTTGCACGGCGGGCAACTGCTGGATGTCCATTTGAATTCGGTGACGCCCCACGGGAATCGCGGTTCTTGGAGCTTTTTCCCTTTTGGGAGGCCGAGTCAGCCCCTCCTGCAGCAAAATGCTCAAGACCGTACCACGGTTTGCCCACGGGAACAGCCCTTTCAATTCCTGGGCAATCCGAATCGGGCCATGGTTCTGATGCTCCATCCGGTAGCCGATTACCGCAGCACGGTACTCAGGGGTGATAACCGTTTGAGGCGTGAGCGGAGCCGAGCTCTTGTCCAAGGGGCTCTCTCTTTTTGTCCACCTTTGGATGGTAGTGGGATTTACCCCAAACCGTTGAGCCAGCTTCCGAATGCTCACTCCCTCTGCATGCAACCTTTTGACTGTTTGACGCTGTTTCAGGGTCAGAGCAGCTTGGGAATGGAGTTTCATGGTTTCCCCCTCCTTCACCCAAGCATAATAATGTATGTTAATCTAAATTGTCAATACAGTTAGCAGTTAGCAGTTAGCAGTTAGCAGTTAGCTTCCTACAGCCTCAATTTCCTTTGATTCCATAACTCCGTCCGTGAGCCCAGAACGTTCGGCGAGCAAAACTAGTAATTACACAACAGGAGGGTCAAATGGCTAACTTACCTGGTCCACAACCAGATATAAAGTACTGGCCCATTTGTAAGTCGAAATTAAGAAACGTGCCCAGAAGTAAAATGAAATCAAGAGGGTATGTGAGAAGAGATGGCACTGTCGCAAACGACACGCATACCTACGATTGTTTAAACTGCAAAAATCGATTTGAAATTAACCAAGATAGATAAGTTACTGCAAGGTGCGTCTATTTCACATTATAAATCGGCGCCTAAGACGCGCTCTACTTTGCTAACTGCTAACTGCTAACTGCTAACTGCTAACTGCTAACTGCTAACTGCTAACTGCTAACTGCTAAAAGCTAACTGCTAAAAGCTGATAGTTGAAGGCCAATATGCAATTGATCGTGGGATTGGGGAATCCCGGCCGGGAATACGCCTGGACCCGACATAATCTGGGATTCCAGGTGGTGGCCTACCTGGCGGAACTCTGGGGCATTGCCTTAACTCGACACACGCACGCCTCCGTCTGGGGCCAGGGGCGCGTGGCCCAGCAAGCCGTCATCCTGGCGCAGCCCACCACCTATATGAATCTGAGCGGCCAGGCGGTGTCGCGTCTCCTGGCTTATTTCAAGGTATCTCTCGGAGATTTGGTGGTCATCCATGACGATCTGGACGTGCCGCTCTGGCGCCTCAAATTGGCGGAGCGCGGCGGCCCGGGGGGCCATCGGGGCGTGCTGGACATTATCGCGGCGCTCCATACCGAGGAATTCCTCCGGGTCAAACTGGGGATTGGCCGGCCACCGCCGGGGATGCCGGCGGAGAACTATGTGCTGTCCCACTTTCCGGCGGCAGAGGCCGAACAGGTGGCGACCCTCGTCGAACGGGCGGCCCAGGCGGTGGATTGCCTGATGCGGGAAGGGTTGAAAGCGGCGCAGAATCGATTCCATGGCACCCCGGAGCTGCCGGAGGAACCGGCCCAAGAGCCGGGAAACGACCGGGCCGATTGACCTCAAGACCCATACGGGAGTAACAGACCCCGGGAGTCTATCAACCATACCTATCCGGTTTTCCTGAAAAACTAAACCCGGCCTTGGCAAAGGAGGGATGCACGATGCCGCCCAGAGGGGATGATGACGACCGGGAGCGGCCCAGCTGGCGGGAGATCGATCAACGCCGGGACGGCACGCGCCACCGGCGGCCGGCTCAGCCCCGGGTGCCGAAAAAACAGGCGGAGATGATCCGCAAGCAGGCCCTGGCCCAGGCCGAAGCCCTGTTCAAGGGGAAGCGGGCCCGGCCGGAATACCAAACCGACTTAAAAAAGCTGGAAGCCAGCCACGGCAGCAAAAAATTCCCGGCCCTGGCTAAAAAATTCCTGGAAGAGTACGGCTTGCCGGAAGAATGGGGCGCCCTGAGCCGCTTCCTGGATTATGCCGATCCCGGCGTGGTGGCGGAAGTGCTGCGGGCCATGGGGGCGCAAGCGGCGCAACGCAGCCGGGTGGAAAAGCAGGGATTTAAGGGCCGTTTGCAGGTCTTGGCCTTAACCAGCCCCCATGCGGCAATCAGGCAGGCGGCGGAGGAAATCCTGGCCGGATTCGATGAGGCCAGGAACGGTCTCCCATAAATAAATTGACAAAATCCTTGACAAAATATAATATTATTTTTTATTATTTATAATAATGCTAGGTAGCACTATCACGAAAAGATAATCCAGTTCTATTTGCTTGTTTGCCTGATAAGCCTTGCGGAAGTCTAAGGCGGCACAAGGAGGTGCCCGACGTGATCAGGATTAATCGCCGAATTCCAGGACCGGCGGCCCGTTTAACCTCTGACCGGATCCCGGATCTCTCCGGGATCATCACAGCAGATCCCTACTTCAAGGAAATCCTGGCCTGGCTGCCCATCTATGCCGATGCGGACCTGCCCATTCTGCTCACCGGGGAACCCGGCACCGGCAAAGAACTCATAGCCAGGGCTATCTGCGCCCTGGCCCCCGCCGGGCGTCAGACCTGCCAGCGCCTGAACTGTGCGGCGCTGACGGAGTCTTTGGCCAGCAGCGAGTTGTTCGGGCACGTCAGGGGAGCCTTTACCGATGCCCGCGAGGCGCGTCCCGGCAAGTTCAGGTTGGCCCATGGCGGCACCCTCTTCCTGGATGAGGTGGGGGAGTTGCCCCTGTCCATCCAACCCAAACTGCTCCGGGCCGTGGAGGAGGGGGAGATCGAGCCGGTGGGGGGCGACGCCCCGGTCAAGGTGGACGTGCGGCTGATAGCCGCCACCAACCAGGATCTTCCCTGCCTCATGGCCCAGGGCCGCTTCAGGCAGGACCTGTACGACCGGCTGGCGGTTTTGGCCATCCACCTGCCCCCGTTGCGGGAGCGCCCCGGTGACATCCTGTTGTTAGCGGAAGAGTTCGTCCGGGAGATGGCCCAACGCTATGGGGGCCGCCGCGCCGCCAAGTTCAGCGGCGCCGCCCGGCGCCGCCTCCGGAAACATGCCTGGCCGGGCAATGTCCGGGAACTCAGGAATGTGGTCACCCGGGCAGTATTGTTTAGTGCGGCAGGCATCATCAGAGCGGAAGATCTCGTTTTCACGTCACATTTGTCCCTGGTGCCGCCAGCGCACCCGGCGCGGGCGGAGGGGAGTTTGGCGGCGCGGCCGTCCCCTGGGCGTCTGAAGGAACTCCTGACGGCCGAACGGGGCAATATCTCCGCCCTGGCGCGCCGCCTCAAGGTCTCCAGCAAGACGATCTATCGCTGGCTCCGATCCTTCCGCATCGACTGGATGGACATCCGGGAGAGCGCCTAGGTAAGGAGCCCAAGCAGAGCTTGGGCCCAAACGCCCGTTCCCAAGCAAGAGCTTGGGAACGAGGATATGCATGGCGGGACGCCACCCTGGTTTGACAAAGACTCCGGCGGGGGAGGGTAGGGGAGGCCGATGGCGCTGGCCCCCTGATTCCCTCCCCCCCCCCAAAAAAAACCGCCTTCCATCCGGAAGGCGGTTTTTAGTTGGCAGGATGGGGTGAGGATCAGAGCACGGCTTTGGCCGCGGCCTTGGCCAGTTCCACCACGCGGTCCGGGAAGAAGCCGAAGCCGATGATGATGGCCGCCAGGGCATAGTTGAGCAGCTTCATGGGCAGGGCCAGCTGGATGGGCGGCAGTCCCGGATCATCAATGAAATAGGCGGCATAGATCACTTTTAAATAGTAGTAGAGGGATATCGTGCCGTTCACCGCGGCAATCAGCACCAGCCAGAAGTAGCCGGAGTTCATGGCGGAGGTGAAAATGAGCAATTTCCCGGTGAAGCCGATGGACGGCGGCACCCCCGCCAGGGCGAAGATCCCCAGGATCAGGCTCATGCTCAGCAGGGGAGAGCGGCGATACAGCCCGGCCAGTTCGGCGATCTTCAAGTCCCGGCCGTCGGTGGCCACTTCGGAGAGCACCATGAACACGGTGAAGTTCATCACCAGGTAGGCCAGGGCATAGTAGATGGCGCCGATGTAGCCGGCCTCCTTCATGGTGAGGACGCCCATGAGGAACACCCCGGCATGGGCGATGGAGGAGTAGGCCAGCATGCGCTTGAAGTCTTTCTGGATGATGGCCACCAGGTTGCCCAGGGTCATGGAGACGATGGAGAGGATGACCAGGGCGATGGTGAAGTGATAGCCGAAGGCGGTGCCCAGGGCCGCAAAGCGCAGCAGCAGGGCCACGGCCGCGGCCTTGGAGGCCGTGGCGATGAAGGCGACGACCTGATTGGCCGCCCCCTGGTAAACGTCCGGGGCCCAGAAGTGGAAGGGGAACACGGAGAGCTTGAAGAAAAACCCCGCCATGGCCAGCAGCAGCCCGATGATGCCGATGGGGCTGTGCACCAGTTGCGCCATTTTGGGCAGGATGTCAGCCAGATAGGTGGAACCCGTGGCGCCGAAGATGTAGCTCAGGCCGAAGAGCATGAAACCCGAGGACACCGCGCCGATGAACAGATACTTGATGCCCGCTTCCACGTCGATGCCGTCGCCCCGCCGCAGCGGCACCAGGATGTACAGGGAGTAAGAGGACAGCTCCAGGGCCACGTAGATGGTGAGGAGTTCCACCGAGCTTACCAGCATCATCATGCCGATGGTGGTGGTGGTGAGGAAGAGATAGAATTCCGCCTGATAGCGTTCCTCAATGTGGGCCAGGTTGTGGGAGATGGTCAAGACCAGGAAGAGTCCCAGGGCCAGGGCGAACTTGAAGATTTGGCTGAACAGGTCCACCCGGTAGGCCTTGAAGAACAGATCACCGCGCTGGAACAGGCAGTAGCCGGCCACCAGGACGCCGATGGCCGATAGGGCCAGGGCGATCTGGTAGTCCAGCTGCACCTGCACCTGGCGCCTCAGGGTGAGGCAGAAGAACACCAGGGCCATGCCCAGATAATAGAGTTCCGGTCCGAAGAGCATCATGTTCATGGTTACATTCCCTGGAGAAACGGTATGACTGAGGATTTAATCATGCTGACCATCAGTTGCGGGAAGAACCCGAAAAGCAGCAAGGTGCCGATGAGGATCATCCGGGGCAGCCCCAGGAAGGGACTGACGTCCTCAAAATGCACGAACTTCGGATTAGGTTCGTTATAGAAGGTATTCTGGACCACCCGCAAGGCGAACAGGGCGCCCACCACCAGGGCGGCGATGGCGAGCAAGCCGGCGATGGGGTAGACCTTGACGGTGGCGATAAAGACCAGCAGTTCGGCCCAGAAGCTGGCCATTCCCGGCACGCCGGCGCCGCAGAGGGCCGCGGTGATGAAAAAGGCCGAAGCCACGGGCATGATCTTGGAGAAGCCCCCCAGTTCATGGATATCCCGGGTGTGGGTGCGATCATAAATATAGCCCACCGAAGAGAAGAAGAGGGCCGTCATGATGCCGTGGGCGAACATCTGGAACACCGAGCCGTTGAGGCCGTCCACGGTGCCGGTGGACAGGCCCAGACAGACGATGCCCATGTGGGAGACCGAAGAATACCCGATGACGTATTTCAAGTCGGTCTGGGCCAGGCCCACGAATACCCCGTAGACGATGCCGATGGTGGCCAGGAGCATCATGAGGTTGGCCCAGTATTGGAAGCCCGCGGGGCACAGAAACATAGCCACCCGGAGGATGGCGAAGGAGCCCAACTTCATCAACACGCCGGCGTGGAGCATGGACACCGCGGTGGGCGCGGCCACGTGGCCGACGGGCGACCATGTGTGGAACGGCCAGACCGCCGCCAGCACCCCGAATCCGAAGAACAACAGGACGAAGGCGACCTTCTGGATCCAGGGAGTGAAGTGGGCCCCGTGGAGCATGAGCATGTTGAAAGTGTTGAGGCCGGAGCTGGCATAGAGGAGCAGGATGCCGGGGATGATGAGGCCGCTGCCGGCCATGAGGTACAGGGTGAGCTTCATGGCGGCGTATTCTTTGCGGGTGGAGCCCCAGACCAGGATGAGGATGTACATGGGCACCACGGCGATCTCATAGAACAGGAAGAAGAAGAACATGTCATAGGACATGAAGACGCCGAAGACCCCGGTCACCAGAGCCAGCATCCAGATGAAGTATTCCTTGGTGCGGGTCTCCAGTTCCCACATGGTGAGACAGCCGGTGAAGATGACGATGCCGGTGAGAAGCAGCAGGGGGGCATTCAGGCCTTCCACGCCCACGAAGTAGGTGATGCAGAAGGTCTTCACCCACTCGTACTTCTCTACGAACTGCAGGCCCCCCAGGGTCTTGTCATAAGTCACGAAGACGAAGATGGCCAAGGCCAGGGAGAGGCCCGCCGCCACCACGGCCACGACCCGGATGAGGAACTTCTGCTCTTCCTTCAAGGTCAGGAGGATGAGCAGCCCCATAAACGGGGACAGGAGCATACAGCTCAGATACGGAAAAGAAGCAGCATGTTCGGTCATATCAGAGACCCATCAAGAGATATATCCCGACGCCAGCCAGGACCAGTACCATGAACAGCAGGTTGTATTGTAGGAACGCGGTTTGAATGAAGGACAGCAGCCGGCCGCTGCCGATGGTGGAAAAGGCCACGGTATCCACGCCGCCATCCACTACCCGCCGGTCGTTGTACGTGAACAGCCGGGAGAAGGTGCCATAGATGAAACGGTTCAGGAACCAGCGCCAGAAATGGTCCATGTACCATTTCTGGATGAAGAAGTTCTCCAGGGCCGGCACCTGGCGGATGAAGCCCACGCACTTGGCGCCCTGGCGGCCCCAATCGAGCCAGGCCATGGCGATGCCGCCCACGGCGCAGCTTACGGCCGCGACCAGGAGAAACATGTCGGGTGCGTGGTGGTGCACTTCGCCCAGGAGCAACTTCTGCAAATAGTCATGGCAGAAACCGAGGATCAGGGAAAAGACCGCCAGCACGATCAGGGGGAAGACCATGACCCAGGGGACCCCATGGGATTCGTCATGGCCGTGGCCGCCATGCCCGTGCTCTTCCTCCACGGGCTCCACATGGCCGTGGACCTGCCCGTAGGCCCCCGGCTTGGGGAAGAGCATGACAAAGATCACCCGGAAGGAGTAGTACGCGGTCAGGAAGGCGCCCAACAGGCCCACGACCAACCAGGTCTTGTTGGGCAGAGCCGCCAGGGTCCCCATGATGGCTTCCTTGCTGAAAAACCCGGCAAAGGGGAAGATGCCCGCCAGGGCCAGGGCGGCGATGGTGATGCAGATCATGGGGATGTAGAGTTTTCGGCCTCCCCGGGTCGCCATGGTAAAGAAGTCATTGGTGCCGAAATGGTGGATGAAGACGCCGGAACACAAGAACAGCAGGGCCTTGAAGGCCGCGTGGGTGGTCAGGTGGTAGTACCCGGCGAACAGGGTGCCGGAGGCCAGGGCCGCGGCGGCCAGCCCCATGGCCATGAACCCCAGCTGGCTGACGGTGGAATAGGCCCAGACCTGCTTGATATCCGTGGCCACCATGCCGACGGTGGAGGACAGGATCAGGGTAATGGAGGCGATGGCGATGATCACGGTCATGGCGGTGGTGGAGGCCGCAAAGAACGGGAAGATGCGGGTCATGAGGTAAACGCCCGCGGCCACCATGGTGGCGGAATGCAGCAAGGCCGAAACCGGGGTGGGACCTTCCATGGCGTCGGGGAGCCACACGTGCAACGGGAACTGGGCGCTCTTGCCCATGACGCCGCAGAAGATCAACAGGGCCGCGGTGGTGAGGAGCCAGGGAGGCATCTTGTGGGCCACCGCGGCGGCGTTCACCGAGGCGATATCCAGATTGCCGTAGAACAGGGTGAGGAAGACCAGGCCCATGAAGAAGCCGATGTCCCCGAAGCGGGTGACCACGAAGGCCTTCTTGCCGGCTTCCGAGGCCGAGAATTTCTCATACCAGAAGCCGATGAGGAGATATGAGGCCAGGCCCACCAGCTCCCAGGCGATGTACAACTGCAACAGGCCGCTCGAAATCACCAGGGTGAGCATGGCCAGGGCGAAGAGCGACAGGAAGGCGTAATAGCGGCCGAAGCCCGGGTCGCCCGCCATGTAGCCGATGGAGTAAATCTGCACCAGCCAACTGATGGTGGCCACGATCACGAACATCAACAGGCTGGTGGGATCCAGCAGAAAGCCGAAGGGCACCTTGACGATGTCGGACACCAGCCAGTCGAAGTTGTAGATGATGGGTGCGTGCCCCCCCAGCTTGAAGAAAAAGGTCCAGGCGATAATCAGGGGGATGGTGGAGGCCACCAGGGAGACGGCCAGCGACAGTTTGGCATTATTCCTGGTGAAGATCATGATCAGGCCGAAGGCCGACAACGGCAGAAACACCGTGAGCAGACAACCCAAGAGAATCGGATCCCACGAGCCCATGATCAACCCCTAAGCTCGGTGGCGTGTTCGACGTTGATGGATTTCAGCTTCCGATACACGGCCACGATGATGCTCAAGGCGATGGCGGCTTCGGCCGCGGCCACGGCCATGATGAACAGGGTAATGACCTGTCCGACGGCCGGATGCGGGGCCAGGAAGCGATTGAAGGCCATGAAATTGATGCTGGCGGCGTTCAGGATCAGCTCCACCGAAATGAGGATGGCGATGAGCGAGCGCCGGGCCAGGACACCATAGAGGCCGATGACGAAGAGCACCAGGGCCAGGAAGAGGTAGGTCTGCAATTGATTAAACAGCAGCATCTCGAACCCTCGAGTTAAGGTTTGCCGCGGCCGCCCCGGGCGGTGACGATGGCGCCCAGCATGGCCACCAGCAGCAGTAGCGATACCAATTCAAAGATTAAGGAGTAATTGGTGAGCAGGTAATGACCGATGGTGGTGATGGACCAATCGGTGCTGCGTTCCGCGGCCGGGGTCCACGTGGTTTTCTTCAACAGCAGCCCGAGGAAGGCAAAGATCGCGCCCGCGCCCGCTGCCGCGCCCAAGACCTTGGCCTTGTTGCGGGGCGGCCGGGGCAGATAGAGAGGCTCGGACAGCATAATGGCAAAGCAGATGGCGATGCAGATGGCCCCCACATAGATGAGGATCTCCATCAGGGCGACAAAGGGACTGTTGAGAAAGAGGAAGAGACCGGCCACCCCGAACAGGGACACGGCCAATCCCAGGACATTGTGGAAGATGTTCCTGGCTCCCACGGCGATGAGGGCGCCCAGGATGGTGAGTCCCACCACCATCACAAAGGCCATGGTGGCCGCAGTCTGGGGAGTGAGCACGGCGCTTAAAAAGTTCATTCTTTAACCTCTTCTTCAGGGGCCTTTTTGCCTGCTGCGGCTTCGGCGCCCTTAGCTGCCGCGTCGGCCTTAGCCTTGGCCTCGGCCTTGGCTTGGGCTTCTTTTTCTTTGGCTGCTTTCGCCGCCGCCTCAGCCGCCAGGGCGGCGGCAATGTCTTCTTCCGTGGGAACCGGCGTGACGGGGAGGTTTCGGGCTTTCTGGCGCTGCTGCAAGAGGATCAAGTGGTTAAGGACACAGTCTTCCCGACGGTAGCCAGCCAGCCGGTAAACCGCCGAAAACTCCAGGGCCGTGGTGGGGCAGACTTCCACGCACAGACCGCACAGACTGCAATACTGATGCTCGTGGACGTATTTGGTGGCTCTCTTCTGCTTTTCACCCGGAAACTTGGTCCCTGCCACCGTGATCAACTGGGACGGGCAAATGCGGGCGCACATCTCGCAGGCGATGCACCGGTGCGTCTGGGTCTCGGGGTCGATGATAAACTGGGGATAGCCCCGATACCTCGGGGACATCTGAATCTTTTGCCGCGGGTACTGGACGGTGACGATGGGTTTGACAAAATAACGGATGGTCACCGCCATGCCCGCCAGCAGACTCCAGAAACCCACCGCAATTTCTTTGAAATAACTCATCATCGCTACGTAACCTTTATGCCGGAATTAACCGGCCCACCTCATCTGAGTTTTAAGATAAAGGCCGTGAGGAGCAGATTGACAAAGGCCAGAGGGATCAAGATCTTCCAGGCGAAGGTGACCAACTGGTCGAACCGCACCCGGGGAAAGGTCCAGCGGAACCACATGAGCAGGAAGACCACGGCATAGACCTTGAGGAAGAACCAGACTACCCCGGGGAGGACAGGCCCATGCCAACCCCCCAGAAAAAGCACCGTGGCCACTGCCGCGGCGATGAACATGTTGGTGTATTCCGCCAGAAAGAACAGGGCGAACCGCATCCCGGAATATTCGGTGTGGAAGCCGGCCACCAGTTCCGATTCCGCCTCGGGCAGGTCAAAGGGGGCCCGGTTGGTCTCCGCGGTGGCGCAGATAATATAGAGAATGAACGCCAGGGGTTGCACCACGATAAACCAGTGGCGGCTCTGGGCGGCGACAATATCGGACAGCTTGAACGACCCCACCATGAGGATGATGCTCATGACGGTGACGAGCAGGGGAATTTCGTACGCCACGTTCTGGGCCACGGAGCGGATGGCGCCGAAGACCGAGTACTTGTTGTTGGAGGACCATCCGGCCATGAGGATGGCCAGCACCGACAGGGTGGAAAAGGCGAGGATCAGAACGATGCCCACGTTCATGTCCCGGATGATCATGGTTTGGGAAAAGGGGATGACCAGAAAGGAGAGCAAAACCGGCAGAAAGACCACGATGGGGGCCAGCCAGTAGATGGGCTTGTCCACTTCTTCCGGGGTGATGAGCTCCTTGCCCATGAGCTTGAGGGCATCGGCCAGGGACTGGAGGACGCCATGCGGGCCGACCTCCATGGGACCGGGCCGGAGCTGCATATGCCCCGACACTTTGCGCTCCACCCAGATGAGAAACAAGGCGTTCACCGAAACCAGGGCGATGACCCCGATCAGGCCCACGATCATCCGGGCCCCTGCATTACCCAAAAAATGCGCCACAAGTTCCATAGTTTGCGCTCGTAGAAGGACTTACCGGTCAATTTCCGGGATGACCAGGTCCACGGAGCCCAGGATGGCCACCAGGTCGGCCACCAGGGTGTCCACGGCCAATTCCGGGAAGACGCTGAGATTGGCAAAGGACGGCACCCGGAGTTTGATCCGGTAGGGTTTGACGTCGCCCTGACTGACGATGTAGCAGCCGAATTCCCCCCGGGCGGTTTCCACGGCCTGGAAGACCTCGCCCGCCTCGGGCTTGATGCGCTTGGGCACCTTTTCCGCCATGATGGGGCCGTTGGGGAGCCTGTCCAGGGCCTGCTCGATGATGCGACAGCTCTGCTCCATCTCCTGCAGGCGCACCAGGTAGCGGTCAAAAATGTCGCCCTTGGACCCGATAGGGATTTCAAAATCAAAGAGAGGATAGGCGGAATAGGGTTCGCTCTTGCGGATATCGTAGGGGATGCCGCTGCCCCGCAAATTGGGGCCGGTGATCCCGTATTTCAGGCACTGATCCTGGGTGATGAGGCCCACGTCCCGGGCTCGATTGATGAAGATGACGTTCTTGGTCACCAGGTTGTCGTAGTCCACCCAGCGGCTGCGCAGCCGCTGGATAAAGGCCCGGCAGCCGGTGATGAACTCCTCATCGAGGTCAACGGGCACGCCGCCGAAGCGGTAGAAGCAGTAGGTGAGCCGCGACCCGGTGATGCGGTCCAGGAGATCCAGAATATGCTCCCGGTCGTCAAAGCAATACATGATGGGGGTGAAGGCCCCCAGATCCAGGAGATAGGCCCCGAACCATAAGAGGTGGGAAGTAATGCGGTTGAGTTCGGCGGTGATCACCCGGATGAATTCGGCCCGCTCCGGCACCGCCAGGCCCAGGAGCTTTTCCACCGCCATGCAATAGCCCTGATTGTAGGCCAGGGCGTGCAGGTAATCCACCCGACCCATGTTCGGCAGGAATTGCAGGTAGTTGCGATTCTCCGCCATGTGCTCGTGGCCGCGGTGGCCGTACCCGATGACCGGCTCCGCCTTGGTGATGAACTCACCTTCCATCTCCAAGAGCACCCGCAAGACGCCGTGGGTGCTGGGATGCTGCGGACCCAGGTTCAGGGTATAGGTCTTTTCTTCGAGTCCGTATAGCTCAATCATTGCCTTGGGACGCTCCGAAATCTTTCAGTAAGGGATGGAAATCGGCATCTTCCGGCAGCAAGATGCGCTTCAGGTTGGGATGCCCGAAGAAATGGATGCCGAACAGGTCAAAGACCTCCCGCTCATACCAGTCAGCCCCCGGATAGATGTGGGAGATGGTGGGCATGCCTTTCTTCTTGCCGAGAGGCACGTGCACCGCGGTGCGGCACAGCTCCTCGAAACTGGCGAAGTGATACACCAGGTCGAAAGACTCTCTTTCGTCCACCGCGGTGAAGGATTCCAGGAAGCAGCCGGCGCCGAGCATGGCCCGGGCCACGTCGCTCATTTGGTCAGGTTGGGCCGCCACCTCCAGGTGGTATCCGGTCTTGACGTAGTCGCCCTCGGCCACCTTGTCGAGATTCAAGGGGGCCAGCGCTTTTTTCAGATTATCCTTTAGCATCTCTGAACTTCCTGAGGCGGCCCCGTTGGGTGATCTTTTCTTCCAGGAGGAGGATGCCTTCGATCAAGGTCTCCGGCCGGGGCGGGCAACCGGGGACGTAGACGTCCACGGGGATGATGAGGTCGGCGCCGGGGACGATGGCATACTGGGTGGGATAATAGAACGGGCCACCGGAAATGGCGCAGTTTCCCATGGCGATGACCCATTTGGGGGCCGGCATCTGCTCGTAGAGCCGCACCACCGCGGGCGCCATCTTCTTGGAGATGGTGCCGGCCACGATCATCAGGTCGCATTGCCGGGGTGAAGGCCGGAAAACCTCGGCCCCGAAACGGGCCAGATCAAACCGGGCCATGCCCACGGCCATCATCTCGATGGCGCAGCAGGCCAGGCCGAAGGTCATGGGCCACAGGGAGTTGGCCCGGGCCAGGTTGAGGGCCTCTTCCAGTAATCCGAATTGGATTAGGGGTTCACCTGTTTTCGTTTCCAACTGAACACTCCTCTGTTCCAGGCATAGACGATGACCAGGGACAGAATGCCGATAAAGATGGTCACTTCAATGAAGTCCCGCCAGACATAGCCTTTGCCGTAGGCCAACAGCACCGGGAAGAGAAAGAGCACATCCACGTCGAAGGCCAGGAAGAGCAAGGCAAAGAGATAGTAGATCACCGCCACCTGTATCCAGGCGCTGCCGATGGTGGGCATGCCGCATTCATACACGGCGTCCCGGGCGGCGCCGTAGCTGCGGGGGGCGATCAGGTAGGCAATGACCAAGGGACCCATGGCGAACAGCGCGGCTGCCACCAGGTAGACGAGGACAAACGAGAAATCGCTCAAGGCCTGCGGAATTTCCAACGCCCGACTCCTTGTGCTTTTTGGTACAACCTCGCTTTTTATATCCTAGCCCGGAAAACATAGTCAAGGAGTTTTTTCCCGAAAAGATAAAAATCTTCCGGTTCGCCTGCAACGGCGGGATCGGAGAGCGTTTTCCCCTGGGGAAAATTCGCCTCTGGATGGATTTTAGCAGCCGATTCGTTAGCAATATGTTACATTGACGGCAACCGCATCAAGGACCGATCCGGACCCAAAACCCCAAGGGTGCTTACCTTATCGCCGCAGGAAAGGAGTGCTCAGGCTTCATGGCCAACTGGGCCGAGGTGACCATGCCGGCGTTTGAGGAACTGCGGCGCCAAACCCGCACGGTGATCTTTCCCGTGGGCTCCCTGGAGGAGCACGGGCCGCACCTGCCCCTGGGTACGGATACCTTTCACGCCCTGGAGGTGGCCCGGCGGGTGGCCAAACTACAACCGGTGGTGATTGCCCCGCCGCTGTTCTACGGGATGTGCCGCTCTACCCGGGAGCATCCGGGGACGGTGAGCATCTCCGGAGACACCTTGCGGGCCCTGCTCCTGGACGCGGGCCAGGAATTTTATCGCCAGGGCTTGCACCATCTCGTGTTTATCAGCGGCCACGCCGGGGGCACCCACATCAGCGCCATCGTGGAGGCCGGTGAACGGCTGCTGGCGGAGTTGCCCGAGGCCAAGGTCGCGGTGGTCAACCTGCTGGAGTTGCTCCGGGAGGTGCTGGCGGAGAAACCGGGACTGGTCCATACCCGGGGGGACTCCCATGCCGGGGAGGTGGAGACGGCCGTCATGCTGGCGGCTCACCCCGACCTGGTGCGGGGCACGGCTCCGGAGGAATGGCCGAGCTTTCCCCAATATGTGTTGGTGCGGGATAAACGCCGCTACTGGCCCGGAGGCGTTTGGGGCAATCCGGGGGCGGCCACCGCCGCCCAGGGTGAGGAAATCCTTGAAGCGGAGGCCATCCGTTTAGCTAAGGTTATCAGTATGTTAGAAGAGATAGGGAACCGTTAGGTTTTTTCCTTGACAATATTTCGTCAATGTACAAAGATACAAGTACATACCATCGGACCAGAAAGGGAATATCTTTAATGATCTCGGAAGCCATTGAACATATTGCCGACCGGGTATTAGCCTACGAAGAAGCCGATCTTATCGCCCTCCTCAATCATTTCAAAGCTCGCATGGAAGAATTTCAACCTGGCCCCGCCTGGGAACGGGCGGTCATTGCCTACTTTTTAATCAATGGCGTCCGGGTAAAAAATGCTTTGAAACAGGGGAAATTGAACGGCCAGGAGCGAGTCCCGGGAAGCCGCCCGGCTTTGCGGGTGGTTAAATAGGCGATAGGTTCCTTTTTTTCCTGCCAAGACCTCCATCCCTTCCTCCCTCCCCGGGAAGAGTTCTCTGTGCTTTTATCCATCAGTCTTCCCACTTGCCTCGCCAAAGCGCGCCCATAGATAAGCCTGGAGACGTTCAGCCAAATGACCCTCCATTGCGGCAGGTTTTGGAGAAAATTGCCTACTGAGATTAATTTATTAAATATCCCTGTAAGTTAGCTCGTAGCCCGGCATCCTCTTGCTTGACAGGGAACGGCTCCTGCTTATCTTTTAAACAAAAATATTTCCCCAAAGGAGACGTTTCGCTATGCAGCGGAAAACGGCAGCTCTGGTGACGATGGCGGCAGTCATATTTCTCGTGGTGACTGGCGCACTGGCTGGCAAGGTGCTCTTTGAGGATAAATTCGCGACGATGGATCCCTCCTGGGGAGCTTCCAGCGCTATCATGAATGTCAAAGACGGGAAGTTCGTCATCACCCCCGAAAAGAACACCACGCAGACCATCCTGAATCAGGCCAATGTTCTTCCTAATGACATGGAGGCCAGCTTTACCATGACTTTTCTCCAGGTCCCGGCTCCCACCTGGGGTAGCGGCCTGGTCTTTTGGGCCAAAGATTATGACGAATATTATGCCCTCCTGATTAACGCCCAGGGCTGGTTTGCCGTCCAACGTCATGTGGCCAACCGTTATCTGCTGCCGGTGGCCTGGCGGGAGAACGACGCGATCAAGAAAGGCGAGGGCGCCGAGAATCAGGTCAAGGTGGTGTGCAAAGGCAACCAGGCCACCATTATCATTAACGGCAAGGAGGTCATCGGCTTGCAGGGCCAGCCGCCCCAGGGCGGCAGCCTGATCGGGCTCAAAGTGGCCTCGGGACCGGAAGGCGCCAATTCGGTGGGCTTTGGCAATTTACAGGTAACGCAACCTTAAGGTGAGCGTTGCCGATGATACGGATGATCAGGGCGAGTCGTCGGAAGTCTTGAGAGGGAGAGAAATAATGCATAACTTGAGCAAATGGGCGCATACGTGGCTGGGAGCCCTGGCGGGAGTGGCCGCCGGGTTGCTGTGCCTGGTTTCGGTGACCGTAAGCCAGGCCGCCACCGAACCCCTAAAGGGCCAAGCGGTGGAGAAACCGGTGCAGGGGCAGCAATTGTGCCCGGCGACCCCAGGCGCGGGGCCGTGCAAGGTCGTCCTCGATTGCCCCGCGGTCAAAGCTCCGGGGAAGACCACCTGCCAGGCCACCATTGATTGCCCCCCGGTCAAGCCCGTCAAACCCAAAAAGAAACCGAAATCAGAATAAGCCGGCGTCAGAGTAGTGGTGGGGCCGAGGACTGGCTCGAGGGGCCGAAACCGTGGGGTTTCGGCCCCTTACCGTTGTCGGCGCCATTTTCCTCCTTCCTAAAGAGGGGGCACGGCAGTAGGGTCCGGCAGGAAACGTGCCTTTCAAAGGTGCCCAAGCAGAGCTTGGGCCCAAAAACCCGTTCCCAAGCAGGAGCTTGGGAACGAGGAATCAACCTAGATTCTCAGGAAATTGTCATTCTGAGCGCAGCGAAGAATCTAGTAATGTCAAAGTCTAGACCCTGCGCTTCGCTCAGGGTGACAGCAAAAATAGATTTTGAAATAGGTTGTAAGCCCGGTTCCGGCTAGCCCCGGACTCGGGACTGGCGGCCCTTGAGGAACAGGCGCACCGGGGCGTAAGGGATCTTCAGCTTCTCCCGGAGCTGCTTCACCAGGTAGCGGCGGTAGTTGTCCGGCACCCCCTGGGGTTGATTGACGAAGGCGACGAAGGTGGGGGGGTGGATTTCGGGTTGGGTGAGGTAATAAAACTTGAGGGGGCGGCCCCGGTAGCGGGGCGGGGGCACCCGGCCGATGATCTCTTTGAGGAGTCGGTTGAGCTCCCCGGTGCCCACCCGGACGCCGCTCTGGGCATGAATCTCGGCGATCAGGGGAAACACCCGCTTCAGGTTGTAGCCGGTGATGACCGAGACGGGCAGCACCGGGGCGTAGGCCATAAACTCCAGCCCCGAGGTCACCTTGTCCAGGATGGTTCTGGCCTTTGGGGTTTCGTGGCGCACCAGGTCCCACTTGTTCACCAACACCAGGCAGTCCTTGGTCTGATCCTCGATGAGTCCGATGATGCGCAGGTCCTGGCCGGTGAGGCCTTCGACGGCGTCCAGCATGAGCACCGCCACTTCGGCCCGGGACAGGGCCTTGATGGTCTTCAGGACCATTTGGCGTTCCAGGCCGGCCTCCACGCGGCTGGGGCGGCGCATACCGGCGGTATCCACCAGGACATAGTCCACCCCGTCCCAGCACAGCGGACTGTCAATGGCGTCCCGGGTGGTCCCGGGGACGGCGCTCACCAGGAGGCGCTCTTCCCCCAGAAAATGGTTGATGAGAGAGGATTTCCCCACGTTGGGCCGGCCGAGGATGGCCACCCGGATGCCCGGGATCAGGGCGGAGGGTTCCCGGGGGGCCGGCAGCGCGGCCGCCAACGCCTCCAGCAGAGCCCCCAGGCCCAGGCCGTGGGTGGCGGATACGGGGTGGAGGGGGTCCAGGCCGAACCGGTAGAAATCCGGCAACTGGGCTTCCAGGCCGGGGTGGTCGATCTTGTTGACCACCAGGAGGATGGGCTTGCCGGTGCGCCGGACATGGTCCACGACCTCGGCATCGCCTTTTTGGGGCCCTTCCCGGCCGTCCACGACCAGGAGGATGACATCGGCCTCCGCCACCGCGGTTTCGGCCTGACCCCGCACCAGTCCCGCCAGGTCTTCTTCGCCGCCTACGAGACCGCCGGTATCCACCAGCCAGACGTGGTGGTCATCCCAGGCGAGGGTGGCGTAATGACGATCCCGGGTGACGCCGGGGATATTGGCCACCAGGGCCTGGGAAGAACGGGTGAGGCGGTTAAAGAGGGTGGACTTCCCCACGTTGGCCCGGCCGATAATGGCCACCAGGGGTTGCTCGGCCGGAACCGGGGTCATTTCAGCGGGGCCAAAAGCTGGGCCAAATTTTTCGGTGGCCAGTGGCGGAGCATCTCTACGGCCCGCTTCAACTGGGGATCCCGATTCAGCTCCTCAGGGCTGATGGGGTGGTTCCACGGCTTGTCCGTCAAACCTTCCCGTCGCATGTGCCGGGTGAGGGCCTCATCCCGCAGTTTCTGGAAGGATTCATTGGTGGGAATCGCCTTGTCCTCCACCACCACGTCGGGCTTAATGCCCTTGTCGTTGATGGTGACCCCGCTGGGGGTGAAGTACAGGGCGGTGGTCAGACGCAGGGCCGAGCCGTCGTCCATGGGGATGATGGTCTGGACCGAGCCCTTGCCAAAGCTTTTGGTACCCACGATCAGGGCCCGTTTCTGGTCTTTGAGGGCACCTGCCACAATCTCGGAGGCCGAGGCGCTCCCTTCATTGATGAGCACGACCATGGGCACCCCGGTTACCTTGTCACTCTGACCGGGACGGGCGTAAAAGCGCATGTTCTGGTTGCGGGTGCGGCCTTCGGTGTAGACGATCAGGCCGGATTTCAGGAATTCATCGGAGACGCGCACCGCCTGCTCCAGCAGCCCGCCGGGATCGTTGCGCAGGTCCAGGATCAGCCCCTTGAAGGGCACCAGACGCTGCTTCATCTTCTTGAGATAAGCCTGGAGATCGTGATCGGTCTGATCCTGAAAGTTGGTAACCCTGATGTAGCCGATGCCGTCATCCAAGATGCGGGCCTTGACGCTGCGGATGGGAATGATTTCCCGGGTGATCACGACATCTTTGGGGTGTTGGAAGCCTTCCCGGTTGATGGTGAGGGTCACCTTGCTGCCTTTGGGCCCCCGAATCATCTTCACCGCTTCAAGGAGGGTGATATTTTTGGTGGAGGTGCCGTTGATCTTGACGATCTGGTCGCCGGCCTTCAAACCGCCATGAAAGGCCGGAGTGCCTTCGATGGGGGAGACCACGGTCAGGAGGCGGTCTTTCAAGGCAATTTCAATGCCGATGCCGCTGAACTTCCCCTTGGTTTCGATCTGCAATTCCCGGAACTCTTCCGGGGTCATGAACGAAGAATGGGGATCCAGGGTACTCACCGCGCCCTGGATGGCGCCGTAGACCAGGTCTTTCGTCGTTTTCGGCTCGGCATACTGTTCTTCGATGAGAGCCAGGGCCTGGGCAAACACCTTTAGCTTGGCGTCGCTGATGGGGGTAGGCGAGAGTGAGGGTTGCAGATTCTTGACGACGCCCGGGACTACCGGGTTCTGGCCGAAGACTGCCATGGGTCCCGCCAAATTCCAACCGAGGACCAAGCCCAGGGCCAGGACCACGCCACCCCAAAGATACGTTTTGCGTGAAATCATGTGCTTGAATCACCTTAACGCCTGGAGTCGCCCGGGGCCGGTCCTCCCGGCCGCCGGCGTCACCGGGCGGTATTGTTACTAAGAACGTTGGCCCTTGGGGGCCACCGGTTTCGGTTTCCCGGAAACCAACAAGGCCACGGCCTGCCGCACCCACGGGTCCTGATCCGGGGACAAGATCTTGACAGGCTCCTTTTCTTGACCTGCGGCGGCCTTGGGGGTCTGTCCCGGCACCTCGGGTTCCAACCCTTTGCCCTGAATTTTATGGCCCTTGGGCGTATAACACTGGGCCACGGTCATCACCAAGGCGGAATTATCCTCCAAGGGGAAGGCCTTGGTAAGGCCGCACAGGCCCAGGGTCTTGGCGCCCAACAAGGTCGCCTGGGCCTGATCCCTGAGGGCTCCGGCCACGATCTCGGCGGCCCGGGCGGTTCCCTGATCCACCAGTACCACGACGGGCGGTAAGGGTTTGAGCACCAGATCCCGGTCTTTGCCCTTGAAGGATTCTTCAGTCTTGGGGGACCGCCCTTTGGCCAACACGATCGGTTGGTCCCCCAGGAACAGGGAGGTGCTGCGCACCGCCTGCTCCAGGCTGCCCCGGGCGTCGTTGCGCAGGTCCAGGATAATGCCCTTGATCGGCGGCTGGTGCTGTTTGACGGATTTCAGGACCTTGTCCAACTCCACCGGCGTTGCATCATTGAAATACCGGATCCGGATATAGGCGATGGCGTTATCGAGATACCGGGTGGTAACGGTACCCGGCCCCAAGGGGGCCAACGTCACGGTCAAATCCAGGGGTTTGACCCGGCCGTTTCGTAATATCTGCAACTTAATGACGGTGCCGGGGGCGCCCTGGAAACGCCGCAGGGCTTCCTGGGTGGTCAGGTTGCGCACCAGGTGCCCGTCGATCTTGATGACATGGTCGCCGGGCTTCACGCCGGCCTGAGCCGCGGGGCCGCCATCGATGACGCTGACCACCGTGAGGAGGGTGTCCTTGATGATCAGGTCCAAACCGGCCTCCGCCGACACCGTTTTATTCCCCTGCAGATAATCTTGATATTCTTTGGGCGTGAGAAACGAGGAGTCCGGGTCCAGGGAATTCATCATCCCCCGCAGGGAGCCATAAATCAGATCACTCTCATCTTTGGGCCAGACGTATTTCTGGGTGATCTCGAAGAGCGCTTCGGTGTATAGCCGCAGGGAGTCGTACGAGGGGGTAGGGGCTGCCCAGGCCGGCAGCAGGAAATAGGCCGCCAGCGCCAATGCCAGCATGATCACGCCCCACCGGCGGAATGGTTTCCGCCCATGAGACCCCGAAGTTTTCCATACCTTGAGATGCTTCACGGAACTAACTTTGCCTCCCTGCCATACCGGCGGCTTGCAGGTCCATGGCCGGCGGCGCCAGTTGATTGGCCTTCCGGGCCATAACCTTCACAGCCGCCTGTTTGATATCCTCAGCGGTCAGACCATAATGTTTCAAGAGATCTCCGGGTTTCCCCGACATGCCGAAGGTGTCCCGGAGACCGATGCGGGCCATGGGCGTCGGGCAGTGCTCCCCGAGGACTTCGCTGACGGCGCTCCCCAGGCCGCCGGTCACCATGTGTTCTTCGGCGGTGACCACCGCGCCGGTGCGCCGGGCCGACTCCACCACCAATTCCCAGTCCAGGGGCTTCAGGCAGGAGAGATTGACGACCCGGGCCTCGATGCCGTCTTGGGCCAGCAAGGCCGCGGCGTCCAGGCAGGCCTGGACCATGATGCCGATGCCCATCAGGCTGACGTCCCGGCCTTCCCGCAACCGCGAGCCCCGCCCCAGGGTAAAGGTGTAACTGTCGTCGTAAATCACCGGCAGCGCCATGCGGCCGGTGCGCATGTAGACCGGGCCTTGATAGTCGGCGGCCCAGTGGGTCATGGCCCGGGTTTCGGGGCCGTCGGCCGGGGCCAGCACCACCATATTCGGCAGGATGCGCATCAGCGCCAGGTCTTCCAGGGCCTGGTGGGAGCCGCCGTCCTCCCCCACCGTCACCCCGCCGTGGGAGGCGACGATCTTGACATTGAGGTTGCCGTAGGCGATGGTCTGGCGAATCTGCTCCCAGGCCCGGCCGGTGGCGAACATGGCGAAGGTGCTGGCAAAGGGGATCTTGCCCCCCAGGGCCAGGCCCGCAGCGGTGCCCATCAAATCCTGCTCGGCGATGCCCACATTAAAGAAGCGGTCCTTGAAGGCCTTGGCGAAGTGGTGGGTCTGGGTGGAGCCGGACAGATCGGCGTCCAGCACCACGATGTGGGGATTTTCCGCCCCCAGTTGCGCCAGGGTCTTGCCGTATTCGACTCGGGTACTCTCTTGCGCGGCCACGTCGTCCTCGCTTCAGGTTAGGCACCCGGGAGTCGCCTGCAGCTCCTCCAGGGCTCGCTGATATTCTTCCGGGTTGGGGGCGACGCCGTGATACTTCTTCTGGCCTTCGAAGATGGACACCCCTTTGCCTTTGACGGTGTGGGCGATGATCATGCTGGGCCGGCCCTTGACGCCCCGGCAAGTCTGGAAGGCTTCCAGAAGTTGAGGGATATCATGGCCGTCCACCTCCAGGGTGTGCCAGCCGAAGGCCCGCCATTTATCGGCGATGGGTTCGATGCTCATGACCTCGGCGGTATGGCCGTCGATCTGGAGGCGGTTCCGGTCCAGGATGCCCACCAGATTGTCCAGCCCGTAGTGGGCCGCGGTCATGGCCGCCTCCCAGATTTGGCCTTCCTGGACTTCCCCGTCGCCCAGCAGGACATGGACCCGGTTGCCGTGGCCGCCCAGGCGGGCCGCCAGGGCCAGGCCGTTGGCAATGGACAGGCCCTGTCCCAGGGAACCGGTGGGGATCTCCACCCCCGGCGTGCAGCCGGAATCGGGATGGCCTTGCAGGATGCTGCCGAACCGGCGCAGGGTAAAGAGCTCCTCCCGGGGGAAATAACCCAACCGGGCCAGGACGGCGTAGTAGGCCGGGGCGCCGTGACCCTTGGACAGGATAAAGCGGTCCCGGTCGAGCCAGCAGGGGTCATCGGCTTTGGCGCGCATCTCCCCAAAAAAGAGAGCCACCAGAATATCGGCGGCCGACAGGGAGCCGCCCAGGTGTCCGGAACCGGCCCGATACAGCATCTCGACGATGTCCAGGCGGACCTGCCGAGCGATCTCTTGGAGGTGGTTATCCGGGATGGCGTTCATCTCCCCTTCAATCTGTGCTGGTTTCGATAATCCACTCAGGGCCAACGGCCCCGAGCCCGTAGCGGGCAACTCCCGACGTAAGAGGCAGGCATCGGCTGGGCCGGCCAGGCTCCGGTGAGCCGGACGATCCGCACTCACCCCTCACTTGCCATGCATCGAGAGATCTCCGGAAGTCCTTAAATCTCCTAGAGGGACAGGGGGCGTCTGGGATAGGTCCTCTGAAAACTAGATATTATGATTAAATATATATGTTCAGCAATGGTTTTTCCACCATAATACCACAAATTCCTGCTGGCGGGCTTACTATTTCTTTTTATTCCGATTGTTCTGAGCGCGGTTTTGTTAAGCCGGCGGCAGAAATTTCCGGGGTCCCCGGCCAGGGAAGTCTCGATTTGCCTCCGGCTGCACCCGCATGAGAGGTTATGGCCCCAGATGGATTTCTCTTGGCTCCCAACTTCTCTATCGGGTATATAATAGAGTTTGGTAAAATTCCGTCCTGGTCGGTCTGACCGGGGCGGGGAGCCGGTTTTTTGGCATCAAGATATTTTTGCGCCCCGGGGCGATAGTGAGGAGAAACCCATGGCCTTGACCCGAGATGAAGTGCTCCACGTGGCGCAACTGGCCCGGTTGAGCCTGGAGCCGGCGGAGATCGATCTTTTCACCCGGCAGCTCAATGACATCCTGGCCTATGTGGAGAAGTTGCAGGAGTTGGATACCGCCGGGGTGACGCCCCTGGCCCAGGTGATCCCCGTATCCAACGCCTTCCGGGCGGATACGGTCACCGCCAGTCTTTCCCGAGAGATGGCCTTGGAGAATGCCCCGGCCCAGGAAGACGGCGCCTTTCTGGTGCCCCGGATTATTTGAGAGGGTTTTGGGTTTTAGGTTCTGGGTTTTCGGTTGAAATAATGAGGCTTGTTCCAGGTCGGGTTTTTGGATTTTAAGAAAGGCGAGGCATGGGGGAACCGGTCTATAGTCTGACCATCAGCCGGCTGGCGGACCTGATCGCCCGGGGGGAAGTGTCGCCCCCGGAAGCGACCGAAGCCCTGCTCACCCGCATCCAAGCAAGGGACGGGGAACTCAACACCTATATCACCGTGGATGAGGCCGGGGCCCGGGCTATGGCTCGGGAGGCCGCGGCCCGGCTGGCACGCGGCGACGCCACGCCGCTGACGGGGATTCCGCTGGGCCTCAAAGACGTCATGGTCACGCAGGGCCTGAGAACCACCTGCGGCTCCCGCATCCTGGAAAACTTCGTACCCCCCTATGACGCCACGGTGTGCGCCCGGCTGCGCCGCGCCGGGGCGGTGTTCCTGGGTAAGCTCAACATGGATGAGTTCGCCATGGGCTCCTCCACCGAGAACTCGGCCTTTGGCCCGTCCCACAACCCCTGGCATCGGGATTACATTCCCGGCGGCTCCTCGGGGGGGTCGGCCGCGGCGGTGGCCGCAGACCTGTGCACCGCCTCCCTGGGGTCCGATACCGGCGGCTCCATCCGGCAGCCCGCGTCGCTGTGCGGGGTGGTGGGCATGAAACCGACCTATGGCCGGGTCTCCCGGTACGGGTTGGTGGCCTACGCCTCCTCGCTGGACCAGATCGGCCCCCTGACCAAGGACGTGCGGGACGCGGCCATCCTGCTTCAGGCCATTGCCGGCCACGATCCCCAGGACTCGACCTCGGTGCCGGTGCCGGTGCCGGATTACCAGGAGAAGCTGGGGCGCGAAATCAAGGGGCTCAAGATCGGGGTCCCCAAGGAATTTTTCGGCGCGGGCCTGGACCCGGAGGTGGAGGCCGCGGTGCAGGCGGCGTTGCAGACCCTGACCGGCCTGGGCGCGGACCTCATCGAGGTGAGCCTGCCCCACACCGAATACGCGGTGGCCACCTATTATGTCCTGGCGGTGGCCGAGGCCTCCTCCAACCTGGCCCGCTACGACGGAGTGAAGTACGGGGTGCGGGCCGAAGGCAAGAATCTCCTGGACATGTATGCCCAAACCCGGTCCCGGGGATTCGGGGCCGAAGTGCGGCGGCGCATCATGCTGGGCACCTACGCCTTATCCGCCGGTTACTATGACGCCTACTATAAGAAGGCCTCCCAGGTGCGGGCCTTGATCCGCCGGGACTTTGAGGCCGCGTTGGCCCAGTGCGAGGTGATCGCCACGCCCGTGGCCCCGACCCCGGCCTTCCGCCTGGGGGAAAAGGTGGATGATCCGCTGACCATGTACTTATCCGACATCTTCACCATTTCCGCCAACCTGGGAGGGATTCCCGGGATTTCGGTGCCGTGCGGCTTTTCTTCTCTGGGCCTGCCCATCGGCCTGCAACTCATGGGGCCGGTGTTCGGGGAGGCCGAGTTGCTCCAGGTGGCTTACGCCTTCGAACAGGCGACGGAGTTTCACCGGCGCCGACCGCCTGGTTTGTGATCTCCGGCCTCTGAACGTGACGGGCGCCGGACGCCGGGTGCCGACGGGTCGGGGCGGGGGGCTTGAGTTAATGCCTGAAGGGTTATATCATCTGGCCTCAAGAGGCAGGTCTCTGGGCACGCAGGCACCAGGGCGGACCGGGGCCGCCTCAGCGGCTTAAGGGAAATGATGCGGAGTGCAAGCATGAGGCATACAGGCAGGAAGATCGGGGCGCTCTTCGGGCTTCTGGCCCTCCTGGCGTCGGGCCCGGGGGCCGCCCCTGCCGCCGATGCGGCCGAAGCGGGAGGGAGCCTCACTCTGAAGCAGGCCATTAACATCGCCCTGGGGGAACATCCCAGCATCAAGCAGTCCCGGGAAAATATGGCCGCGGCCCGGTATAACATCGGGGTCGCCCGAGCCGCCTACCTGCCCCAGGTCAATTTTGTGGCGAATTACTATTACGGGAACGCCTTTGCTTCTGCTTCCCGCAAACCCCTGACCGCGGCTACGGGCGGGACCATCAGCAGCGTCTCCAGCGCGGCGACGAGCAACTATTATTTTTATCAGTTTCAAGCTAACCAGTTGATTTACGATTTCGGCAAGACCCCCGGTCTGATCCACGAGTCCCGGGCCAGCTTCGGCCAGACGCAGCAGGATTATGCCGGTAACCGGCAACAGGTGGTGTTGGACGCCCGCACCGCCTATTTCGGTTACCTGGCCGCCGCCCGGGCCCAAAAAGTCCAGGACGTCACGGTACGCCAGAATCAGGATCTGCTGAAACAGGCCCAGGGCTTTTATAAGGTGGGGTTAAAGGCCAAGATCGACGTGACCAAGGCCGAAGCCAACCTCTATCAGGCCGAAGCCAACCTCATTCAGGCCAAAAATAACGTGCAGTTGGCCCAGGTCACCCTCATGAATGCCCTGGGTTTGAAGACCTGGCCCTATACCCAGGTGGAGGATGTGCTGGAAGTGACCACCCAGCCCCGGTCGCTCGAGGAACTCAGGACCCTGGCCCTGCAGCGGCGGCCGGAAATTCGGAAGAACCTTTTCGTCCAGGAGCTGAGCGAAGCCGGCATTCAGGTGGCCCGGGCCGGCTATTTCCCCACGTTTTCCTCCACCGCGGCCTACGGCTGGCAGAGCGTCGATCAGCCGCTGGCCAACCTCCCCAGCAACTGGTACGTGGGGGCGGCCATGACCTTCCCGTTGTTTGAGGGCTTTTCCACCGCCTATTCGGTCAACCAGAATAAGGCCCAACTGCGGGCGGCCATGGAAAATCGCGAAGTGCTGCGGCAGAACGTCACCAAGGAGGTGAATCAGTCCTACTTGAACGTCAAGACCGGGTGGGAACTCATCCGGGCCACGAAGAAGGCCCTGGAGGCGGCCCGGGAAAACCTGCGCCTGGCTTGGGGCCGCTACCAAGCGGGAGTGGGCACCATCATTGAGTTCACCGATGCCCAGGTGCAGTTTTCCCAGGCTGACTTGAATTTCGTGCAGGCCCTGTATAATTATCGGGTGTACGAGGCCCAACTGGATAAGGCGGTCGGCAGGGCTTTTTAGGTTTTGGGTTCCGGGTTTTAGGTGGGGCTGGCTGGGTGTATCGGCATTAAAGGTTGGAGTAACTGATTTTTCAACAGAAAAAGAAAACAGGAAACAGGAAACCGGCCTCTACCAGAGGCGATGGCGCGCCAACTCGCGGCGCAACTCCCCGGGAGAATGAAACTGCCAGGCCGCCAGACCATGACCGCGGGCTCCGGCCACAAACGCCGGCTTATCATCCAGGAAGAGGATCTCTTCCGGGGGGCGCCCCACCCGGCGAAGGAGCGCCTGGTAGATGGCCGGCTCCGGCTTGCGGCTGCCTATCTGGTAAGATAAAACGAAGGCGCGGAATCGCTGCAAGAGATCGCCGAAGCGCTCCTGGATGTATTCGAAGTGCAGGGTGTTGGTGTTGGACAGCAGATACAGGGGATAACGGCTTTCCAGATGCCGGACCAGTTCCGCCATGCCGTCCATGGGGTCGAAGATCTCGCACCAGAAGTCTGAGAAGTGGGCGTAGGGGAGGGCGACCCCGAAGTGGGCCGTGACCCTTTGGTAAAACTCCCGAGAGGTAAGGCGGCCCGTATCGTAGCCCGTCTCCAGGGTGGACTCGAACACCCGGGCATAGACCTCCTGGGGGCTGATACCGGCCAGGGCGCCCAGGCGGCGGCAGAAGCGCAGGTGATCCACCTTGACCAGGACGTTTCCCAGGTCAAAGGTGATGGCCGTGATTTTCTTTGGGATTTCATATTTCATAAGTATCTTATTATAACTTAACATAATATTGGCATAAGCATTAATTTGAATAGGTTAGGAAGATTTATAATCCAGAAAATTTACGTTATTCCTGAGGCCACGCATGCCTGAGAAAGCCTGGCAAAATAAGCTCTATTTCGGGGATAATTTAGATATTCTCAGAAAGCATATTGCCGATGACAGCGTGGACCTTATCTATCTTGACCCGCCCTTTAATTCCAATGCCACTTATAATGTTCTCTTTGAAGAAAAGAGCGGCGAAAAATCTGCGGCACAAATTACTGCCTTTGATGATACCTGGCATTGGGGCATGGAATCTGAAAAAGCTTACCATGAGATAATTACCAGAGGACCGGATAAACTTGCGGCATTGATTGATGCATTGCGGTCTTGTTTAGGACGCAATGATATGATGGCCTACCTCACCATGATGGCTGTGAGGCTTATAGAGCTTAAGAGGGTGTTAAAGTCTACAGGGTGTATTTATCTCCATTGTGATCCAACCGCGAGTCATTACCTTAAAACTTTAATGGATGCAACATTTGGGGCTAATAACTTTTTAAATGAAATAATATGGTGCTATAAAGAGCGCGAGAGGATACTGCTGCAATGGAATAAGAAACATGATATAATTTTATTTTACTGTAAGGACGTTAATAGTCCGAGAATTTTCAACTGGCAAGCCGTTATGGAGCAATATTCGCAGGTGACATTATCTAAATTCAAATATCAAGATGAAAAGGGGCATTTTCAAATTCGAGGCAGGAATATCAAAGGTTCTCCCATCAGAGCCGCAGATGGCTTGAGGCTGGAACACGAAAAAATGTACCCTGGACTCGCCTATCGCGATTATTTGGAGGAGCGAACCGGAGTGGCCCCTCGCGACTGGTGGGAAATTAATATTATCAATAAAGCTTCCAAAGAACGTTTAGGTTACCCGACTCAAAAGCCGGAAGCCTTATTAGAACGGATCATTAAAGCCAGCAGCAATGAAGCTGATATAGTTCTTGATCCATTTTGCGGCTGTGGCACCGCCATCGCGGTGGCTGAGCGGTTGCACCGGCGCTGGATCGGCATCGATATAACACATCTGGCTATAACCCTTATAAAGAATAGGCTGAGAACGGCCTTTGAGTCAGAACTTTCAGATTATGCAATGATCGGTGACCCCAAAGATTTGGCTGGCTCTAAGGCCTTAGCCAGGCAAAACCGTTACCAATTTGAATGGTGGGCTTTGGGCTTGGTCGATGCCCGACCGGCCCAAGAAAAGAAAAAGGGAGCAGATACCGGCATAGATGGTATCATCAATTTTATTGATGACCCCAATGGCAAGGCGAAAAAATTGATAGTGCAGGTCAAGAGTGGCAAGGTAACGGTAAGCCAAATTCGTGATCTGAAAGGTGTATTGGAGCGAGAAAAGGCCGCCATTGGTGCATTTATTACCCTGCAAGAACCAACCGAGCCGATGGTGAAAGAAGCGGCCACCGCCGGATTTTACCAGCCGGAGCATTGGCCGGGACTGCAGTGTCCCCGGTTACAAATTGTAACTATTAAAAAGCTATTGGCAGGGCAAAAATTAGATTACCCACGTTTGGCCCCTGATGCAACTTTTAAGAGAGCTCCGCGACAGCGCAAAAGTCCAACGGATGAGGAAAAGCAAAACAATCTCTTATGATGCATTAATTGTTTTGCCATATTTCAGCAATATCCGTCAAACGGAGGTGTCGGATGGCGCGCAATAAGGGTTGGACATGGACCGTGCTCATCAGTTTGTTGGTGGGGGGCGTGGGCGCCAGTCTCTTTTGGCTCTACAGCCCGTATTTCCATGGCCAGTTGGCCCAGCAGGTCGCCCAGGACTTGAAGGCCCAACAGATTTCCCGCGAGGCGAAAGGAGAGGCCCTGAGCCTGCAAAAATTGCCCTCCCAGGCCCTGGGGTCCCGGTTCCAGATGGTGGCCGACGGCAAGCAGATCTTCCTGGTGGACCTGAAGAACGGGCGGGTATGGCGTTATTACCACCAGACCAAAGCAGAAGGCTTCGACAAGGAAGACGAGGGTTTCCTCCCCATACCCTTTTACTATGCGGGCAAGAAGCATTACACCGCTTCAGAGGTCGAGCCGCCGCCCGGCGCGCCCCAAAATCCCTCCCCGGCCGAGACGGAGGCTAAGTAGCCCCAATGACGCGCCGGTGGCGACATGACCTGGCCTGGGCCGGGTTTATCCTGGGGGTCGGGCTGCTCTTCGGGTTGATGCAGCGGTGGCCCCTGGTGGTCCAATCCTGGCGGGGCGAGTTGGCCGCCAAGATCGAACAGAATCGCGCCCAGCGCCGGGAACACGAGTTCCAGGGGGTGAAAACCGTCAACCTGGCCCAGGCCTACGCCATGTTTCAGAAGGGCCAGGCCCTGTTCATCGACGCCCGGCCCCCCGAGGAGTATGCCGAATTGCACATCCCCCGGGCCCTCAATCTGTACCCGAGCCTGCTGGAGAAGGGCGGGGCCGACCAGGTGCCCGGCATAGCCAAGGACCGGGAGATCGTGGTGTACTGCGGCGAGGTCAGTTGCGATCTATCCTTGCGGGTGGCGGAAAAACTGCAGGCCCTGGGATATACCCGGGTGATGGCTTATGTGGGGGGATTTCGGGCCTGGGACGGAGCCGGCTACCCCGCAGACACCAGTAAATGAAGGGCGAAAAGGGGAAGATTTGCCTTTTCGCCCATGGTTATTGGAGTGAGATTTGCGGATAAGCGGTAGTAAGGTGGCGCTCCGACTGCTGGAAGTGGGGTTGGGCGGGCTGTTTTTCTATGCCGGGCTGCAAAAATACCTGCACCCCTATGAATTTGCCGAAGCCGTCCAGGCTTACCGGTTGCTGCCGGGGAGCCTGGTGGGCGCGGTGGCCGCGGGCCTGCCATGGGTCGAGATCGCCGCGGGTCTGGCCCTGGCCATCGGGCTCAAGCGGCGGAGTTGCCTGCTCCTCCTGGCGATGGTGCTGGCCAGCTTCCTCGTGGTGATCTTCATCAGCATGGCCCGGGGCTTGAACATCGATTGCGGCTGCGGCCTGTTTTTCCAGCGCCAGGTGGGTTGGGTGCCGGTCTTGGAAGACGGGCTTCTCCTGCTGTGGGCCGCGTGGCTCTATTGGTGGGAATGCACGCCGGTGAGCCGGACGAACCGCCTATTTTCCCCGAAGACCGAAACCTGAAGACCGATACCTGTTCATGACCAGATTCTTCAATTTTTACGATCCCCTGGAGAAGCGCTACGTTTTCAACAGCTTCCTGGTGGTGGTGGGGCTGGTGGAGGTCCTCATCCTGGTGTTCACCCTCATCTGGCAGATGGATGAAGGCATCTTCACCGCACACCCCCAGGTCATTCCGTTCCCCTGGAGCCCATACCTGCTGGCCGCGTTTGTGGCGCCCATTGCCCTGTTGTTCCTGTTCGGGCTCATCATCCAGGGGTTCGAGATGCTCAGCCCGGAGGCGCCGGCCGCGGCGGGAAATGCGCCCCGGGGTTTCCGGAGCCCGCGCTGGCGGCGGCTGCGCTACCTCCTGGGGCTGCTGTTGTTCATGGCCCTCCTGGTGTTCGTGGTGCAAGGGCGGGCCGCGCTGTCTCTCGTCACCGCGGCCATCAAGTTCATCGGGCTGGGCGGTTCCTATGCCTTCATTGCGCTGCTGGCCCTGGCGCTGTTATACCTGCCGCTGCGCCTCTGGCTGCGGTACCGCCTGCAGAAGCAGGCCCTGGAGTACCAATACCTCCTGACCCTGGCGGAACGCCACGGCGTGGTGGTAGTGGACCCTAAACGCCACCCGGAGTTGGCGGCTGAGCTGCATGAGAAAAAAAATTTATCCGCCAACCGGGCAACCCTGCTCCCCGGCCCCGATTTTCCGGAAGAATCCGGCCCCAATAAATCGGACTTGTGAAATTTTTCCTTTACACCCGGTGTCATTCTAGGGTATGAATTGACATTCAGCTAATAAATTGCGCACAGTTCCAGAAACATGATAGGGGAGGTGATGTACGTTTAGCTTGGGAGTTTTGGGTAAAGACCTTAAACCTTAAGGAAATCATTACTTTATAGGAGGATAGGGGACGGTATGGATATTATGACTTTTGCGTTGATCTGTGGCGCAGTGGGCGTGGCCTATGGCCTGTTCACCACCACCTGGGTCCTGAAACAGGACGCCGGCAATCCCCGGATGCAGGAAATCTCCGCGGCGGTGCGGGAAGGGGCCAATGCCTTCTTGAATCGGCAGTATAAGACGGTGGCCATGGTGGGCGCGGTCGTGTTCGTGCTCCTGTTCGGTTTGGGCAAATACACCGCCATCGGCTTCGTCATCGGCGCGGTGGGTTCGGCCCTGGCCGGCTACGTCGGCATGTACGTGTCGGTGCGGGCTAATGTGCGCACCGCCCAGGCAGCCTTTACCAGCATGGCCCACGCCCTGAAAGTATCCTTCCGGGGCGGCTCCGTCACCGGCATGCTGGTAGTAGGCCTGGCCCTGCTCTCCGTGGCCGGCTACTACAAATTCTTGATGACGGCTGCTCCTCAGCAAGCCATGCACGCCCTGATCGGTCTGGGCTTCGGCTGCTCTTTGGTGTCCGTGTTTGCCCGGTTGGGCGGCGGCATCTACACCAAGGCGGCGGACGTGGGCGCCGACCTGGTGGGTAAAGTGGAAGCCGGCATCCCCGAGGACGACCCCCGCAACCCCGCGGTCATCGCCGACCAAGTGGGCGACAACGTGGGTGACTGCGCCGGGATGGCCGCGGACCTCTATGAGACCTATGTCGTCACCGTGGTGGCCGCCATGCTGCTGGCCTTCACCGTGTACGGCGCCGGTTCTCCTGCCATCGTCTTCCCCATGGTCATCGGCGGCGTGTCCATCATCGCCTCGGTCATCGGCACCTACTTTGTGCGTTTGGGGAAAAGCAACTACGTCATGGGCGCCCTGTATAAGGGGCTGGCTGCGGCGGGCATTCTGGCGATCA
>JBAVUP010000015.1:0-7808 GCA_049696835.1 Desulfobaccales bacterium
CCCCAGCCCTCTCCCCCCGCTGGGGGGAGAGGGGGTTAAAGGAACACAGGCTGGAAGCCTGTGCCACTAAAAAGCCTGGGGCGGACACATGGGTCCGCCCCTACAAAAAGATTTCCGTTTGTAGGCGGACTTGGTCTGAACCTCTGGCCTGAGCCTCATGGAGCTGGCCCGGTCTCTTGAGAAAGTCCGGGCAGTTCTCGGTTCTCTCCCACCTCGCCCAAGTCTTTCAGGCCCAACCCCACCATTAAGGCGGCCACGGGCGTAAGGTGCAGGAGCAGCCGGTCCAGGGTGGCCCGGACATAGGCGGGGAACTCCGAGTCGCCGGTGGGGGCCAGGGCGTAGGCCAGGAGGATGGCCGCCAGATTCCCCCCCAGGACCAACACCAGGAAGAGGCGGGGGGAGCGCCACAGGCGGCGGCCGGCGAAGATGAGGGCCAGGACCACCGCCGGCCACAGAAACCCGAAGTAAAAGGGGTCCGCCAGCCCGGCGAGCAGGAAGCTGAAGGCTTTGACCAACTGCTGGGGATAAAAGCCCTGGATGTGGTCGGCGCCGATTTCCATGTTTTGCTGGACCGTGAAGAGCCGCCAGGGGAGATAGCCGGCGATGAGGCCGGCCAGCGGCACGGTCAGGTGTCCCAGGCGGCGGAGCCAGCGGGCCGGGCGCAGCCAGGCCAGGGTCAGCGCCGCGGCCAGGAGCAGGGTGGCGGCCAGGGGAGGGCCTTCGTACTTGCACCAGGCCATGCCCGCCAGGCAGCAGGCCGCCAGGGTCAGGCTGCCCCGGGGCGCGGTGTCCGCCAGCCAGAGGTAGAGGAGGCCGGCCCCCCCCAGGGTAAAGAAGGCCAGGGGCAGATCGGCGTAGGCAATGTACAGGTGGACGATGAACACGGTGCCGTTCAGGGCCAGAAAGGCAGTGAGGCCCAGGGCCCGGCGGCGGCTCAGGCCCAACCGGAGGGCCAGGGAGTACAAGAGGGCCAAGAGCAGCCCGCCCCAGAGCGGGAACACGGCCTCGGCCAGGTGATCGTTCACCCGGCCGAGGGCGAAGTAGAGGTAGCTCAGGAGAAGGGGGACGAGGTTGGGATAATAGTTGTGGGCGTCGACGCAGGAGAGATCCAGGCCCCGGGTGGTATAAAAGATCTTGGCCTTGCAGCCCCAGGTGGCCACGGCATCCCAGGCCCAAATGGGATAGAGTGCGGCCCGGGGCAGCGCATAGAGGAACACTGCCCCCAACAGACCCAGGAAGAGCCAGTCCCAGCCTTTAAAGTCAAGCCGCGGGCGCCACCGGGGCGCCGGCATCTCCTCCCGCCGGGCGGCGCGCCCCCGGGGAGTCAGGAGCAGGAGCGCGGCGATAATCAGGGGCGGCCCCACAATCAACCCCAGGCTGAAGGGCACCCCAAACCAGGTCAGGGCCAGCATCCAGAAGGTGAGGGTCAGGGTGCCGATCCCGAAGCTGAAGGCGGCCTGTTCTCCCCGGGTGAAATCCCGGGGACGGGGGACCAGGAGGGGGAGCCAGGCATAGCCCAGGATGAACACGGCTCCCAACCCCAGCACCAGGCGCAGCAGCGCTACTGCCGTGTCAATCATAAAAGCCCCAGCGCAGGAGAGGGGCATCCACCCGGAAGACCAGTCCCGGGCCCGGGAGGGTTAACGGTTGGAAGGCCGGGGAGTGGCGCGCGGCTTGGGCCCCGGGTCCCAAAGGCTTTTGACCCTCCCGGATGAGGAGAAAAGCGGCCTGCTCCTGATGCAGCCTATAAAAGAGGAAACTGGCGGGAATCTCCGGCGACAGGAGGATATGCCGCCGGGGAGCCATGAAATAGCGGACCTCGATTTCTTTGCCGGCGGCGTAGTCATCCAGGAAGACATACGTGGCGGACTGGGGGATAACGGTTCTGAGGGCGGCGGCCCAGCGGTAGAGGGGTTCTTCCTGCCGGATGGCGGCGCCCACGTCCCGGTGGGCCAGCCGATGGGCCAGGTCCCCCGCCTCCGGCCCGAAGTGCCAGATCAACCACAAGACCTGCAAGCCCCACAGGGCGAGGACCAGCCTCACCAACCAATGTCGCCAGGTGTTAACCGGTGTCATATTTCTGCCAGTTGACGAGGCGCCGGCCCCGGACGTCCGCCTCGCTTAATCCGCCAATTTAAAGCGGATAATGTGGAAGATGGCAGCGATACCGTCTCTCCAGGTGATCTTTTTGCCTTCGGCATAGTCCCGGCCATGGTATTGGATGGGCACTTCATAGACGCGCCAGCGCTTTTTGGAGATCTTGGCGGTGAGTTCCGGTTCCACGCCGAAGCGCTCGCACTTGATCTCGATGCCCTGCAAAACCTCGACCTTGAAGACCTTGTAGCCGACTTCCATGTCGGACAGATTCAGGTTGGTGAACATGTTGGAGAGGGTGGTCACGGCCCGGTTGCCTATGTAATGCCAGAAAAACAGGACCCGGTGGGGCCGGCCGCCCACCATCCGGGTGCCGTACACCACATCGGCCACGTCCTGTTCGATGGGCTCCAGTAACGACGGGTAATCGGCGGGGCGATACTCCAGATCGGCGTCCTGGATAATCACCACATCCCCGGTCACCTGGGCGAAACCGGTCCGCAACGCCGCGCCTTTGCCCTGGTTACGCTGGTGGTAAAAGGCCTTGACGTTGTCATACTGTTGGGCCAGCCGGTCCAGGATTTCCCGGGAACCGTCGGTGGAGGCGTCATCCACCGCAATAATCTCTTTCTGGTAAGGGGTTGCCTGCACCAGGCGAAAGATTTCTTCCAACGTAGCCTTTTCATTGTAAATCGGCACGATAATACTCAGCTTCATGGCGCCTCTCCGGGAATTTAATCTGTTGATTATATACTCTTCCGGGAAGTAATAGGTGAACTTTTTTAGATGGTTGAGAAGATAACGGCAGGGCCGGATCAGCCGCCGATGCTGACCATGGCTCGGGAGGGCCGATGGGAGGGAGAAGCTGGGGAGATGCAGCCTTTCACGTGGATGGCCTCCCGGAAGAGCTGGGCCAGGGCCTCGTCAGAGGCGCCCTGACGCAGCGGTCCTTTCAGATCCAACTCCGGGGCGGCGAAGAGGCACGGCCGCAACCGGCCGGCGGCAGTGAGACGCAGGCGGTTGCAGGTCGGGCAGTGATGATCACTGATTGAGCTGATAAAACCCAGCTCCCCCCGGAACCCGGGGATGCGGCAGGTCCGGGCGGGGCCGGCGGTGGCGCCGGCGGCTACGGGTTCCAGGGGACCCAGCCCGGCCAGTCGCCGGCGGACCTCGGCGATGGGCAGGAAGTGGCGGCGCCAGCGCGCCTCATCCACCGTGGGCATGAACTCGATGAAGCGCACCTGGAAGGGCTGCTCCCGGGTCAGCAAAGCAAAATCCAGGAACTCGTCGTCGTTGAGGTCCTTGAGCACCACACAGTTGATTTTGATGGGGGAAAAGCCCAGGGCGGCGGCCCGCTCCATTCCGGCCATGACGTCGGCGAAATGGTCGAAGCCGGTGAGTTCCCGGTAGCGGTCCCGGCGTAAGGTGTCCAGGCTCAGGTTGAGGTGGCGCAAGCCGGTGGCGTAGAGGTCCGGGGCCAGTTCCGCCAGGCGCACCCCATTGGTGGTGAGGCAGACTTCCTCGATCCCGGGGACCTGGCGCAGGCGGGCGATGAAGTCCAGGGCGCCCCGGCGCACCAGGGGCTCGCCGCCGGTGACCCGGACCTTGCGAATGCCCACCCCGACGGCTACCCCGGCCAGGCGCAGCAGTTCTTCGTAGCGCAGGATCTCCCCGCAGGGCAGCTTCTCCCAGCCGCCCCAGGGGGTGCAGTAGAAACACTGAAGATTGCAGCGGTCAGTGATGGAAACCCGCAGGTAATTGATCTGTCCCGGCACCATAGCTTGCGTCTTTCTGGGGTTGCCTGAAATTATATCTCTTTCTGGGCCAGCTTTCAGGAATTTTTTCATCCTTGACAGACAAAGGGCATTTTTCTATGATGTCCGGTAAGAGCAGATGGGTGCCCGTAAGGGTTGAACAGGGAAGCCGGTGCGAGTCCGGCACGGTCCCGCCGCTGTAACCGGGGACGAAACCTGCGAATGCCACTGTTCCCGGACGACGGGGATGGGAAGGCGCGGGGAGTAGGGGGATCCGGGAGTCAGAAGACCTGCCCATCTGGTTGGCCCGACGTGCCCCGCGGAGGGGACGGCCGGCCGGCCCGAGGCCCCGCGCCTTTGGGCTCCCCTGGGATCAAGAAAGCTGGGTGCCATCCCTGGGTCTCAAGAGACCCGGGGATTTTTTTATGGGCCCCAGCCGGGGGTGCGGCTCGGCTCCCGGGAGGCATCGCCTCCCCACATTTTCAGATCACTGGAGGATCGGATGAAAGATGGCCTGATCGTGTACCTGGTGGGCGGCGCTGAGCTGCCGGAAGATTTCGATCCGGCGGAGGCAACCCGAGCCCTGGGCCAGAGCGCCGACCGGGTGGCCATGGTGGCCCCGGAGCAGGGCTTTTTTAGCGTGGAAGACGCCTGGCACTTCCTCTTTACCCGGGGCTGCGGCCGCATCAGCCTGATGGTGGCCGAAGCGGAACCCGGGTGCGGCCTGCGGCCCCTGGTGCCCGCGGTGCGCCTGTGCGGATAGGATAAAAGCATAAGGGGCCCGGGCATGAAGGCCCTGGCCCCTTATGGCCGGGATCGTCAGAGGATGGAAACTTGAACGGCCCCGGGTCTAAAAAGACTCGGGGCCGGTTTGGCGATGCGGCTGGCGCGGCGGCCCGACTCCCATGCATACCGGGGTAGGGGAGCCGGAGGAAAAGCGGCAAATTACGTTAGCTTAAGGTGCGCTTCCGCCGGAGAATCAGAATCGCCACCAATCCGGAGCCCAGGAGATAGACCGAGGGAGGCACGGGGGCGTGGCTGGTCTCCGCCGTACTATCCCAGGCCAGGCCGTAGTCCCAGAGGAAATCAAGCTGGCCCAGGTCGGCCGCGACGACGAGGTGGTAAGTCTGGTCGCTGATCAAGGAAGTCCACAGGTTTTGCGTATTGTCCACGGAACTGTCCGAACTGGCGACCAGTCGATTATTATCAGAGACGTCATAGAGATAGAGGCCAAGGTGGTACAGGGTGGCGGTGGTGTCGAATCCCGGCCCGGAATCCCCGGCAACCTTGAGGTTCCAGACCAGGGAGGCGGACAAATCGCCAGAAGTGAGGGTTCTAAAAATATAGGTTGCGGTCTTGTTACTGCCATTGGCGCCGCCGAAAGCGGGATCGTAATCGAACCCCGCCGCCTTGATTTCCCCGCCGCCGGCGAGGTAATCTTCCCGGCTGTTTTGCTCGCCACCGGCGATCACATGGTAACTGTTAGAGATATTCAGTTGGCCAGCCCCATAAACATTGTTTAAGCCATTGGCAGTATTGACAACATAGCTTTGGCCGAAATTGGGGCTGGTGCGGCTGGCCCCGGCCATGAGGGCCGATTTAACCACTTCGGACCTTTCGCCATTGTAAATGGTATCCCCGTTCCGATTGGTGGTGGACCTGACCACCGGATCCGTAGACAGGGTAGTGCCGCCGTTATGGCCCACCTGCACCAGGAGCGCGGCCGCGGAAGCAACCATGGGGGTGGCATAGCTGGTATAATCCGCGGGAGCCACCAGGTCCGGCCGGGTCCGGCTGCCCGAGGCGTAGGGGGTGCTGGGGGTGGTGGCCAACGCATATGAGCCATACGCCGCGCCGCCATTGCTGAGGCCCACGGCAATGGCGTTAAAAGAGCTGCCCAGCAGTGGATAATTAGCCCCAGCCCCGCCATTATTCATCCCCACCACGTTGATATATTCATCACGATTAATCACCCAATCCAAGCGAGCCAGGACGTTGACGGCGGAAGCGGCAGACATGCTCCCTACCCAACTATGGTTGGCTACCCGGCTGCTGGAGGCCAAGGGAGTGTAGGTGAGACTGCTCAAAAACCCCCAACTGATAAAATCCGAGGCATTATAGCAGTCGATGGAGGTAATGCCAGGGGCGAAGGAGGAGCTGTCGCCGTAAAAGTATGTACCAACCGCCGTGGCGTGGCCGGAAGTAGTTAAGGTCGAGGTTTTGGCAGTAAAGGTTTTCCCGATAAATTCACTATTCGTTATATCAGGCATGCCATTTTGCGCTTCCACTTGCGTTACCTTGACACCGGCGCCGGAGGGCAGGCTGGCGCCCAGCTCCGCCTGGAGCTGCGTGTAGCCGATGTCGGATTTATAGTCGGCCGAGGCAGGAGCAATCCAGCCCAACATCATGATCAAACTAATAATGATACGGAGAAATAATCTGTTCATTCTGGTCACCCCCGGTCCCATAGTCTATGGCCGTGTGAAAGCTTCACAGGGTCATGAAAAGCATCCGTAAGATTTTCTAAGAACTTGTTGATTGATCCGGCCATGTCGTGGTTTTCTTAATGTTCATCTTTACTTAGGGTTGAAGTAAGATGAACTATGCGCCGAATGGCGGGGGACGAGAATCGGGACTATCCTGCTTTTCCGGCGCCGAAAGCCTGAATTTGAACCTGCAAAAGCCGGAAGACCACGGGGTAAATTGAGGATGAATGGCTGGAAAGCCCGGCCTCCCCTCCCTGACGGAGTGGTGGCCGATGGGATAGGAGTATGGTGAGATGGATTATGGCAGAACAGCTAAAAGGGAAGTTGGATCCCTGAAAAAGGCGGTCTTGGAGGATAACTGCGACGGGATTTCAGGCGGGGCCAGCTCCCTGACTATCAGGGCTCATCCGGGTCAACCGGAAGAGGAGCCGGCCCCAGGGCCTCATGCGGGGAAGAGAGTCTTACCAAAAGTCGGGCAGCAATGGGTCCGGCCTCAATCCACCTGGAATTCCGTGGTGTCCTGGGCCGTGCCGTAGCCCGTGGTGACCAGGGTGACCAGCCGATAGATGCCGGGCGCGGCATCGGCCGGCAAGGTGAAATCGATTTCCTGGGTCCAGGTGCCGTTTTGCCGGCGGCTCTCGATATTCTTGGTCTTACCCAGGGATTTTCCCTGGTAGAAAATTTCCCGGGTAATGGCCACCGGGAGGCTCACCTGCTCCGGGGTGAGAATGGTGTAGGTGGTGCTTAGCAGCAGGGTTTGGCCTTTCCGGGCCCGGTTGGGCTTGATCGTCACGCGGTCCAGGCGGAGGATGCAGCCGCCGGTGGGGCAGTACCCTTCCCGGGCGATGACATCCTCCCGGTTCAAGCGCTGGCTTTCCCGGTTGTTCCCATAGAAGCCAAAGGTAAAATCATTGAACAAGCCGCCTTGCGCCTGGGCCACCGCAACCGGGAGGGACAACCCTAACCAGAGGGTCAAGCCCAGCCAACCACCGTAAAAAAACCCGTTTTTCCGCATAAAGGCCTCCAGAGCCATGGTTTGCAAAGATTAAGGGCCGCCCGGCAGATAGCGGCGCGCCCCGCGATACGAGACTCGCCAGACCTCGGCATCGAGCCGGCTGATAAATACCCCCCGAGGAGAGGCATGCACGAATCGGCCTCCGCCCAGGTAGAAGCCGTTGTGACAGACTTCATCGGTGAATGCCGGCGTCAGGATCCCGGCCAGGAAAACCTCCCGGCCCCGGCTCTGGCAGTAACGGTTGAAAAAGACCACGTCACCGAAGCGCAAATCCTGACGCTCCACCGGGCGGCCTTCCTGGTACTGCTGGGCCACGGTGCGGGCCAGATGCACGCCCGCCCGTTGATACAGGGCCTGGATTAACCCGGAGCAATCCACCCCGGCGGGGGTGGTGCCCCCCGAGCGGTAGGGCGCGCCATAGAACTCGCCCAGGGCCACCTCCAGAGCCACCTCCTGGGG
>JBAVUP010000016.1:0-6869 GCA_049696835.1 Desulfobaccales bacterium
AAGGCAAGCAGGGGCGGTTCCGCCAGAATTTGCTGGGGAAAAGGGTGGACTACTCCGGGCGCTCGGTGATTGTCATCGGCCCGGAACTCAGGTTGCATCAATGCGGCCTGCCCAAGCAGATGGCCCTGGAGCTTTTCAAGCCCTTTATTTTCCATAAGCTGGTGGCCCGGGGTTATGCCACCACCATCAAGGTGGCCAAGCGCCTGGTGGAGCGGGAGACCCCCGAGGTGTGGGATATCCTGGACGAGGTAGTCAGGGAACACCCGGTAATGCTAAACCGGGCGCCCACCCTGCACCGCCTGGGCATCCAGGCCTTTGAACCCCTGCTCATTGAAGGCAAGGCCATCCAGCTCCACCCCCTGGTGTGCACCGCGTTCAACGCCGACTTTGACGGCGACCAGATGGCGGTGCATGTGCCCCTGTCCATCGAGGCCCAGATTGAAGCCCGGGCCCTGATGATGTCCACCAACAACATCCTTTCGCCCGCCAACGGCGACCCCATTATCGTGCCTACCCAGGATATCGTGCTGGGGCTCTATTACCTTACCCGGGAGAGACCCCTGGCCAAAGGGGAGCGCGTCCCCCATGATGATAAAAAGCCGATGCCCTTCTCCTCTCCGGAGGAGGTGCGGGTGGCCTATGACCAGGGCCAGGTCCACCTCCAGGCTAGAATCCCGGTGCGCATCGAAGGGAAGATCTACCAGACCACGGTGGGCCGGGTGCTGTTAAAAGAGATCCTGCCTCTGGAGCTGCCCTTTGATCTCATCAACAGCACCATGACCAAAAAGGAGATCCGCAAGCTCGTTGCCACCTGTTATCGCCAATGCGGCATCAAGCATACGGTGCTGCTGGCCGACCGCCTGAAGGACCTGGGTTTCCATTACGCCACCAAGGCGGGAATTTCCATCGGCATCGCCGACATGGTGATTCCCAAACGCAAAACGGAGATCCTCAAGCAGGCCCAGAGCGAAGTGACCCAGGTGGAGGAGCAGTATCAGGAAGGTCTCATCACCGAAGGGGAAAAATACAATAAGGTGGTGGATATCTGGGCCAAGGCCACTGACGAGATCGCCGCGGAGATGATGGCGGAAATGGCCCGGGAGGTGGTGGCCCGGGAGGAACCGGACCCGGAAAACCCGGGCAAGACCATAGTCCACCAGGAAGAGGTGGCCTCCTTCAACCCGGTCTTCATGATGGCCGACTCCGGCGCCCGGGGCAGCAAAGACCAGATGCGGCAGCTGGCGGGTATGCGGGGTCTGATGGCCAAGCCGAGCGGGGAAATCATCGAAACCCCCATCACCGCCAACTTCCGGGAAGGCCTGACCGTGCTGCAGTACTTCATTTCGACGCACGGCGCCCGGAAAGGTCTGGCGGACACCGCGCTGAAGACCGCCAACTCCGGTTACCTGACCCGGCGTCTGGTGGATGTGGCCCAGGATGCGGTCATCACCGAAGAGGACTGCGGCACCATCGACGGCATCAATGTGACGCCCCTGGTGGAAGGCGGCGAGATCATCGAACGGGTGGGCGACCGGGTCTTGGGCCGGGTGGCCCTGGAAGATATCGTCGATCCCCATACCGGCGAAGTGCTGGTGGAGTCCAACGAGGAGATCGACGAGGACGCCTCCCGGCGCATCGAAGACTCCGGCCTGGAAAAGGTGCAGATCCGTTCGGTGCTCACCTGCCAGACGCGCCGGGGCGTGTGCGCCAAGTGCTACGGCCGGGATTTGGGCCACGGCACCACGGTGTCCATGGGGGAGGCCATCGGCATCCTGGCGGCCCAGAGCATCGGCGAGCCCGGCACGCAGCTCACCATGCGCACCTTCCATATCGGCGGCACGGCCTCCCGGCGGGCGGAACAGAGCGTCCACGTGGCCCGGGTGCAGGGCTGGGTGCGCTTCGATGCCGCCATGAAATCGGTGGTGGACCGCTTCGGCGATCTGGTGAACCTTTCCCGCCAGGCGGAACTGCTCCTGGTGAGCGAAAAGGGCATCGAACGGGAGCGCTACCCTCTGAGCTACGGGGCCCACGTCAAGGTGAAGGAGGGCCAGGAAGTGCAGGCCGGCCAGGTCCTGGCGGAATGGGACCCCTTCACCAACGCCATGCTCACGGAAGTTGGGGGCACCATCAAGTTCGGCGACATCCTCGACAATATCACGGTGCAGGAACGGGTGGACCCGGTGACGGGCAAGGCCTCCCGCCTCATCGTGGAGAGCAAAGACGCCGAACTGCGGCCCCGCATCTCGGTCAAGGACGCGGAAGGCCAGACCGCCAAGATTCCGGGGTCGCCGGCTTCGGCCCGGTACTTTATGCCGATGGGGGCCATCATCATGGTGAATGAAGGCGACCCGGTGTTCCCGGGCGACGTCATCGCCAAGATTCCCCGGGAAACCACCAAGACCAAGGACATCACCGGGGGTCTGCCCCGGGTGGCGGAGCTCTTCGAAGTACGCAAGCCCAAAGAGACCGCCATCATCAGCGAAATCAGCGGGGTGGTCTCCTTCGGCCGGCACATCAAGGGCAAGCGCAAGATTATCGTCGCCCCGGAAGTGGGCAAACCCAAGGAGTACCTGATCCCCAAAGGCAAGCACGTGGCCGTCCAGGAAGGCGACTACGTCCGGGCCGGGGATGCGTTAATGGACGGCTCGGCCAACCCCCACGACATCCTCAACATCAGGGGCTTGAAGGAACTGGCCCGCTACCTGGTGGATGAAGTCCAGGAAGTCTACCGCCTCCAGGGCGTCAAGATCAACGACAAGCACATCGAAGTGATCGTGCGCCAGATGCTCCGGCGCATCAAGGTGGTGGACCCGGGCGACACGGAATTCCTCATGGGCGAGCAGGTGGAGAAATGGGTCTTCGAAGAGCGGAACGACCAAACCATGGCCCAGGGAAAACGACCGGCCACGGGTGAACCGCTGCTCTTGGGCATCACCAAGGCCTCCCTGACCACCGAAAGCTGGATCTCGGCGGCCTCCTTCCAGGAGACCACCAAGGTGCTGGCGGACGCCGCGGTCCAGGGGAAGATCGATTACCTCCGGGGCCTCAAGGAAAACGTGATCATGGGGCGGCTGATCCCGGCGGGTACCGGCCTGGCGCAGTACCGGGAACTGGACATCAAGATGAGCGAAGCCGAAGCGGGGGAACTGCCGCCGCCGGAAATCCTCGAGATTGAAATGGAGGCGGGGGTGGAGCCCGAGGCTGAGGCCGTAGCCGAACAATAATGGGTTGACAAATATACCTGCTTTCAATTAAAATAAATAATTTTAGTGGCTTTCGATATGGAGCTGTCGCTCATGCATGCGGAGGCCGCGCCTGGATCAAGAAAAGTAACCCCCTCACCCCAACCCTCTCCCCAAGGGGGAGAGGGGGATAACTGAGGGGCTCAATAATACCGTTTCTGGTTTTTCGTTTTTGGTTTTTGGTTAGAAACCGAAGCCGATAAAAGAGACCAGAAGCACGAAAAACGAAGAACGAGGAACGAAAAACGAGTTTTTAAAAAGGCAGTCGGAAGCGGAGCGCGTATGCCCACTATCAACCAGTTGATTCGCAAAGGCCGGGAGCAGCAGAAGAAGCGGACCGCGTCTCCGGCCCTGCAAAGCTGTCCCCAAAAGCGGGGGGTGTGTGTCCGGGTCTATACCACCACGCCCAAGAAACCCAACTCGGCCTTGCGCAAGGTGGCCCGGGTGCGGCTCACCAACGGCATCGAGGTGACCACCTATATCCCCGGGGTCGGCCACAACCTCCAGGAGCACTCGGTGGTGCTCATCCGGGGGGGCCGGGTGAAGGATCTGCCCGGGGTGAGGTACCATGTGATTCGGGGCACCCTGGATGCGTCCGGGGTCCAGGATCGCCGGCGGGGACGGTCCAAGTACGGCGCCAAGCGGCCTAAGTAAAGACGGTTTTCTGTTTTCGGTTTTCTGTGAAAAGCCGAAAAATTTAGGGCGTCAAGCCTGGAATTAACCGACAGAAAACAGAAAACAGTAAACAGAAAACAGAGGTTAATATGCCGAGAAAAGGCGGAGTGGTCAAGCGGCCTGTTCCCCAAGACCTGAAATACAACGACATCCTGGTGAGCCGGTTCATCAACGGCCTGATGGAGCGGGGCAAGAAGAGCACAGCCCAGCGCATCCTTTACAACGCCATGGAGCTCGTGGGCCAGCGGGGCAACGACGACCCCCTGAAGCTGTTCCACCAGGCGGTGGAAAACGTCAAGCCCTTGATCGAGGTGAAATCTCGCCGGGTGGGCGGCGCCACGTATCAGGTGCCCGTGGAAGTGCGGGCCGACCGCCGCGTCTCTCTGGCCATCCGCTGGATCATCAACTACTCCAAGGCCAGGAGCGAAAAATCCATGGAGGCCAAACTGGCCGGGGAGCTGTTGGACGCGGCCAACAACCGCGGGACCACCATTAAGAAACGGGAAGACACGCATAAGATGGCGGAGGCCAACAAGGCCTTTGCGCACTATAGATGGTAGGAAAAGATCCGTTTTTGGTTTTTCGTTTTTGGTTTTTGGTTAGAACCAGGGCCAAGAGAGTGAGCCTCTGAACGAAAAACGAAAAACGAACAACGAAAAACGAGTAAAAAATTTGGCACGACAGACCCCGCTATACCGGGTACGGAATATTGGGTTTATGGCCCACATCGACGCCGGTAAAACCACCACCACGGAGCGCATCCTCTTCTATACGGGGGTGACGCACCGCTTGGGTGAAGTGCACGACGGCCAGGCCGTGATGGACTGGATGGCCCAGGAACAGGAGCGCGGCATCACCATTACCTCCGCGGCCACCACCTGCTACTGGAAGGACCATCGCATCAACATCATCGATACGCCGGGGCACGTGGACTTCACCATTGAAGTGGAGCGGTCCCTGCGGGTGTTGGATGGGGTGGTGGCGGTGTTCGATGCGGTGGGCGGGGTGGAGCCCCAAAGCGAGACAGTGTGGCGCCAGGCCGACCGCTACGGCGTCCCCCGGCTGGCCTTCATCAACAAGATGGACCGGGTGGGCGCGGACGTTAACCGGTGCCTTAGGATGATGCGGGAGCGCCTCAAGGCCACTCCGGTGCTGGTGCAGCTCCCCCTGGGGGAGGAAGACCGGTACCAGGGCGTGATCGATCTCATCCGGATGCACGCCATCGTGTACGACGAGACCGGCAAAGGCACGCTCTTTGAGGTGGTGGACATCCCCGCGGCTTACCGGGACCGGGCGGAGGAAGCCCGGAACGAGATGCTGGAAATCCTCTCCGAAGTGGACGAAGGCATCATGGAGCGCTACCTGGCCGACGAGCCGGTGGAGGATGCCCTCATCAAGGCGGCGCTGCGCCGGGGCACCATCGGCCTCGAGATCGTGCCGGTCCTGTGCGGCTCGGCCTTCAAGAACAAAGGGGTGCAAGCCTTGCTGGACGCGGTGGTGGACTTTCTGCCGTCGCCGCAGGATGTCCCCCCGGTACAGGGGATGGACGCCAAAGGCAACGTGGTGGAGCGGCCTCCCGCGGATGAGGCGCCGCTGGCCGCGCTGGCCTTCAAGCTGTTGAGCGACCCTTTCATCGGCCATCTCACCTTTTTGCGGATTTATTCCGGGGTGTTGGCCTCCGGCGGCAGCGTGTTGAACGCCACCAAGGGCGTCAAGGAGCGCATTGGACGCCTCCTCAAGATGCACGCCAACAAGCGGGAAGAGATCAGCGAGGCCTATGCCGGGGACATCGTGGCCGCGGTGGGACTCAAGAATACCACCACCGGCGACACCCTGGCGGATGAGCGGGACCCCGTGGTGCTGGAGACCTTGCATATCCCGCAGCCGGTCATCGATATCGCCATCGAACCCCAGACCAAGGCGGACCAGGACAAGCTGGGACAGGCCCTGGGGAAGATCGCCGCGGAAGACCCGTCGTTTCGGGTCCATAGCGACACGGACACCGGCCAGACCATCATCTCCGGCATGGGGGAACTCCACCTGGAAATCATCGTGGATCGCCTGATGCGGGAGTTCAAGGTGGACGCCCGGGTGGGCAAACCCCAGGTGGCCTATCGGGAGACCGTCACCGAGGAGGCCCGGGCCGAAGGGAAATTTGTCCGCCAGAGCGGCGGCCGCGGCCAGTACGGCCACGTGATCCTGACCCTGAAGCCCCTGGTGGCGGGCAGCGGCGTGGTCTTTGAAAACAAGATTGTGGGCGGCTCTATCCCCAAAGAATACATCCCCGCGGTGGAAAGGGGCGTCAAAGAGGCCGCGGCCACCGGGATTTTGGGCTACCCCATGGTGGACGTGGAAATCGCTCTGGTGGACGGCTCGTACCACGAAGTGGATTCGTCGGAGCGCTCTTTTCTCATTGCCGGGTCCCTGGGTTTTAAAGAGGCCGCCAGGCGAGCCAAGCCGGTATTGCTGGAGCCCGTCATGGACCTGGAAGTGGTGGCCCCGGAAGACTTTGTGGGCGAGGTGATGGGTGAGTTGAACGCCCGGCGGGGCCGGGTCACCGGCATGGAGAGCCGGGGTTCCACCCAGATCATCCACGGCCAGGTGCCGCTGGCGACCATGTTCGGCTACGCCACCACGCTCCGTAGCGCCACCCAGGGGCGGGCCACCTTTACCATGCAGTTCGACCACTACGAACCTGTTTCCGCCTCCCTGGCGGAGGAGATCTTAGGCCGGCGCCAAGTCCGGGCATGATCCAGTTTAATTAGGAGGAAGTCCTAATGGCCAAGAAGAAGTTTGAGCGGAAGAAGCCGCACGTGAATGTTGGAACGATTGGTCATATCGATCATGGCAAGACGACCTTGACCGCGGCCATCACCAAGCATTTGGCCAAGAAGGGATTGGCGTCGTACGTCCCCTTCGACCAGATCGACAAGGCGCCGGAGGAAAAAGAGC
>JBAVUP010000017.1:0-34763 GCA_049696835.1 Desulfobaccales bacterium
TCCTGGAAGTGATGGACCAACCCGCCACCGACGGGGTCAATATGTATTTTGTCGCCAAGGTGGCCGCGGCTGCGGGTATGAAAACGGCCCTCTCCGGCTTGGGGGGAGATGAGCTCTTCGGGGGCTATCCCAGTTTCCGCGATATACCCCGGATGGTCCGAACCTTTTCCCTGGCAGGTGGTTTCCCGGGATTGGGCCGGATGTTTCGCATCGTTACCACCCCTTGGCTGAAGCATTTTACTTCTCCGAAATATGCCGGCCTGCTGGAATATGGCGGCAGTTATGCCGGGGCCTACCTGCTGCGCCGGGGTTTATTCATGCCCTGGGAACTGCCGGAAGTCATGGACCCGGACCTGGCTCGCCAGGGCTGGCAGGAACTGCAACCCCTGGTGCGCCTGGAAGAGACGATTCCTAGGATACCCCATGATTTTTTGAAGGTTTCGGCCCTGGAAATGGTATGGTATATGCGCAACCAGCTCTTGCGCGTGGCGGATTGGGCCGGCATGGCCCATTCCCTGGAAATTCGCGTGCCGTTGGTGGATATCGAACTTTTCAGACGCGTCGGCCCCTTGCTGGCCGGTGTTCGTCCGCCCACGAAACAGGATATGGCCCTGGCGCCGGGCCTGCCGGTGCCCGAAGACATACTCCATCGCGCCAAAACCGGGTTTTTTGTGCCGGTGACGCGCTGGCTGGCCCCCGGGGGCCCGTCTCCAGCCCGGACCCGGGATCATGATTGGCGCGGCTGGGCCCAGGTCGTCTATAAACACCATACCGCCGCCCGATGAGAGTGCTGTTTCTGGCCATGGACGCGTTTGGCAGCCTTGGGGGCATCGCCCAATACAGCCGTGATTTGCTCCGGGCCCTGTGCGCCGCTCCCGGGATTTCAGAGGTGGTCGCGGTGCCCCGGCGGATGGCTTCACCCCCGGGGACCTTGCCTGCCAAGCTTACTTACATCACGGCGGGCTTACCGAACCGGGCAACATATACCAAGACGGTATTAAAATTATTAAGACAGACTGAGGGATTTGATTTGGTAGTATGCGGCCATATTAAGTTATTGCCGGTGGCCTGTTTTGTTAAATTCATAACAAGAGCGCCATTAGTATTAATGATTTACGGTATTGATGCATGGAATCCTATAAAAAATAGAATAATGAAATACTTTCTTTCTAAAATAGATTATATTATTTCGATAAGTGGAATAACCCAACAGAAATTCATGGAATGGTCTCATTTAACCCGGAAAACTTTCTTTATCCTTCCCTGTGCGGTGGCTCAAAATGATTATGGTATTGGCTCCAAGTCCATGGAATTACTTGACCGTTATGGTCTCCGCGGTAAGACCGTCCTGATGACGATGGGTCGCTTGGTGTCTTCAGAGCAATATAAGGGTCTTGATGAGATTTTGGAGGTGCTCCCGGCCCTACTCAAGTCAATCGCCCATGTCGCTTATCTGATTGTGGGCGACGGCGATGACCGGCCGCGGCTGGAAGCCAAAGCGCAGGCGCTGGGGCTCGAGGACCGGGTGGTGTTTACCGGGTTCATTCCCGAGGCCGACAAGGCTGACCATTATCGCCTCGCCGACGTCTTTGTCATGCCTGGTCGCGGTGAGGGCTTCGGCATCGTCTTTTTAGAGGCCATGGCGTGCGGCATACCGGTGGTGGGCAGCAGACTGGATGGCAGCCGGGAAGCCTTGCGGGACGGGACCTTGGGGATTTTGGTGGACCCGCGGCGCCCCGATGAGCTCCTGGCCGGCATCCTCGCGGCCCTTAAGCGCCCCCGGGGGACCATTCCTGAGGGGTTGGAGTATTTTTCCTGCGAGAATTTTGCCAGGCGTTGCCATCACATCGTGCAAGAGATCGTTAAATCCGGGGGAGTCGGCTGACGCCAACGTTATGAAAACTGCGCTGATTTGCGGGATTTCCGGACAGGATGGCGCGTATCTCGCCCAAAGCCTGTTGGCCCGGGGCTATCGCGTTGTGGGAAGTTCCCGGGATGCCCAAATCTCCCCCTTCGGCAACTTAGTCCGTCTCGGGGTGCGGGAGCGGGTCGAGGTCGAATCCGTAGCCCTCAATGATTTTCGCAGCACGCTCCAGGCTCTCATGAAGGTGGAGCCCGATGAAATTTACAACCTGGCGGGACAAACCTCGGTGGGCCTGTCCTTTCACCAGCCCGTGGAAACCCTGGAAAGCATCAGCGTGGGCACCCTCAACCTCCTGGAAGCCATCCGGTTCACCGGGAAGTCCATGAAATTATACAACGCCTGCTCCAGTGAATGTTTCGGAGATATCGCCGACGCCGGGGATGAACAGACCCCGTTTCGCCCCCGCAGCCCCTATGCCGTGGCCAAGGCGGCGGCGTTTTGGGAGGTGGCCAACTACCGGGAAGCGTACAATATTTTTGCCTGTTCCGGGATTTTGTTTAATCATGAATCGCCCTTGAGGCCGCTGCGGTTTGTTACCAAAAAGATTGTGGCCGCGGCCTGCCGCATCGCCAGGGGGGACCGGGAGAAACTGACCCTGGGGAATATTGCCGTCCAGCGCGACTGGGGCTGGGCCCCGGAATATGTGGAAGCCATGTGGCTCATGTTGCAGCAGGATCAGCCCGATGATTTCGTGATTGCCACGGGAGAAAACCACTCTTTGGAGGAATTTGTGGCTGCGGCTTTTGCGCAAGTCGGATTGGATTGGCGCGATTATGTCGTGATCGATCCGGCTCTCTTCCGCCCCACCGAAATCGCCATCAGCCGGGGCAATCCGCGCAAAGCCAGAGAAACCTTCGGCTGGCAAGCCCGCTACAAGATGGCGGAGGTCGTGGCCATGATGATGCAGGATGAACGGCAACGGTTGCAGGGGCATGGCGGCTGACATCCGTTTAGCTTACCTAGTGACGCACCCGATCCAGTACCAGGCTCCCTTGCTGCGCCGGATTGCCGCCGCGCCCGGGATTGATCTGACGGTCTTCTTCTGCAGCGATTTTTCCCTGAAAAACTATCTTGACCCCTTCTTCGGAAAAGTCATTGCCTGGGATGTTCCTCTCACCGAGGGCTACCGGTATGAAATTCTCCCGGCCCGGGGCCGTAATGACCGGGTGTCCTTCTGGCGGCCGTTCAATTATGGCCTGGCCGACCGCCTCAGAAAGGGCAAGTTTGAGGTGCTGTGGATCCACGGCTATAACCGCTGGTTCCATTGGCTCGCCATGGCCGCAGCCAAAATTCGCGGGATTAAGGTGCTGGTGCGCGATGAAGCCACCCTCAGTGCTCCTAGAAATTTTGGCAAGCGGCTGGTCAAGCGCCTGTTCTTTCTGATCCTGAAGCACCTCTGCGATGGCTTCCTGGCCATCGGGCAGCGCAACGCCGCGTACTATCGCGCCTATGGCATTGCCCCGGATCGGATATTCCCCGTGCCCTATGCGGTTGATAACGGCTTTTTCCAGGAGCAGGCCCGGGCGGCCGCCGGGGGGCGGGAGTCCTTGCGGCGGGAATTGGGCCTGGAACCGGGCCGCCCCGTCATCCTCTATACCGGCAAATTGATTGCAATTAAACGCGCCGGGGATCTCTTAAAGGCTTATATCCGTCTGTCGCCTGATCCGGCCCGGGAACCGCACCCCTACCTCTTGTTTATCGGCGAAGGCGACCGGAGAACCTCTTTGGAAGCCCTCGCCCGGGCTACCCAGTGGCGTTCCATCAAGTTCCTGGGGTTCAAGAATCAGACCGAAATCCCCCGATATTATGACCTGTGCGATGTGTTGGTGTTACCCTCGGTCTATGAGCCCTGGGGCTTGGTCGTCAATGAAGTCATGAATGCCGGCCGGGCCGTCATCGTCAGTGATCAGGTGGGCTGCGGCCCAGACCTGGTGCACCCCGGCGTTAACGGATATATCTTTCCGGCCGGAGAGGTGGACGCCCTGCGCCGGGCCCTGGCGGACCTGGTCAGTGACCCCGAGCGCGGCCGCCGCATGGGGGCCAGGAGCCTGGAAATCATCAGGCATTGGAGTTTTACCGAAGATCTGCAGGGTCTGCAGCAAGCGCTGGCCTGCCTGAGGACATCATGAAATTCAGCATCATCATCCCCACCTACAATGAAGAGCACGATATCGCCGAGACCCTGGAAAGCCTTCTCCGGCTCAATTACCAGGATAAGGAGATCATCGGGGTGGACGATTCCAACGACCGCAACCCGGAAATAGTCAGGCAATTCGTTCCACTGGGAGTACGCCTCATTCACCAGGGGGCGGCGGACGGCCGGAGCTAAGATGAAAGTTACCCTCTCCCTGATGGCAAGGTTCCATGCCTTTTACCTGGCCCACGAACTTGCGCGCCACGGGCATCTGGAACGGTTGATCACCAGCTATCCGGTCTTTGAGACGGTGAAATACGGCGTCCCCCGGGAGCGGATCCGTTCTCTCATTTTTAATGAGATTGTGAATCGCAGTTGGGTAAAGGCGCCGAACTGGATAAAGGCTCGTTATAACGCCCAGTATTTGGTACATGAGCTCTTCGATCGCCGTGCCGCCCGGCATCTTCCCCCAAAGCCGGAGTTGGTGGTGGGCTGGAGTTCTTATTCCCTCCACACCCTGCGGCGAGCCAAGGAATTGGGGGCCAAAACCGTGCTGGAACATGGCTGCAGCCACATCGTTTATCAGGACGAAATCTTGCGGGAGGAATATCGCCGGCTCGGTCTACGCGGCCTGGATTTGTCCCATCCGCGCATCATTGACAAGGAATTACGGGAGTACCAGGAGGCCGACTTTATCGCCATCCCTTCCCAATTTGTCAAAGAGACTTTCCTCAACCGGGGGGTGCCGGGGGCCAAACTCCTGCACGTGCCTTACGGGGTGAACCTCAGCAATTTTTATCCGGTCCCCAAAACGGATAGGACCTTTCGGGTCATTCATTGCGGTAATATCAGCCTGCGGAAGGGGGTCCATTATCTCCTGCAGGCCTTTGGGGAACTTAAACTGCCGGGTGCCGAGTTGTGGCTCATCGGCAGCCTGCCCGACGAGATTCGCCCCTTTCTGCATCGGTTTGCTTCGCCCGCCATCAAACACCTGGGGCCCTTCCCGGAAACGGAATTGTATAAATACTATTCCCAGGGGTCGGTCTTCTGCCTGGCCTCCATCGAAGAAGGGCTGGCCATGGTGCAGGCCCAGGCCATGGCCTGCGGTTTGCCGGTGATCTGTACCACCAACACCGGGGGCGCCGATCTGGTCAGGCCCGGCCAGGATGGCTTTGTCGTCCCCATCCGGGACGTGGCTGCCTTGAAAGAAAAGATTCTCTACCTTTACGAGAACCCGGAGGAGCGCCGCCGCATGGGGGAGGCCGCCCGGGAGCGAGTGCGCACCGGATTCACCTGGGCGGATTATGGCGACAAGATGATCCAGGCCTATCACCACATCCTGGGGACCCATCCCCCGAATAGAAAGGATTGAAAAGCGGACCTGAATGCGGTACTTGAATCATGGGTAAGGCTTAATCTTTGCGACGCGGCTTATCATGAAAAAAAGACTGGTTCGGGGCATCGGCGCAAATTTCTTGGGGCAGATGATTAATCTGGCCTCCAGAATCGTGCTCGTCCCCCTTTTCCTCCTGGCCTGGGGCGCGGATATCTACGGGGAATGGCTGCTGCTGTCCTCGGTGGTGGCGTATCTGTCGTTAACCGACCTGGGGGGGCAGTTATACATCGTCAACCGCCTGACCCAGGCCTATGCCCAGCGGGATATCCCGCTGTTTCGCCGGGTGCTGCATACCGGTCTGGCCCTGTTTCTCGTGATCCCCTTGACGGCCTATGGGCTGTTTCTCGGCCTCGCCTTGACCTTTCCCCTGGCCGCATACCTCCATATCACCACCACCGGCCATCAGGTGGTGGTCGGGGTCCTGGCCATCCTGGCCTTTCAATTTGTCTTCTCCTTGCCCCTGGGTATCTTATTGGGGGTCTATCGGGCCGTGGGGATGCTGCCCCGGGGGGTCATGCTGGCCAACCTCATGCAGTTTCTGACACTCATCTTCGTGGCCGGCGGCTTATGGCTGAAGTGGAGCATGGTGCCCATCGCCTGCCTCCAGGTCGTTGCTTATGGGCTCATAGCCCTCATTGCCCTTCGGGATCTTAATCGGAGATTCCCCCAATTTCGTATCTTATCCCTGGCGGAGACCAATTTGGCTTTCGGCCTGAGTTTCATCAAACCCAGCCTCCATTTCCTTCTCATACAGCTCGGCCAGGCCTTTTCCGTGCAGGGTACCGTCTTAATGGTGGGCATGATCTTGGGGCCCCTCCAGGTAGTGCTCTTTTCCACTATGCGCACCATCGTCAACCTGATCCGCTCCTTTTTTAACCAGGTCTCCCATGCTGCCTGGCCCGAGATGACGCGCCTGGACGCCCAACAGGATATTGATAAATTCCTGGTCCTCTTTCGCGTCATCCTGCGATCCACCCTCATCGCCTCCGTCATTTTTATCACCATCTTTCATTGCTTCGGCGGTTACCTCTATCATTTCTGGTTGAGAAAGACGGTGCCCTTTGATCAACTGCTCATGGACTTACTCCTCCTCTACATGGGGCAACATATCTTCTGGTTGACGTGCAGCCATCCTTTGCTGGCCACCAATCGGCACCACACCCTGGCGAAAATGCTGTTCGTCTCCTCGATCCTCACCATTGTGTTGGCTTATCTGGGGGGACAACACTTGGGGTTGCCGGGGATTGTTCTGGGTATGATTATCGGGGACCTGGCCTTGCCGTTCTGGTTTGTGCCCTATTTGCTGCGCGGCTATCAAGCCCGGTTCTCCGTCAAGTTTTTCACCGGGGAACTGGCGCCCTATATCGGGAGTCTCATCATCCTGGCCATGGTCCCCTGGCTGGCCCCGCTGGTCTTTTTCGCGCTCCTGATCTGGTGGCTGCGGGCCGTGCCCGGCCACGTTCTGAAGCTGGACCAGTGGCGCCACCTGAAAAAGTCGGTCCCATGATGAAGACAGGTTCGGCCATCAGTTCCGGGCTTGCCGGTCTCGGTAGATCTCAACGTTTTAAGGTATTATGAAGATTCTCCATGTCATCGCCAACCTGGCTCCCCGCTACGGCGGCCCTTCCCAGGCCTGCTGGGAAATGGCCCGGGCTGTGGCGCAGTTGGGGCACGAAGTGAGTATCTATACCACCAACCAGGACGGCCCCGGGGAGCTGCCGGTGCCCACGGATCGCCCCGTATGGCGGGACGGCGTGGAGGTCCGCTACTTCCCCATTCAACCGCCGCGTTTCTGGGGTACCTCGCTGCCCCTGGCTCGGGCCCTGCGTCGGAAAATCCCGGCGGTCGACCTGGTGCACCTCCATTCTCTCTACCTCTTCCACAACCTGGTGGCGGGCCACTACTGCCGCCGATACGCCACTCCCTATCTGGTGCGCCCCCAGGGAACCCTGGACCCCTTTATTTACCGGCGGCATCGCGGGCGCAAGAGCCTCATGGAGCACCTCTTTGAACAACGGAATCTCCGCCACGCCGCGGCCCTGCATTTCACCACGGCTGAGGAGCAGGAACTGGCCGCGCCCTTTACCTTCAACACGCCGGGGCTGGTGGTGCCCCTGGGTATCAACTTCGATGAATTTGCGAAGTTGCCCGAGCCGGGCCGATTCAGGGCCCGGCATCCCGAAATCGGCGATAAGCGCATCATCTTGTTTTTCGGGCGGGTTAATTTCAAGAAAGGCCTCGACCTCCTGGCCCGGGCCTTTGGCGTCGTGGCTCGCCGCCGGGAAGACGTCCACCTGGTGGTTGCCGGGCCCGACAACGAGGGCTGGGGCGAGCGGGTCCGAATCTGGCTCGAGGAGGAGGGCGTTCTGGACCGCGCCATCTTCACCGGCATGCTCTTGGGGCCCGAGAGATTGGCCGTCTTGCGGGACGCCGACCTGTTCGTGCTCCCATCTTATTCCGAGAATTTCGGCCTGGCGGTCATCGAAGCCCTGGCCGCGGGCCTGCCGGTGATCATTTCCGATCGGGTCAATCTCTGGCGGGAGGTGCAGGCGGCCGCCGCCGGCCGGGTGATCCCCTGTGACGCCAGGGTCCTGGCCGATAACATCCTGGACCTGTTGGCGCACCCGGAAGCGGCCCGCCAGATGGGGCGCCATGGCAGGTCCCTGGTGCAGGAGCGCTTCTTATGGCCCCGGATCGCCCAAGAATTGGCCGCCGCCTATACACGGATCATTGATCAGCACCGGGTGAAAACCTTGAAGCCGGGGACCTCCCTGGCCGCGGATGGAAAGCCATGACCCGCGACGCCCCGAAGGCCCCCGTATCGGTGCTGATTTGCACTAAAAATGAGGAACGCAATCTGCCCGCCTGCCTGGACAGCGTCGCCTGGGCCGCCGACCCTGTGGTCCTGGATTCCTTCAGCGATGACGATACCGTCAATATTGCCCGGGACCGGGGCGCCCGGGTGGTGCAGCGCGCTTTTGACAATTTCTCGGCCCATAAGAACTGGGCCCTGGACCAGATTGATTTCCGGCACGACTGGGTCTTGATCGTCGACGCCGATGAGCGGGTGACTCCGGACCTGGCCGGAGAGATCGCCGCCCTGGTCAACGGCTCCCCCTCCCATAACGGTTACTACCTGGCTCGTCAAAACTGGTTTGCCGGCACTTGGATCCGCCACGGCGGCTGGTATCCCAACTGGAATATGCGTCTGTTACGGCGCGGGCGGGGGCGTTATGAACTGCGTCTGGTCCACGAGCACATTCTCCTGGAAGGACCTCCGGGTTATCTCAAGAACCCGCTCATCCATTATGATTATAAAGGGATCGAGCGCTATTTTGACCGTCATAACGTCTACTCCAGCCTGGAGGCTGTGGAGGCCTACCGGATGATGACCGCGCCGGACCGGACCGCGGGGTTGCCTGCGTCTTTGCGGGCCAAGGGACCGGAACGTCGACGGTTTTTGAAAAATCTAGCCTACCGGTATTTACCGGCTCGGGGTCTGATTAAATTTATCTGGATGTACTTCATTAAGCTGGGCTTCTTGGATGGGCGTATGGGGTTTCGTTTCTGTCTACTCCACACCTTTTACGACTACCAAATCAGTCTCAAGCTCGAAGAATTGCGAGACCCTCAATCCCCCATGTCCCAAAAATATAAGGATATGGCAACCTGAGACGGCCCGGGCCACCTCAGACACTATTCCAGGAGACCATGAGCGGATCAATGCCCTTCTTACGTCTTAACGAGTATGACCCTTCGGGGTCTGACTATGGACGCCCTAAGTTTATCGTTTTCCTGTGGTTCTTCTTCCAGGAGACCTTGTTTCGCTTTTCTCCCGTTTTCTGCTACGGTTTTCGGCGGTGGTTGCTCAAATTGTTTGGGTGTAAACTAGGCAAACAGGTCAGGGTGCGTCCCCGGGCGCGGCTGCATTATCCCTGGCGCATCGAGATCGGCGATCATTCGGCCATCGGGGACGATGCCTGGCTCTATTCCATCGCGACGATAAAGATCGGCGAGCATTCAGTTATTTCGCAAAAGAGCTTTCTTTGCACCGCGGGTCATGATTATAACAATCCACACTTCAAGATGACGCACCAGCCCATAACGGTGGGAAACGGCGTCTGGATTGCCGCCGATGTGTATGTGGCCCCCGGAGTCACCATTGGCGACAATGCGGTCATCGGGGCTCGGTCCAGTGTGTTTCATGATATGCCGCCAGGAATGGTGTGTTATGGTTACCCCTGTCGCCCCATAAAACCCAGGGGACAATGACTCTATAACCCTGGATTATGCCGCAGAAGAGTGGTGAACATAGCCTGGGCTCCAGGGCCGGCCGCCGTAACCGGGTGCTGCGCTCCGCCCCGGTGGTGGCCGGGCTGATGCTCTTGGGGCGGACCCTGGTGTTGCCGTTTTTCCGGCATCTCGACCGCCAGCGGACCGGGGACTGCCTGGTGGTGACGGCCCGGCCCCGGGAGGGATGAGGCGGTGGCCTTGCGTCTGTTGATTCACGGCATCAACTATGCCCCGGAGTTCGTGGGCATCGGGCGTTATACCGGGGAGTTGGGCGCCTGGCTGGCGGCCCGGGGGCACGCGGTCACCGTCATCACCGCGCCGCCGTATTACCCGGAATGGCGGGTGCCCGCGGCTTACCTGCGGCCGGCCTGGCGGCGGGAACGGCTGGGGGGGGTGGAAGTGCTCCGGGCCCCCCTCTACACCCCGGCCCGGGTGACGGGCCCGGGCCGGCTGCTCCATGAACTGTCCTTCGGGGCCGCCTGCCTGGCCTGGTGGCCGACCCTGTGGACCCGGTCCTGGGACGCCGTGTTGGCGGTCTGCCCCCTGCTCCAATCGGGAGTGATCCCGGCGCTCCTGGCCCGGCGCCAACGGATCCCCTTTATTTTCCACGTTCAGGATTTGCAGATCGATGCCGCCCGGGAACTGGATATCATCCGGCAACCCCTGCTCTTTCCCCTCTTGGAGGTTCTGGAGCGCTTCCTGTTTTCCCGGGCCCAGGCGGTGACCACCATATCCCGGGCCATGGCCGCCCGCCTCAGGGCCAAGGGGGTGGAGCCGGAACGCATTCACCTCCTGCCCAATTGGGCCGACCTCGAGAACATCAAGCCCGGCCGGCGTCGCAATGCCCTGAGACGGGAGTTAGGGCTGGCAGATGAAATCCTCGTCCTCTATGCCGGCAATATGGGGGAAAAACAGGGGCTGGAAGTGATCCTGGAAGCCGCGGCCCTCACCCGCCATCATCCGGACATCCGCTATATCCTCGTGGGGGACGGGGCGGCCCGGCCGCGCCTGCTGGACCGGGCCCGGCGCCTGGCCCTCGAGACGGTGCGGTTTTTGCCGCTGCAATCCCCGGACCGCTTTCCGCTTCTCCTGGCCGCGGCGGACATCCACCTGGTGGTCCAGAAGCACAAGGCCTCGGATTTGGTCATGCCTTCCAAGTTAGGCAACATTTTGGCCGCGGGCCGGCCATTTATCGCCACTGCCGCGCCCGACACGGAATTAGGCCGGGTTACCTTGGAGTCCCGGGCCGGGGTCTTGGTGCCCCCGGAAGATGCCGCCTCCCTGGCCCATGCCGTCTCAAACCTGGCCCGGCAGCCGGATACCCGGAGAAAAATGGGTCTGGCCGCCCGTAAATTTGCCCAGGCCCGGCTGGGACGTGATAAAATTCTGGCAGAATGGGAAAGATTGCTTTATGGTCTGACGCATCAGGGCCGAAAAGATAAGCCAAAGAATCGCATTTAACCCATCATAACAAGAAAACACGGTCGAGCCGTACGGTTCGGGCACGCGGGCTCAAGACCCCCGGAACCGGCTCAGTCAGGAGAGTCCCAGGTGTTTTCCCGCCGCCAGGGCATTTTTAACGAATACCGTTGGATCATCTCCCGGGTGCAATGGCTCCTGGACGGGATCGTGGTGGTCTTGCTGTTGTTTTTGATCTGTTGGGCCTACGACGAACCCTTCCGGGTCAGATTCCAGGCCCTGGGGCTGGCCACCTTCCTGTTAACCATTATGATCTTCCGGGCCGCCCAACTCTATCAGCCCTGGCGCGGCGCCGATTTAGTGCGCATGGTGCGGCGGGTCTTTCTGGCCTGGCTGTTGATCGTGGCCATCCTCACCACGGTGGGCTACATCACCAAGACCTCGGTGCAGTTTTCCCGTAGGGTCCTGCTCACCTGGATGACGCTGGTTCCCGTGGCCCTGGTAGTGCTGCGTTTGCAGGTCTATTTGGGCTTGCACTGGCTACGGCAGCAAGGCCGTAATAGCCGCACAGTAGTCATCGCCGGCGCCGGCGACCTGGGGCGGCGCCTGGCGAAAAACGTGGTGGACACGCCCTGGCTGGGGATGCGCCTCCTGGGCTTTTTCGACGACCGCGTTACCGGGGAAATTCCCCTGCCGGCGGATCGCCGCAGCTATCCGGTGTTGGGCACCCTGGACGACATGATCAAATTCGTCCAGGGCAACCAGGTCCACATGGTCTACCTGGCTTTGCCGCTGCGGGCCGAAGACCGCCTCAAAGAGGTGGTGGAATGCCTCCAGGATACCACCGCCTCCGTCTATTATGTGCCGGATGTCTTCACCTTCTCCCTGCTGTCGTCCAGCTTCACCGATTTACGCGGCATCCCGCTCATTGCCCTGTGGGAGACGCCCTTCTTCGGGGTCAACGGCTGGCTAAAGCGGGCCGAAGATCTGGTGATCGCCAGTCTGATCCTGATTCTGGTGTCCCCGCTCCTGATCTTTATTGCCCTGGGGGTGAAGTTGTCGTCTCCCGGCCCCATAATCTTTAAGCAGCGCCGCTACGGCCTGGACGGCCATGAGATCATCGTCCACAAATTCCGCACCATGAAGGTCTGTGAAGACGGCCCCGATATTTCCCAGGCGACCAGAGACGACGACCGGATCACCCGGTTCGGCGGATGGTTGCGCCGCACCAGCCTGGATGAACTGCCCCAGTTCTTTAATGTCCTCAGCGGTTCCATGTCCATTGTGGGGCCCCGCCCCCATGCCGTGGCCCACAATGAATACTATCGGCGTCTCATCCCGGGGTATATGCTCCGGCACAAGGTCCGTCCCGGCCTTACCGGTTGGGCCCAGATCAATGGCTGGCGGGGAGAGACCGAAACCCTGGAAAAGATGGAGAAGCGGGTGGAATACGACCTGGATTACCTTCGGTACTGGTCGATCTGGTTCGATGTCAAGATCATCTGCCTCACGATCTTCCGGAGTTTTAAGGACGGTCACGCCTATTAAGGCGGCGGGCGGTCGTCGCTAATCACCCCCTCGCCAGGCCCGCGCGGCGAACCCTATCCCCGGTTCCGGCAGACGGGTTATACTTAGAAAAATCCGTGATAACTTCCTGTCTTTCCGAGTGGTTCTCGCCGGTGCCGCCGTCTGAGGCCCGGCGGGGGAGCTGACTCGCGTATTTAACCTCAACGTTACCTATGCCCATGTTGACTATCAAGAGCCTACAACAACGGTTGATTATCTTCTTGATCTTGCCGGTGGCGATCTTCCTGGTGGCCATCGGCGCGGGGGGCTATTTCTATATGAGGGATAGCCTCTATGCCCAATGGCAGGAGGCCGCCATTCTTCGGCTGGAACGGGCGGCCCACTTTATGGATATGCGCCTGAGCGCGCCTCTGCAATGGATGCATTCCCTGGCGAACACCGGCGGCGATCGCGCCGGGACCGATAACCAGAAATGGGTCCTGCAGAAGCTGCGGGCTCAGCCGGGGGTGACCCAGGTTTCCCTGACATGGCTGAACTCGCGGCCCGGCGGCGCCGGTATGGTCCAGGAGGGTAGGGGGGCGGAGGGCCTGGCCCCCCGGGTGGCCAAGATTACGCCACCCCAGTACCTTTATCCTCCGGACCACGACACGGTGGTCCTCCAATCCACCCTCCTGGATGCGGCAGGGCATCCCTTGGGGCGCCTGGACGTGTCAGTAAGCCTGAACTACCTCATGGAAGGCATTCTCACGGCCGGGTGGCTCCATAGCTATATGGCCTGTCTGGTGAATGACAACGGCATTTTCATTGCCCACACCAACCCCGAGATGGAAACCCGCCATTGTCTGGGCGAAACCCAAAATTCCCTGGAACTGACCATGCGCCAGGAAATGCGGACTAAGCCCTACGGCACTCTGGTGGGCCATAGCCAGGTAATCGGGTATTACCGGTTGCACGGCGCCCCTTGGGCCATCATGCTCCATGCCCAAGAAAAGCAGATCATGGCGCCCATCCTGCACTTCCGCTTCTACTACATCATGGGCGGGCTGCTCTGCCTGGCGGTCAGCCTGATTCTCATCCACCTCGGAGTGGGGTCCATGGTGGTGGCCATCCGCCGGATCTCCCGGAAAGCGGCCCAGGTGGCCGGGGGAGAATATGGCGAGCCCCTGGCCGTCCGGTCCGAAGATGAAATCGGCCAACTGACCCGCAGCTTCAACGACATGGTGGCGGGCCTCAAGGAGCGGGATTTCATCAGCAACACCTTCGGCCGCTACGTGGATCAGGAGATCGCCCGGAAACTGATGGAACGCCCGGAAGCCGCCCTCCTGGGCGGGGAAAAGCGCCAGGTGGTCATCATGTTCTCCGACATCCGCGGTTTTACCCCCATTGCTGAAACCTTGAGCCCGGAGGCCACCATCGATCTGGTCAATGGCTTTTTCTCCATGATGGTGGAGGTGCTGCGGCAGCATCACGGTATTATCGTGGACTTCCTGGGGGATGCAATTCTGGCTTTTTTTGAACCCCTGGACGCGCCCCTGGCCGATGTGGCCCGACAGGCGGTCCAGTGCGCCCTGGAGATGCAGCGCGCCATGCTCCGGGTCAATATTGCCGGCTTCACCGGCGCCTTACCGCCCCTGCATATGGGGGTCGGCCTCCATGCCGGAGAGGTGGTGGTGGGGAATATCGGCTCGGAGACCCGGGCCAAATACGGCATCGTGGGCGCCGCGGTGAACCTGGCCCATCGCCTCCAGGCCCAGGCCCAAGGCGATGAGGTGGTGATCTCCGAGGCCGTCTATCGTCTGGTCCAGCCGGACCTTACCCTCAAACGGCAGTTCCAGGCCCGCTTGAAAGGCATTCAGGAACCGGTGAACCTTTACGTGGTGGACCGGTTGGCCCCGTCTAGTAGTGTATAGAGACTGAACCGGTTGGCCGGCTGCGAGCCTCCCTGTTTACATATTCCCGCACGGCTGGTGGTTAGGGCTGGGGCTGAGATGGGGATTGGCGCTCGGGGGACAACCAGGGGCGCATGTCGATCAGGCGTACATGCTCATCAATCGGCCTGGTACGAAAAATTCCCGGAGAAAGCAAGGCAAAATGGTGGCGTCCGCGGGTAAGGCGTCGGATTTGTTCGTCGAACGGGGCAAAAAATGGGCAGAGCTCCCGTTCGGCCAGTCCCCGGTGCATCCCGGGAATGAAGGGCTTATCATAAGGAAAGAGGAAGTAGCCGCCCTGGAGAAACGCCGGGGTGAAATGGCGATCATCCACGATGAGGAAGGCGATGCCGTACTTCCGACAGAAGGCCGTGACCTCCTGGGGGTCGGCGGCGTAATAGGCCCGGAAGAGATCATGGAGGCGGGGCGCTAGTCGGGCCCAGTAACCCCGGCTCCAGGGCTGGGCCAGTTCATAGGTGGCAAAGGCCCGGCGTCGGGCGAAAGTGGGCACGGTATCCATGAGGTTGGGGTGGCCGGCGATCAGGGCGTCCTTGGGAGTTTCGGCCAGGGCGGCATACAGGGCGCGGTAGGCAGAGTAATCCTTCAGCCCGACCCCCTCCAGGCGCCAGGCGCCCAGACCCGCCGCCAACACCAGGGTCAGGATGGCCAGATGGCGGGGCCAGCGTGCCACCCGGAGCGCCGTTTGCAACCCTAACGCCAGCAACAGGCAATAGAAAAGATTCAGGGTATACATGAGGTAGCGGTCCGGGACAAATAACTTCAGAAGGAACAGCCGCGCCAGAAAATAGACCAGCAGGGAGGCTAATCCCAGGTAGCCGGCGGCTTTGAGGCGTACCCCCCAGCCGGCCCAATCCCGGCGCCGGGCTCCGGCGGCCACCAGGATCAGGAGCCCCGCACAGGCCAGGGCGCCGGCCACCAAACCCCATTCCCTAAACGGCGCAATGAATTCCAGGGGGCTGACGAGTTCCCACAGGAGCGAAGCTTCCGGCAGGAATTGGTAACGGCCGTGGGCGTAGAACTCGGGGCGGTTGACCATCTCCCCGGCGCTCACCAGCGGTCCGTAGCCCGCGGCGCTGAATTGCAGATTCATGCCCAGGACCAGCGCCGCCCCCAAAGCCAGGAGGAAGAAGTGTCCGGTCCGCGCCGGCAACGGCGGCGGGCGGTCCCGGCCTAAACGGGCCAGCAGCCAGGCCAGCAGCGCCGCCAGGGCCGTTACCAGGAAGATGTAAGGGATGAACAGGGCCTGGAGCAGCAGCGCCGCGCCCATGACCCCGGGCCGCTCCTCCAGCCAGCCCAGCCAAAAGAGGGCCAGGAGCGGGGCCGCAAAGGCCCGGGCCAGTCCCCCGGCCAGGTTGTCCAGGAAGAAGGGCATCAGCCAGAAGACCGCCACCATCATCCACCCCAGGCAATGGTCCGACAGGATGGTGCCGATCCTGAAGAGACAGACGGCCAGGCCCACAAACAGCAACCCGGGGAGCAGCTTGGAGAAATACAGGGGCGCCACCCACCAGGAGGCCAGCCAGTAGAGGCCCTTTACCCCCCAGGGGACGTAGTGCCGGGCATAGCCGGTGAGGAAGTCGCCCTGGAATAACCCCGGGTCCTGCCATTGCTGCATCCAAAAGATCTGCTGGCGGACGTCATCATTAATGATCAAGGGATTGGTCAGGGCTTGGAAGTGGGCCACCACCCAGATGGCCCCGGAAATCAGGGCTACCGCCAGTTCGGGCCAGGGGGCCTTGATCCGGCTTCCCGTGGGCTCGGCGCTCTCAGAGGGGCTTTTCAAAGACGCGGAAAACCTTATAACGCTGGCCGCCCAGGGCCAGGATAACTTTGATCCAGGGCTTGAGGTTTGCCGGGATCAGGGAAAGATCAGCCATCTCACAGGGGGTGTGCTTGACCAGGTAGACATAAGAACGCAGAAGCAGGGCCAGGTGCAGGCGCCGCCGCTGATAGGGCTGGCTGATACCCACCACCATGGCCCGGACTTTATGGAGCGGCCGGTACTTGGCCCAATAGAGGAGCCGAAGTTTACCCCAAAGGGTGAGACTTCCGTTTAACTGTCGGATGAGGGGATTGAGGTCCGGCAGGCCGATGCCGAAGCCGGCCACCCGGTCGTGGTCCAGGAGCACGTAAGCCATTTCCGGGCGCAGACAGGGTTTCACCATCGCCAACATCTCATCGAACTGCCGCCGGGTCAGGGGCACGTGGCCCCAATTAGGTTGCCAGGCCGTATTGAACAACTCAAAGACTTCATCGGCGCGCCGGTCCACCTCCTTCGGGTTGTAGGTCAGCACCTCGACGTCCTGATCGCGCATGATCTCCGCATAGCTGCGTTCCATGGCCTCCAGGTCCACGTTCCGGTTTGTGATCTTATAGGCATGCCAGTCCATGACCTTGACAAACCCCAGGGAGGTCAACAGGTCCTGGTAGTAGGGCGGATTGTGCGTCTGAAAGATGGCCGGCATGGAGTCGAATCCCTCCACCAGCAGCCCCATCTCATCATAGATACAGAAATTTAAGGGACCGACCAGGCGGGTCTTGCCCCGCTTCCGCAACCAGGCCCCGGCGGCCTCGAAAAGGGCCGCGGCCACCTCCTGGTCCGGGATGCATTCGAAGAATCCAAAGAAGCCGGATTCCGGGCCGTGATACGCGTCATGGAGCCGATTGACATGGGCGGACAGGCGCCCCGCCGGCTTGCCCTGCCGGTAGGCCAGAAAATACCGGGCCTCGCCGACTTCAAAGAAGGGACCGCGCTTGGGGTCCAGGAACCGGCGCTGGTGGGTAAGAATCGGGGGTACCCAATAGGGGTCTCCTTGATAGATAGGCCAGGGCAGGCGGAGAAATTCCCATAAGGCCGCGTCATCCCGAACGGGAATAACCGTGATTTCCCCGGTCAATGCCATATCCACCTCTTACCTGGATTTGTGCAGGACGATGCGAGCCTTCAGGCCTTCTTTCAGGGCCAGGTCGGGGTTGGGGACCTTGAGTTCGACCTCATAGTAAGAGGGCTGCTCCAGGCCGGTGTTCGTGGATGACCAGGAGATGCGGCTCACCGTGCCCTGGAATTTCCGTTCCGGCAGGGAGTCCATGATCACTTCAGCCTGATCGCCGACTTTGATCTGCAATGCTTCGATTTCAAAGGCCTGGCCCCGCACCAGCATGGGGTCCATCACTCCCACTTGAAACGCGGCCGGCAGCGGCGGGAGTTCGGCCCCATCCTGTACCTCCGGATTGACCCAGATAACGTAGCCGCTGATGGGTGCCCGCAGGGGCACTTCCCGGGGAACCTGCCCGGGGTTCACGGCAGTGCCCAACAAGGTGCTCAAGACCTCCTGGTCTTGCCGGGCCAGTTGCCGGTCTTGGTGCAGCCTGCCCTGGAGGGTGGCTTTCTCCCTTTGCAGCAGTTCCACCTGCCGGTTGATCTCGCTCAGGCTCTGGGGGGGCGCCAACTTTTTCGCCGCCAGGTGGGTAAGTTCCCGTTGCTTGTTCACGAGCGGCACCAGACTGCGCTCCGCTTCCGCCAGTTTCACTTCTGTTTCGGAAAGTTGGGGCGGCGACAAGCGTTGACGAATTGCCAGCATGGACTCCGGCGCCAGACGATAGGTGGCCAGGACTTCGCCGGCTTTCACCTTTTGTCCGGAGTGCACCTTCAGAGAGGTGATCACCCCTTTAAAGGGCAAATCGATGCGCCGCTTCAAGGAGCAGAACACCTTGCCGGAGAAGATGATTTCTGCCTCTCTGGCGGGAGGGGCTGGGGCCGCGGGAGGTTTCTGAGCCTCCTCGGCGTATCCGGCCGCCGGGCCGCTGAGCCCCAGAAAAAGGGCCAACCCCAACCCCCCCAGGACTGCCCGCCTACTTTTGCCAAGAGCTCGCATGCACATACGAATTACCTAAGTCTCCGGAAATCTGGCGCAGCGCCAGCACTGCCTTGTTATAATCCAGGGTCTTGAGGGTCGTGGTTTTCTGGGCTTCCAGAATCCCCTTGCGACTTTCCAGGAAGACCGGTAGGGGCGCATCCCCGGATTCGTAGCGAATTTCATGCTGATGAGCCTGGAGCCGGGCCAGTTCTTCCTGGGATTGGGCCAACTTCAGGGCCATGGCCGCGTTCTGCAGATTCCCCTTGGCGGAGAGCCATTGATCTTCCAGGTCATTTTCTCTGGACTCCTTTTCCGCCCCGAACTGCCGCAGGATCGCCTTTTGCCGGGAGACGTTGCGAATCCTTTTGAACCCATCCCATACCGGCACCTCGAGTCCGATGCCGACGTACAGGCCGCGGGCCGTGGTCACACTCAAGGGATCAGGCGTCTGGGTGTTGAGTACAAAGGTGGGAAAGATCTTGGCGATGGCCAGGGACACATTATAGCTCTGGAGTTGTTTTTTGAGCTCCAACGCCTTGAGTTCGTAAGACCGACTCTTGGTCTGGTCCAGGGTGGCGGCGACCGGATCAAAACTGCCCAAGACCTGCCCCCGGGCGTCCCGGCTATCGGCAGTGATCTCTTGGTGGGACTTTAAGCCGAGAAAGTTCTTGAGGTTAGTCAAAACCCGCTGCCGGGACAGCGCCATGCGCTGGTCCTCCCCTCGGGCCAATTGCCATTCCTGCCGGGCCACCTTGACTTCCAGGGAGGTGGCGGTGCCGAGGCTGAAACGGTTTTCCGCATACGTCAGGTTTTCTCTGGCCAGATTAATCAACTCCTGCTGATACCCGGTCAGCTTCTTCAAACCGTCCAGTTCCAGGTAGAATTGGCCCAAACGTTCCAGCCCCCGGGAAATAGTCTTGAGGTGAATCAGAATCGCCGCTTGCGTAGCTAATTTCTGGGCTTGGAGATCGAAGTACGAGCCCAACGGATTATACGGATCCGTAGCAAAATTTAAACTGTAGGGCTTGGAGTTGATCCCCTCGATGTTGGGCTGGTTGACGTAATAATAGGTGCGGAAGGTTAGGGGCGGAATCATCCCGTACCGGCTGTCGGATTCATCCATCCGCCGGACGTCTATGTCTAAGGAACTCTTGGCGAAATAGGGAGAGTGCTGGATAGCGAGCTTAACACTTTCGTCGAAAGTCAACGGGCCCGCCGGCGCCACGGGCGGGTCCGCCGCGCCCAGATCGGCTCCCTGGACCGGCCGGCTCGGAGACACCGCCATCCAAGCCATGACCAGTACGGTGAGGATCACCATGGCTTTCGTGGTGAAAATCCAGGGGCTATAACCAGGAAGCGGGTGGCGGGAACCCCGGGCAACTCCGGCGGGTTCAGCCGCGGAACTCATGCAGCGAACCCCGGCCTTGGGCCTCGTGGCCATAGGTATATGGAGCTTCCCCATATCTCTGGTCATTGTTCATACAGGGCGCCGTCCCGCAAGGCACAGACTCGGGTACATCTGGCCGCCATCTCGGGATCATGGGTGACCAACACTATGGAGGTCTTGCCGTCACTGACGATTTCCCCAAAATGGTCCATGATCAGGTGGCCGTGGGTCCGGTCGAGCTGACCCGTGGGTTCGTCGGCGAGAATGACTTGCGGTTGATTCACCAGGGCCCGGGCCACTGCCACCCGTTGGCGCTCGCCTCCGGACAGGCGATTGGAGGAATGGTGGATTCGGTTTCCCAGGTTCACCCGTTCCAGCGCGGTGGCAATGCGGTCCGGCCGCTCGTCCCGGTCAACTCCCGCATAGATCAGAGGAAACTCGAGGTTTTCATAGACGGTGGAGTTTTCCAGAAGATCACAGCTCTGAAAGACAAACCCCACCCGACGGCGGCGGAATTCCGCCTGGGCCGTGCGATCCAGGCTAAGCACATCTTCCCCCGCCAAGGCATAGGAGCCGCTGGTGGGATGGAGAAAAATGCCCAGGATAAAGAGTAAGGTGGACTTGCCGGACCCCGAAGGACCCATGACCGCCACGATCTCGCCGGGGTAAACCTTCAGGTTGACATCGCGGAGCACATAAATCAGGTTGACGCCGTTGTCATAGACTTTGCACAGGTCGGTAACTTGCAGCAAGGAACCGTTGCCCGGGCCGGCGGAAGCGAACTCATTCATAGCGGATGGCGGTTACCACTTCCATGCGACTGGCCCGGATCGATGGATAGAGGCCGGCCCCCACGCCAATCAACACCGCAAACAGGAAAGCCAGAGTCAGGCCAAAGAAAAACAACTCTTCGGGGGGGTGACTGCCGATCATGTAACTCATGATCTCCATCATAATTCGCCCCAGCCCGGCCCCCAAAAGGGCCGCACCACCGCTGAGGCAGAGGGCTTCGGAGAGGAATTGGGCCAGAATATCCCGGTCTTCGGCTCCCATGGCCTTTTTCAAGCCGATTTCCCGGGTCCGGGAGGTCACCGCGGCCATCATCACATTCCAGATGCCCACGCCTCCCAGGAGGAAAGTGGCGGTGGTAGCCAGGTAAATCAGGAACTCAATCCACCAGGCCAACATTCGTACCCGTTTTAAGGCCTCCCAGGAAACCTCCACGTGAAGTTCCTCAGGCGATTGATTTGATTGAACCACTCCGGGTATCGCCTTCGCCACCCTGGCGACATCATCCCAGGTGGTGCAGCGCAGATAGACGTGGTCGGCCAGCAGTCTGCCGCCGAGACGGTCCTCCGCAGTGGTGAGGGGCAGGAAGGCGGCATTCGCTAACCCGCTGTCGGTCACTCCCCCCAACACCCCGGAGATTTGGTAAATCTCCCGGTTAATCTCCAGACTTTTGCCCCTGACCTGGGTGTCGCCGAAAATCTTCCTGGCCAGTTCCGCGCCTAGGACACACTCCCGTTGGCGGTCCGTCACGGCATCGTGGCCGAAGAGTCTCCCGGTGAGCGCCCAGAAACTGCGGACCTGCCAAAAAGCTCCATCCACGGCGATGGCGGTGAAACCAAAGCGCTGCCCATGCCAGTTGCTATGGGCATACTTGACGCTGGTCAATGTCAATTCTTTGACCCCGTCCAGATGCTTGAGCGCCGTTACGGTCTGGTCCCGGAACCATTGGGGCCGGTAGGACCGATTATTGTCAAAAGAGAGTCTGACAATGGTGACCCCACCGATCAGGTCAAGATTTTCGTTGAAGTTGGTCTTGACCTCCCGGCTCATGGTCACAATATTGAGGAAGCCGGCCACGCCCAAAGCAATAGCCAACACCACCCCCAGGTAGCGGCGGCGATGGCGGATCACCTGACGCACACTTACGCGCATGAGGTCATCGAGCCTCACAGGACGCGTCCTCCAACCTTAGAATAATATCACTCGCCAAGCATGCTGGCGACGGTGCCATTGGCAGTGGGATAGGTGGCAGAAAACCCGCTTTCCTCCAGGAAAGATTCCGGTTGAGTCAAGTCGCACGCCCGGATACGATGCTTTTTAGCTAATTTCTCGAGAACTTCGAGGACATAGCTGATCTGGCTTTCCTTGTGGGTACTCATGTAAGCGGTGCGAATGACCGCTTGTCCCCGGGGGACGGCGGGATAGATGGCGGGCAAAGCAAAAACGCTGTGCTCGAACAAGTCTCGGGCAAACAGCGCGGCCTTTTCTTCTGCCCCGATGTAAATGGGAATAATGGGGGATTTGGAGTTTTTGGTGATGAGTCCGATTTCCCGGTATCCCGCGTGCACATGCCGGGTGATGTCCCAGAGGCGGGTGACCCGACCCGGATTCTCATCCAGGATGTCCAGGCAGGCCAGCACCGTGGCCGTATTGCTGGCCGGCAGGGCCGCGGAAAAGATCAACGGCTTGGAATGGTGCCGCAGATACTCCAACACCGCCTCATCGTCCGCGGCGATAAACCCGCCGATGGACGCCAGGGCCTTGCTAAAGGTCCCCATGATAAAATCCACCTCAGCGGTGAGCCCAAAGTGATTGGCCGTCCCCCGTCCCCCCTGGCCCATCACTCCCAAGCCGTGGGCGTCATCCAGATAGACCAGCAATTCCGGATGGGTCTTTTTCAAGGCTACCAGTTCATCCAGGGGCGCCAGATCTCCGGACATACTGAACACCCCTTCGGTGACCAGCAACATACAGCCATTGCCATTTTTCTGCCGCGCCGCCGCCAACTTGCGGGCTGCCGCCGTCGCATCATTGTGCGCAAAGGGGATCAATCGGGCCCGGGAAGCCTGGCATCCCTCAAAGATACTGGCATGGCCTTCCCGGTCACACACGATGATATCCTGAGGGGTCAACATACAGGCAATCGACCCCAGGTTGGTAGTAAATCCCGTGGCGTGGATCACGGCTTTTTTCTTGCCCACAAACGCGGCCAGTCGATCTTCCAGGGCCTCGTGCAAGGTCAGGTTGCCGCACAGGAATCGGGATCCCCCGGGACCACTGCCCCAGCGACGCGCCGCCTTGGCCGTTGCCTCAATTACTCTGGGATCGTGGGTAAATCCCAGGTAGTCATTGGACCCAACCATAATCAGACGCCGGCCCGACACCTCCACTTCTGTGCCCCAAGAACGGTCTATGGGCCGGAAGTAAGGGTAAAACCCCTGTTCCTTGGCGTCTTGGACCATAAGAGCAAAAGGTTGGCAGCGGTTTCTCAGTATCATAAAAGGATTCTACCCCCTCCCCCTCCGGCAGGTTTACACCTTTTTATTGCTATCTTAAGAAAATGTCAACGGGATTTAGCATCTTAGCCAAGAAACCAAGTTTTTGAGCTTATCTCCCCGTTCGCTTATCCTACCACATTCTCGCTCATCTTCGCCAAAAATCTTTCAATCATCGCATTTTTCCAGCAGAGCGCATTTTTTATAATATAAAAAATTCTTCTTGGATTATCTATCGGAATTTCGCTTTAAAATGATTGATCACCGCCGAGTGCCTGCCCTGGCCCTACCATTATTGGCAGGAGACAGGCTGCTTAAATAGACAATGTCTTCGGCTTCCCGCTCGGATCCTGAAGATTAGACTCCGGAAAGGAGGCTAACGTTAAAAAAGCGAGCCCCCGAGATCCTCCCAATCCCTCCTGATCCTGATTCATCAAAGCTTCTCTGACGGTTGCAGATTCCTTCAGTATCTTTCGGGAGTGAAAGGCCCCAGAAATTTTCCGGTAGGATCTTGCAGAACTGCCGCATGGCCTTGGACCGATCTTGGCAACGGCTTTATGTCCATGGACAGGATGTTCCATCTTCTTCTGCAGTATCGGCGCGCGATGCCCCAACTATCAACAATAGCAGCCAGCCGTGCCCAGTTCCCCGCAATTTTCTCAAACCTTCCACCATCGTTCCCCAAGTGCCATCAGACCAGGTGAAAGCCGGTGACTAAGGATTTTTCTTTCGATAAACGATCAAATGGTCATAAGGTTCCTGAGGGGGAATAAAGTGGTGATAATAGGGATCGGGCCGATTGCCAAAGCGGTCATCCAAATAAGATAATTTTATTGTCTGATAATCGGTGTTCAATTGTAAGTTCTCCTTTATAAAGCGATCACTGGCGCTGGTGTAGGAAAAATGCTTAAGCTTTACTACCCATTCTGGGCTTAATTTAGGTGAGATTATTGGTCCCTGCAAACCTCCCACCACTTTATATTTCGTATAGAATTGAATAGGTAGATCACCATAATTGGTAAGGATAATGTCTCCTGGTTTGGCATGAGTCCGAAAAAAACTAATCAGGCCCTGGTTGACGTCCGGGAAACCCCCAAGAAGTTCGGTTATATAAAGACGTAAAGGTATATTGGGAGAGCTAAGCATGTACCCTTCGGTTTGATAGGGACGTTCGATAATTTTATTTATATCTATGGGAAACATGTAAAGCCAGTTAGTGATGGCCAATAATAATATCAGAGTTACACCGGCTAATTTATGCCAGCGTAATACCTGGCAACAAGTCCATGCTATAATAATTATACATAGGGGCAAAAGGTGAATCATGTAGCGCAAGAAATAAGAAGGGGCCAATGCGAGAATTAAAATATTGAAAAGGATCAGCAGGGATAGAAAAAGGATGAACCGCTCTTCAGCGTCATAGGGTAAATCTGAAACCCTCGGCTTCCCCCAGCCCAAACGCCAGAGCAACCCCGCAGCCACCGGCAGAGGCAACATAAACTGAAAGAGATCGATGAAGTAGAAAGCTAGGTTACCCGGCACCTTGAAAAAATTCAACATAGTAGTCTGCTGGTGAATCCGATAAAATCCCAAGAAAGGAATTAGCAAGAGTATGAGACACAGAATCAGGGTTAGGGTTCGAAAAAACGGCAAATCTCGGCGGTAAACGACTAAGGCCGCCAATAAGAAGGCGCCTCCATAGCTAAAAAATAGCAAATAATTTGTATGAAAAAGCAGCCCTAGAGAAACTACCAGTAAGATAGCCGGCCCTATTTGTTCTTGCCAATTTTCCCGAAACGCATAAACGCTCAGCAAGACAAGAAAAGCCCCCAAACTGTAATAGCGGCATTGCCGGGAAAATAAGAGGAAGAAAACCGAAGAAGCCATGAGTAGCGCGGCTAAACGGGCCCAGGTGAGGTCCCCGAAACGCCGCTTGATGAAGAAATATACCAGCAAGACGGTGGCAAAGCCCAAGAGCGCAAAGGGAAGCCGTCCTGACACAGTGTTAATGCCGCCCAGCCAGAAGGCTCCGGCAGCCGTATAGATCTGTAGCCAGGGCGACCAGCGCCAGATATAGTCAGCATTGAATTCCCGGCCAGATTCCTGGGAAACCAGGTTGACCCCATCAAAAGCTTTAGGCACTCCATATTCTAGGACATTCCGAGCCAGACACGCCGTTTCCGCCTCATCTTGCCAAAAGGGGCGATGATCGAGTCTAAAGAAGAACAGAAAGGCCGCCGCTGCCAGTATCAGCAATAAAATGTAATCAAATTGGCGAAGAAAACCGCGATTCGGTAACATGTGATTTAAAGTACTTGGCGATTTAATGGTTATGCAGCAATCGTCGCGGCCTGCTTCTCTATTTTTCTTTCTCCCACAGGAATAAGCCCCAGCAATATATGAAAGAACCAGCTGTTCTGGGAAAACAGCAGGCCATCATATAATTGGTAATGCACCAGTGCCACTGCCAGCGGAAATGCCAGCACCAGAGGAGGAAAAATGAGTCCGGGAGGGGGGCGGAAGACCATGCCCATCAGTTTGAAGAGCAATACCATGACGGCGGCAAGGTAGAGGATCGTGAACGGCAAACCTATCTCTGCTATGAAAGTGAGGAAGATATTGTCCGGAGTCTTGATCTCGGCAAGGACTTTGGCAAATTCCTCCTTGGAGGAATATTTATACTCCACCTGGTAGTCTTTCAGGAATGCAGTCCGGGGGGCCCTCAGGCCGATGCCGAAAAAGGGATGCCGCTTGGCAATGCTCCAGGAAAAGGGGTAATTTTCAATGCGGTAAGAAGGATATTGTTTGCTTAGCTTATACCAGAGAATCTGATGGGAGAAATAGCCAATGATCAATAACCCGGGAATAAGCGCCAAAACGACGTATTTTAGGCGCAGAGTTTTCAGCAAACCGCCTAGCACCAGCAGCCCTAAAGGGATAATCACCATGGAAGTACGCTGGCTGAGGCAGAGCACGGTATAACCCAAACACAAAAGCAAAATGGCCAGCCACTTCAGGGGGCGGGGCTGGCCGGTCAGGAGCGCCAGAGGCGCAAAGGACAAGAGTATCATGGTATTAGTGAGAGGATGGGGATGAATATTCAGCAAAAAATCGATCTTGCCGGCGAGAAGATACCCCGTTAGGCATAGTCCTATCATACCAGCCAGCAATACCAGGCAAAGCTTCTCAAACAGGCGCTGATTGGCCGGGGTGTTCAGCAGGAGACGGGCGCACCAGAACCCGCCCAATCCGGAAGCTAGGAGAGCAAAGACCCGGCAAGCGGAGCTAAAAGGGGTTAAACTGAGAGAGGCGCTGACTGTCGCCAGGATCAGGAGAGCCAAGGAAATCAGGAACTCCGGCGATTTGAGCCGGATGGCGCCTTTCTTGCTAAAAACTACGGCCACGATCAGGGTGAGAAAGCAGAGCACCCCGGAAAACAGATTGGTTTTCTCCCCCGGCACCAACACGACATAAGGCTGCAAAAAGGCCAACTGGACGGAGGTGGCGGCAAAGAAAATCCACATTATCTTTTCGGATCGGGTCATGACCGCCTATTCTCCGGAAGCCGTCTCATCGGTAAGGTCAAGCGGTTTGCTTTTTGAGCAAAATATTTGTATGAACATGGAGTGATGGGCTGAAATTACCCGAACGGGCTTCCCGGCCCCATGGGCCGTATGGAGCTGGTGACCGGTGCTGGGCAGCAGATTCGTGGGCTTGATCCACCGAGCAAAATTCAATTTCAAAGTTAGTTTATAGCAGATCAACAGGAGAAGCGAAACATTGTTAGCCGGGAAAAAAGTCCTGGTGGTCATGCCCGCCTATAATGCCGAGCACACCCTGGAGCGCACCTTCAAGGACATTCCCTTTGACGTGGTGGATGAAGTGTTGCTGGTGGATGACGGCTCCCACGATGAGACGGTGGCGGTGGCCCGCCGCCTCGGCATCCGCTGTTTTTTGCATGAGCGGAATATGGGCTACGGCCGTAACCAGAAGACCTGTTATACCGAGGCCTTGAAATCGGGGGCCGACATCGTGGTGATGGTGCATCCCGATTATCAGTATTCCCCCAAGATCATTCCGGCCCTGGCCGGGTTGGTGGCCAGCGGCGAATACGAGGTGGCCATCGGCTCTCGGATTCTGGGGGGCAAGGCCTGCCAAGGCGGCATGCCTTTTTATAAGTACGTGTTCAACCGGCTGCTCACGTTGTTCCAGAACCTCATGTTGAAGGCCAAACTTTCCGAATACCACACCGGCTTTCGGGCCTTCTCCCGCCGGGTTCTGGAGAGCCTGCCGCTACTGGAGAATTCCGACGACTTCGTCTTTGACAACGAAATGCTGGCCCAGGCCATTTACTTTGATTTCCCCATCGGGGAGGTCTCCTGTCCCACCCGCTATTTCCAGGAGGCCTCTTCCATCAATTTCCCCCGGAGCGTGAAATACGGGCTGGGGGTGGTCATTACTTCGGTGAAGTTTGTCCTGGAGAAGCTGGGCTGGGCCCGGTTTCCCATCTTCTCCCCGACGGGCCGCCGCCTGAGGGGCGGCACTTATTATGAGAAGTAAACATAATGGAAGATCTTAGACAGAATTCCCATGGTAAACAGAAAGAACCATTTTTGGAACGAGTATTATTCCACCAACGATTTCATAAAGTATTAAAATATATTAAACCAAATTCAAGTGTATTAGACATTGGCTGTGGCTTTAATGTAAAATTACTCAAAACAATTGAACATATAATTTTAAAAGGCACCGGAATTGATCTTGAAGTAAACCAAAGTTTATCAAATCATATAATTAGATTAGTAAGTTATTATTTAGATAATGAATTACCATTTAGCGATGAAGAATTCGATATAGTAATATCTCTCGCCAATATCGAGCATCTTAATCATCCATATGAAATCATAAGAGAAATTTATAGAGTTTTAAAGCCAAACGGATTGCTATTACTTACTACCCCAAGTATCTATGCTAAACCTGTTCTAGAAATTTTATGCCTTTTAAATTTATTAAGTAAACAAGAAATTATGGACCATAAAAATTACTTTAATAAATACATATTAGTCAATTATTGTCGCCAGGTCGGTTTTTCTTCAGTCCGCCATAGATATTTTCAATTAGGTATGAATAATTTCCTTTTTGCGCAAAAAACAATATAGGCAGAGTTTATACTAGCATATTATTTATTCTGGCACAACAATTTATACAATATTGACCATTTACTACAGTTGATTCTCCCACCGCTTGCTGAAATCCCCTTTTCATCTGTTTCAAAGAACAAAATCAATGCATTCTCCCATATCTTGTTTGTAGTTTCAGATCGCCCGGTAAACAGTGACCCGAAATATCCGGTATTATTTCGAGCCGGAGCAGGAGGCGAGGGTGCGACTCCTGCGGAAAGAGGAGGGGTGAGGCTTCGGCCAGCCGCTGCTCCCAGGCGGAGTTTGGGCTAAAATTTGGGTACCCAAGCAGTTGAACATGAGCCTGCGGCTCACCCATAAATTATGAAAATGCCCCGGTAGGGGCGGGTTTAAAACCTGCCCCGACAGCACAGGCGGGACGCCGGTGCCACCAATTTACTGGCCTTTTCAGGGCAGGAGCTTGGGAATAAGCAATGAAGCAATCCATCGTCTGATCTACCTTATGGCAACACTCCCATTTTTTTTGGGGCGGACTTGGGCGTCCGCCCGCTCTGGGGGCGCACAGGGGTGCGCTTTTCCCTATGAACCGTTTCCTGCAATGAGCCCCCGACCTTAAGCCATCAGCTGATTTTCGCTTCAACTTTCTCCGGCCGGTAAATCTCGTATAAGTCGGATAGCGCGGCGCCCTCCATGGTCCAGGTTTGGCTCAGCCAGTTGAGGAAGATGCGGATCTTGCCCACGAGGAGATTCACCGCCTCTTCCGTAGGAAAGAGCCGGGTGGCCCCGGGCTGGAGTTCCGAGGAGTGGAAAAACAGGGTGAGCACCCGGCCGCCCCGGCGGCGGTGGAGGCGGGCCGCCAGTTGCATGCAGGCCAAAGGATACCAGGCCGGTTGCACCCCCACGGCGCCCAGGTAGCGGAACCGGTCCCGCAACCGATGGCCCCAGGGGCCGGGAAGGGCTCTGGACAGGCCGTAAATAGCCCGGGGCGTGCCGGGGAGCACCGGCACCAGGGTGAGGGGCGCTTCCAGCAAGGGCGCGACTTGCCGGCCCGGGAGGCAGAAGGGGTCCGCCGGGGCCAGGAAGTCTTCAGGATTGCTGCTCTTCGCCGTGAGGGGCACGATGCTGCTGTCCACCCGGAGACCGAACTCGGGCAGCAGCGCCATGACCTGGGGCCCCCAATCGAACCGCCCCATGCGGAAGGACCGGGGCGTAACCCCCAGGGAGCCCTGCACCTGGCGCACCAGGGCGGCCAATTTATCCCGCAGCAGCGAGGCGGGCAGCAACTGCGAGGGGATGGGTTCAGGATAGGGGAGGTCGGCAAAAGGCGGGGTGTTCCAGGGGTGGAGATGGACGCCGATCTCGGCTCCGTACGTCTCCTGCCAGTGGGCCAGGACCCGGCAGGCGGCGGGGTCCAGGGCCACCTGGTAACTCACCAACAGGGTGAGGGGAAAGCCGAATTCCCGGGGAATGAACTGAAGGCGGTTGAGCGCCGCCACGTTGCGCACCCCCGGCGGGGTGCGGGGATATTGCCCGGAAAACAGCCCTTCTTCTTCCACGTCAACGGAGATCACCAGTTTCATGCGTGGTCCTGACGCCCTCAATCCCTCAGATCCAAAACCACCTTGAGGCTCTGATGGCGCCGTTTGTCAAAGGCCACCTGAAAGGCCCGCCGGTACTCCTCCAGACGGAAACGGTGGGACACCAGTCCCTGGGAAGGATAATCCCCCCGGGCCAGCAATTCCACCACCTTGGCATAGGTTCGGACCGTCTCGCCGCGGCAGACCCCGTGGGCGTACATGGCGGAGCCGGTGAGCCGGAGTTCCCGAAACCACAGGCTGGAAAAATCCACCGGGCCCAGGACCCCGGCGGTGCCCACCAGGACGTAGGTTCCCCGCCCCCTGAGGCTCAGGAGCCCCTCCTGCAGCGAACTGCTGCTGCCCACGCAGTCAAAGAACAGATCGGCGCCGCCCTCCAGGTTGCCGCCGCCCAGGGTGGTGGGCACCGACCGGGCTCCCACCGCGTCTCCCAGCAGGGTCCGGCTGGGGCTCGACATGACTACATCGGCCCCCCCGGCAATGGCCAGTTCTTCCTGGAAGCGGTAGCGGGCCACCATCACCACCCGGGCCTTCCCGCCCAGGGCCCGAAGCAGGCGCAACAGGTGCTGGCCGATGATGCCGGCGCCATAGACCACCACGGTGTCCCCGTCGTTGGGGAAGTGGTCTAACAGCGGCTGCAGGGCCGAAGCCATGGAATCGGTGAGTACCGCGGCCTCATCGGGAACGGTATCCGGCACCCGCACCAGCCGGCTGGGATGCGCGGCCATGAGCTCCGCCATGCCGCCCCCGACCCCCCGGGTGAAGCCGTGAGTCACCCCGGGGGCCAACTCGCCCGCCAGGAAGTTTTCGCAGAGGTTGTAATCCCCGGCGGCGCAGAAGCGGCAAGGCGGCAGGCCTCGGACCGCGCAGGGCAGGACCGGCTCCACCACCACCCGGTCGCCCGGGCTCCATCCCGACCCCGGCGGGGCCTCCAGCACCTCGCCCACCACTTCGTGGCCCAATACCGCGGGCAACGAGGCGTAGGGTTCCAGCAGGAAGGATTCGGCCCCCTTCAGCAGCCGCAGGTCCGAGCCGCAGATGCCGCACATGCGGGGACGCACCAGGACCCAGTCCGGGCCGGGCGGCTTAAACTCGATCCGCCGCAACGTGAGCGGCGCCACCCGGGCAAAGAAGGTCCGGGGCCGGACGCGGTTTAAGCCCTTGGCCAGTAAGTAGCGCCAAACCGAGCGCTCATACACCAGTGCCCGTACGGAGGCGGTTTCTCGCGGCGGCATGTCTCATCCCACGTATCATAAGGACTCTGGCCCGACCGGGGACGCTTGTCAAGACCATTCTTGCCCCAGGGGGTTGGGGATTCCGCCCTGATGGAGTATAATGGCGGGTAAATCGTTGCCCTCATTATAACAAATCTCAAGGAACGTGAATTTTCATGTCTGCACGGAGCAGGATCGCGCTGGGAGTGGTGGTGAAAAACTTCCGGCGCCTGGCCAAACATCCCTGGATCGCCACCAAACTGGCCACCCTCCAGACCGAAAAGTGGCTCTTCAACCTGCTCTACCCCCGGGCCCAGACCGGCTATGCCCGGCAGATCCGGCAGTTGAGCTTCCGCATCACCGACCTCTGCAATCTGCGCTGCCACACCTGCGGCCAATGGGGGGACCAGGGGTTCCTGCACGGCCAGAATTTGCGGGAGTTGAAACAGCGCGAAGTGAGTCCGGAACGCTACCGGGAAGTCCTCCGGGATCTGGTGGCTCACGGCCACCGCCCTTTTGTCTATCTCTGGGGCGGCGAACCCATGCTCTATGAGGGCTCCTTGGAGTTGATTGAGGAGGCCACCGCCCTGGGGATGCCCACCGCCATCGCCACCAACGGCACCCGCATCGCCGCGGCCGCCGACCGGCTGGTCCGGGCCCCCATGTTTCTCTTGCAACTGTCCATCGACGGCCCTGATACCGCCTTGCACAACCAGGCCCGGCCAGGGGTGGGCGGCGCCGATAACTTCGCCGACATTCAGGCCGCCCTGACCGCGGTGGGTGAGGCCAAGCGGGCCCAGGGCAGCTCTCTGCCCCTGATTGTCTCCCTCACCACCATCTCCCAGGCCAATTTCCGGCACCTGGTGGATATCTACGAGGCCTTCCGGGACAAGGTCGACCTCTTTGTCTTTTACCTGTCCTGGTGGATCGATGCGGCGCGCTGCCTCGCCCACGAAGCGGATTTTGCCCGGCGCTTCGGGTTTACCCCGGTGCGCCCCCGGGGCTGGGTCGGCGGCTGGCGGCCTGACGATTACCGGGAGCTGGACCGCCAACTGCAGACGGTGCTGGCCCGGTCCCGGGCCATGACCGCGCCCGCCGTCACCCTGATCCCCTCTATTACCGGGGAGGACAACCTGCGCGCCTATTATACCGACCATAGCAACTATTTCGGCTTCCAGCAGTGCATCTCCATCTTCCAGGCGGTGGAAGTCAACAGCAACGGCGACCTCTCCCCCTGCCGCGACTACCATGATTACGTGGTGGGGAACCTCAAAGAGGCCAGCATAACCGAACTCTGGAACTCCCCGGCGTACCGTAAGTTCCGGCAGAGCCTGGCCACCGAGGGGCTAATGCCCGTCTGCTCCCGCTGCTGCGGCCTGATGGGGTATTAATGGTCAGGGGCGAGGGGTCGGGGGTTGGGGGTCAGGGGCTTTCTCGACCGCGGCCACTTTCAGGCCATTTTCTAACCGCTCGTCCGGCCGGGCTCGTTTTTCTGCTCCAGGACTTGAAATTTGGGGGTACCCAGCGCCAGACCCTGGAATTGGCCAGGCGCCTGGACCCAGCCCGGTTTCAGGTGGAGATCTGGCTCCTGGAGGCAGGTGCGGAGTTGGCTCCCCGGGCCCGACGTTACGGCATCCCCGTGATGCCCCTGGGCTATCGGGAGCGGGTGGGGCCCGCGGCCCTGGCCCGTCTGGGGCGGCGACTTATGACCCAAGCCGTTGATGTGCTCATGCCCCTCACTGTGGTGCCCAATATTTGGGGGCGGCTCCTGGGCCGTCTGGCCAAGGTACCCGTGATCCTCGGCAACTGCCGGGGCGGCGGGGCTCCCCGGCGCCAGCACGAACGCTGGCTCTGGCCCCTGGCCCACCACATTCTGTGCAACAGCCAGGCGATCAAGTCGGTGTTGACCGATGGCTGTGGGGTCCCAGCAGCCCGCCTCACCACGATTCCCAACGGGGTGGACACCGCGTATTTTCAGCCCCCCGTCGTACCCGCCGCCGGCCCGCCCCGGGTGCTGTGCGTGGCCCGGATGGTGCCGGATAAAGACCACCATACCCTGCTGGCGGCCTTTGGCCTCACGGCCCGGGATCATCCAGAGGCGGAACTCTGGCTGGTGGGGGACGGCCCCCGCCTGGCGGCGATTCAGGAACTGGCCCGGACCCTCAGCATTTCAGAACGGGTGAAGTTTCTTTCCCCCCGGGAGGACCTGCGCCCCCTGTTGCAGCAGGCCACTCTTCTGGTGCTCGCCTCCAGGACCGAAGCCTTCCCCAATGTGGTGCTGGAGGCCATGGCCGCGGGCCTGCCGGTGGTGGCCACCCGGGTGGGCGGGGTGCCCGAAATGGTGGTTCCAGGCTTGACCGGCTGGCTGGTCCCCCCGGGGGACGCCCCGGCTCTGGCCGCGGCCCTCAGTCAGGTCCTGGGAGACCACGACACCCGCCGGGCCATGGGCCGGGCCGGCCGGGAACGGGCCCGGCAAGATTTTTCCCTGGAGGTTATGACGCGCCGCTACGAAGACATTCTGGACCGTCTGCTGGCGGCCGCGAGGCTCTCACCATGACCGGCCCCCGGGTAGCCTACGTGCTCCTCTGGTTTCCCGAGCCTTCCCAGACCTTTGTCCTGGATGAAGTCAACACCCTGGTGCGGCTGGGACTGGACGTCCGGGTCTACACCCTCTATGGGCCGCGGCCGGCCGCCGCGGTCGCCGGCATGGCGCAGGTCCTGGCGCCGGTGCACCACCTGGGAACCGCCGCTCTGGGGCGCCTGCTCCGGGACCTCCTGCGGGTGGGTCGCGTCTACGGCCCCGGGGCCGCGCCGTTTTTGCGGCAGGTGGCGGTGCGCCGCTGGCGCAGTCTCGAGACGGTGGGGGAAGCCCTGTGGGCCTGTCTGGCCGGGGTCCACCTGGCCGGGCTCCTGAGAGCGGATGGCGTTGACCATATCCACGCCCCCTGGGCCAACGGTCCGGCCACCGCGGCCTGGGTGGCCTCGAGGCTCAGCGGCATCTCCTTCAGCTTCAGCGGCCGGGCCCACGACCTCTATCCCCCCGACGGCGCCCTGGCGGAAAAGATGGCGGCCGCGGCCTTCATCCGCACCAATACGCGGAGCAACCACCGCTACCTGGCGGATCTGTACCCCCACCTGGCCGGGAAAGTGGTGAACGTCTATAATGGCGTCTCATTGCCGCCGCCGACCGGCCTCCGGCCCCCGGCTGCGCCGCCTTTTCACCTCCTGGCCCTGGGCCGTCTGGTGGCCAAAAAGGGCTTTCCGGTTCTCCTGGAGGCCTGCCGCCATCTGGCCGCCCAGGGGGTGGATTTCCGCCTCACCCTGGCCGGCGATGGCCCGGAGCGGGGGAAACTCCGGGATCTCATCGACTGCTACGGACTGGCGGATCGGGTGAGCCTGCCCGGGGCCGTGCCCCACCGGGAGGTCCCCCGGCTCATGGCCGCCTCCAACCTCCTGGTCATGCCCAGCCTGATTGCGCCTTCGGGCGACCGGGACGGCATCCCCAACGTCATCCTCGAGGCCCTGCTCGGTGAGGTGCCGGTGGTGGCCAGCGCGGTTTCCGGCATCCCGGAGGTCATCCGGGAAGGCGACACCGGCTGGCTGGTCCCTCCCGGCGACCCCGCGGCCCTGGCCCAGGCCGTAC
>JBAVUP010000018.1:0-2483 GCA_049696835.1 Desulfobaccales bacterium
CTCCAGGGCCGCCAGACCCCCGAAGCGCATGTCCAGGTGTTCGGTTTTGAGGAGATCCATGGCCGTCTCATTCCACCCCGGGGCCGCGCCCCGCCACGGCGCCGCGGCGGCGCAGCCAGCGGCCGCAGGCGTCCCAGGAAAACTCCCGCCGGCCCATTAAACCCCGGCGGAAATAGATGATCACCAAGAGCAGCGCCAGGGAGAGCATGACCATGCGCATCCCCGGGATGCCCGGGATGGTGACCCCGAAAATGGTGGCGGGCTCCTCCACGAACCGCAGCCATTCCCCCGCCAGGGTGAAGCAGGCCGCGGCCAGCACCGCGCCGGTGGTGGACCCCAGGCCCCCCACCACGATGATGATCAACAGGTTGAAGGTGAGGAAAAAGGTGAAGAGCGACGGGGAGATGGTGGTGATGAGGTGAGCCAGGAGGCCCCCGCCCACCCCGAACCAAAAGGCGCTCAGGATATAAGCGCCCAGCAGATGGCGAAAGGTGTTGATCCCCGAGGCCTTGGCCGCGGTCTCGTCTTCCCGGATGGCCTGCATGGCCCGGCCGAAGCTCGAATTGACCAGGGAGACGATTACCATTACCGCGGCCACCGCCACTCCCCAGGACCACCAGAGGTCGGTGTAGGGATAGAGCCCCTTGAGGCCCAGGGGGCCGTTGGTGAGGCCCTGGAGGTTGTTGGCCAGGACCCGCACCACTTCGCCGAAACCCAGGGTGACGATGGCCAGGTAATCGCCCCGCACCCGGAAGACCGGAAAGCCGGTGACCAGACCGAAGAGCGCCGCCACCAGGCCGCCCGCCAGGAGGGCCAGGGGAAACGGCAAAGTCATCTGGCTCAGCGGCCAATACAGGGGCGTGACCAGGAAGTTCAGGGTCTTTTCCGCCGGGGTCATGGTCAAGAGCGCCGCGGTATAGGCCCCCAGGGCAATGAAGGCGTTGGGCCCCAGGTGGAGCTGGCCGCACACCCCGTTGACCAGGTTGTAGGCCACCGCCAAGGTGATGAAAATGGCCACGTTGTTGAGGAGCCGCACCTGATACTCGTTGCCCCAAAGACTCATGGCCCCCAGGCCCAGGAACAACAGGAGCAGGGCCCCCAGGTTTAAGTACCGCGTATTAATAGTTCAACTCCTTCGGAGTTAGTTGCCAGTAGTTAGTTTTTCGTTTTTAGTTTTTGGTTTTTCGTTTGATGTTCATTGGGCGTCGATGGCGGGCACAGAGGCCCGCCCTACCATATTTATATGGTTGAGGTCTTTTAAAGAAAAGATAGCTCCTTCCTGCTCACTGCTCACTGCTTACTGGTCACTGCTTACTGCTCACAGTTTTTCCTCTCCCAGCGCCTCCCCCAGAAGCCCCGTGGGCCGCACCAGGAGGAGGACGATGAGCAGGGTGAAGGCCACCGCGTCCCGGTAGCCGGCCCAGGCCGGAAATAAGGCCACGATCATGACTTCCAGAAGGCCCAGGAGCAGTCCCCCCAGGACCGCGCCGGTGACGTTGCCGATGCCTCCCAGGACCGCGGCGATAAAGGCTTTGAGGCCCGGCAGGATCCCCATGAAGGGGTTCACCTGGGGGTACTTCATGGCCCACAGGAGTCCCCCGGCCCCGGCCAGAACCGAGCCCAGGAGAAAGGTGAAGGCGATGACGCGATTGACGTCGATGCCCATGAGCTGACGGTCTCCAGATCCAGGGCCATGGCCCGCATGGCCCGGCCGACGGCGGTGCGATAGATGATGACGAACAGGACCACCAGCAGCGCCGCGGTGACCAGGGGAATGAGGAGGCTCAAGCGGGGCACGTAGAGGCCTCCCAGGGGGAAGGCGCCGGCCAGGACCCGGGGCGTGGGGAAGGGCTTGGGCCGGCCCCCGGCAATGACCAGGGCCAGGTTCTCCAGCAGAAAGGAGGCGGTGATGGCGGAGATCAACAGCGAAATGCGGGGGGCCCGGCGCAGGGGCCGGTAGGCGCCCCGCTCCAAAAGCACGCCCATAAGGCCGGTGAGCCCGATGGCCAGACCGAAGGCCAGGGGCCAGGGCCAGGAAAAGAGCCCGACACCCATGACCGCGATATAGGCCGCCACCATCAACAGGTCGCCGTGGGCGAAGTTGATGAGCCTCAGGATGCCGTACACCAGGGTGTAGCCGATGGCGATGAGGGCGTAGAGACTGCCCAGGGATAGGCCGTTGATGAGCTGCTGGAGGAGGGTGAGTACATCCACGGGTGTATTATACCAAAGATCGGGGGCAGGAGGCCAAGCCGGGAGATGGCACAAGTTTTTTTCCCGGGAGCTTGACATCGGGAAATTGTCTGTTAAAATATAAATTGTTTAGCATGTCAGACTGAGTGCAGGGCCACGCGTCCTGAATAAGAATCGGACAGGGGTGCTAAGAAACCCCGGCCGATTTTTTTTGCCTGACTGCTGTGCGCCCTGCTTTTTTGGCAGGAAATATTTGCAGCATGTGTTGGAGGTTTTACAATGAAGGAAAC
>JBAVUP010000019.1:0-11345 GCA_049696835.1 Desulfobaccales bacterium
GCCCCTTCTCATTCCCGACAAACGTTGCCGCAGGCTTGAGCCTGGGCTTGCAGCAAGATGTAGGGTGCGCACCGCGCACCTTATTTTTTATCCTTTGTCATCCTTACAGCACGCGATACAATGCCGCCATGACGGCATTGTTAGAGGAAATCAAAGTCAAGGCCCTGGCCCTGGAACCGGAACTGGTGGCCCTGCGGCGGGCATTCCACCAGCACCCGGAGCTATCCCACCAGGAGGAACGCACCGCCCGAGTTGTGGCGGACTACCTGAAGAAATTGGGCCTGGAGGTGAAGACCGGCCTGGCCGGCCACGGGGTCTTGGGGGTGTTGAAAGGCGGCCGGCCCGGTCGCGCCGTGGCCTGGCGGGCCGATATGGACGCGCTCCCCATCGCCGAAAAGGTCAAGCTGCCCTGGCGCTCCCGGGTGGAGGGCATCATGCACGCCTGCGGCCATGACTTCCACGTCAGCATCGCCCTGGCCGCGGCCCGCCTCCTCCGCGAACTGAAAGACCGTCTGGCCGGGGAGTTCCGCTTCATCTTCCAGCCCGCGGAAGAAGGCCCGCCCATCGGGGATTCCGGCGCCAAGGGCATGGTGGCCGCGGGGGTTATGGACGACCCGCCCGTGGCCGCGGTATGCGCCCTGCACGTGGCCCCGAATCTGGACGTGGGCCACATCCGCTACGGCCCGGGGGTGGTGATGGCCGGGGCCGACCGCATTATCCTCACCGTCACCGGCAAATCGGCCCATGGCGCCACCCCCCACCGGGGGGTGGACCCCATCCTGGTCACCGCCCAGGTGCTCAACCAGATTCAGGGCTTCCTGGCCCAGCAGATCGACGCCCGCTCCCCCAAGATCCTCACCTTCGGCCGCATCCAGGGCGGCAACCGCTTCAACATCCTGGCGGACGAAGTCGTGCTGGAAGGCAGCCTCCGCTACCTCCAGGAATCGGTGCGCCAGGAGGTCTTAACTGGCCTGCGGCGGCAGTTGGCGGGCCTGTCCCAGGCCACCGGGGCCGAGATCAAGCTCACGGTGGAGCCCCTGTTCCCCATGCTGAAGAACGACCCGGAGCTCACCGCGCAAGCGCTGCAGGTGCTCCAGGCCCTGCTGGGCGTAAAGCACCTGAAGCTGCTCCACCCGGCCATGGGGAGCGAAGACTTCCCCTACTACGCCTCCGTGGCGCCGGGCTTTTACTTCTTCCTGGGGGTGCGCACCCCCGGGGCCCGGGGCCAGGCCCTCCACTCGCCCCTCTTCAACCCGGACGAAGCCGCCCTCCCCTACGGCCTCATGGCCGCGGCGGGGCTGTTGGCCTGCCTGGCCGAGCCGAAGTTTCCCCTGCGAGGGTCGGCCGGTCCGGTAACTCAGGAAGAAGAGCCGGGAGTGATGTAGGAGGGGATTGTCAGATCCATGCCCTGAGAATATCGCTACAAATGGAGAGAGATTAATATACGTAATGACCACAATTTGAGCTGACCGCCAGCAAATCGACATTTGGGTATTTTGATGTTCAAAGAAAATATAACTTCTAAAAGCTTTCGCGGATTAAATTCGAGCCGAGAGGTTTTTAAAACCAATTTAACGGCAAGGGATTAGGCCGCCGCATAATCTAGTTTGATCAGCCTTTTCTATGATTGTGGTTGTGAAAATCTATAAGTAACATTTGGTAATAGGGGCATAACATGAAGCAGTTTTTGCAAAAAGGTAAACTTATTATTATACAACTTACTATAATACTACTGATTTCTTTTTCCTTAGGTGAAATTTCATTAAGGATATATCATCACTTTAATCCGGCATTTATCTTCTACAGTAATTCATACAACAGATATCGTGGAAAACCTTACGCAGATGATTGGGATTTTAAACTAAATTCCCGAGGTTTTAAAGATAAGGAATTCACTGAAAAGAAGGAACATACCTATCGAATTATTGGTATTGGAGATTCCTTTGCATTTGGAGTGGTGCCATACAGATATAACTATCTAACGTTATTAGAATCTCAATTGCTAAGAGATAATATTAATGGAGAAGTTTTAAATATGGGAATTCCCTCTATTGGTCCTAAAGAGTATTTGTCATTATTTGTTAATGAAGGGATAGCACTAAAGCCTGATATGCTTCTTTTAACTTTTTATATTGGAAATGATTTTACCGATTGTTTTGAAAGAAAAAGGGACTTATATTCATATTCTTACGTAGCTTCTCTCATTAACTATTTGATAAATTTATCTAGATATGAAGGGAACGTTATAAATAGTAGTGGAGTCTATTATGATGATCAGCAAACTTTTGATAAAAAGACTTATCTTCACTTAATGGAAAAACGGAGCTTTATATTTTTAGAAGGAAACGAATCTTTCATGAAATTACTAAATAGTGCGGTTTATTATCTCTCTATAATTAATGATATTTGTAAAAATAAAAATATAGTATTTATCGTGGTTGTTGCTCCAGATGAATTACAAATCAATTGTTCCCTCCAGAGCGCGGTTATCGAAGCTTTTTATCCCAATCTCAACAGAGGAAAATGGAATATTACTCTTCCAAACAAAATGCTAACAGATAGACTTGACAAACTCGGAATAAAATATATTGACCTCTATCCTTTTTTCCGGGAAAAATCACCAGAACGGCTTTATAGACCCAAGGATACCCATTGGAATATCGCAGGCAATCAACTGGCAGCAAATATTATTGAGGAACATATACTTAGCTATGTAAGAGAATTGAGTACAAAATATCGATCGAGGGATGGGGCTCAAGATCTTGGTGGGAATAATGCGGTGCAATAAAATCTTCCAGCGGCGATAAGATAATTCAAACCAGGGTCCGGTTGAGGAACGTAAGGAAGGTGCGTAGCCGAACTCGAGGCTACCGTCTTTCAGGAGCCGGCAACAACTGCACGATAATATGGAGCTATTACCTGCAAATTCTATAAAATTCCAGATAGTTGAACGTATGATCAGCTCATCGAAAGGGATTCCTGGCAGGGTAGATAAAAAGGCGGGTACACTGGATTACTAATCAGCCGGAGGCTTGGAGCGCTTCAGCCAATCCGGCTTATGGGCCTGGGGATGGCGTCCCCGTCGGGGATGTAGGGTTTGAGATCCAGGATGGGGGAGCCGACCCGGGGGATGAAATTATCCTGGCTAATCATCCTCCCAATCTTCTTTCCCCACTTTCTGATATCCGCCGCCAAACAGATCGTGCTCGATTACCCAATTATGCATGTCAAGCCTGGGCCCACCGGTATCTCGCAAAGACGCCCGGTAACTTCCCACGGAGCTCGTCCCACAGCCAACCGCCGAAAAAATAACCGCCAGGATAAATAACACGGCAACAACAACCTGGCATCCGCATAATGTCCTCATCTTAGCACCCATCTCATTAAGCTCCTCTTTCCGATCACCTGCTCCTTTCAAGCCTAGCCTCCAACTCTTCTGAGTCTATTTGCTGGTACTCATAAAGCAGATTGCGCTTAATTATCCAATCAAGTATTTCAACCCCTATATTCTTATCATCCTTCAAGTTATCTTCGTTAACTCCCTTAGGCATTCTTTCCATATATTTAGATTGATGCTGTGCATCAATCATATTGGATTTTTCTTGACATCTTAGATCTCCTATATTAACTATCATAGTTAAGAATATGACTATAGAACTAATTATTATGGCCTGTTTTTTCATTGGTTTTACGCTCCATATAAATTAATTTTATGGATCAAATAAGATATCTTCGTACTGGCAAATATCCACCACAAATTAAGCAATCTTAAATTGTAACGTAAACCCGCTTGGCCGGTGAATCAATCGGTAAATATACCCGTTTTGGGGAGTAAATATACCCATTTCGGGCAGGCAGAAATACCTAGCCATTGACAACTCAGATCGGACAAGATTATCGATAAGCTAAGGAAAAGATGGGATGGTGAGAGCTTCGTTGAAAGTCTGATCAACTTATGGTGCGGGGGTCCTCTTGGGGGGGTAAAAGGATACGGATAAGACGGTAGTGCTAATCCGCCGGAGGTCTGGAGCGCTTCAGCCACTCCGGCGTCTTGGCCTCGGGGATGGCGTCCCCGGCGGGAATATAGGGCTTGAGATCCAGGATGGGGGAGCCGTCCCGGGCGTCCAGGTCCGCCACCTCCACCGCGTTCCCCTGCACTTTGATGATACGGCAGGCGGTGAAGCCGATGAGGTTGGGGCGCTCCGGGGCCCGACAGGCGAAGACGCCCGTCAAGGGGTTGGCCGGGTCGCGGCGGGGATGCACCTGGAGGGTCCGACGCTGTTCCGGGGTGTCATTCTCGTGGAACCAGTAAAATACCCAGACATGGGAGAAGTCCTGGAGGCCCTTCAGGGCCGGGGCGAATTCCGGATAAATCTCCAGATAAACCCGGTCTCCCTGCTTTTTCACCACGCCGACGGGGTTCAGGCAGTAAGTTTTGATGGCGTCCCTCCTGAGGTTTTTTTGCCTGTGGCCGGGGTTTTCAGCACAGCCAGAGCCTGAAATTAAAACGAGCCCTATGCCGATTACGATCAACCGCAGCCGCATATTTTCTCCGCTGCCGGCCGGAAACGTCGGAGGTCCAGCCGTTGGGGTTCAATCGAGGGGATCACAGGCGAGACGCCTGTGCTACCCCCTTAGCCCCCTCCCCCAATGATCTCTTTCAGCACTACTGCCACCAGATCCGACGGCACGTCTTCCCGGATCACCGCCTCGCCCAGGCGCCGGAGCAAGACAAAGGGCACCCCGCGCTCCTGGCGCTTCTTATCCAGGCGCAGGGCTGTCATGACGGCTTCGGGGTCAAGTTCCGGCAGGGGGCGACAAAGGTCAAAGTCCTTGATAAGTTTGCGGCCCCACTCGGCCATCGCCGGGTCCAACCCCTCCAGGCGCTCCGACAGGGTCAGGGCGGCCAGCATGCCCCAGGCCACTGCCCGGCCGTGGGGCAGGCGGAACTGAGACGCCTGTTCCAGGCCGTGCCCCAGGGTGTGGCCGAAGTTGAGGATGCGCCTGAGGTCCCCTTCCCGTTCGTCCTGCGACACCACCTGGGCCTTAATGGCCGCGGCCTGGTAGATGGTCTCGGTTAATTCCGCCACATCTGTAAAAAGCCTGGTCTTGACCGCGGCCAGGCGCACCAGCAGGTCTCGGTCCCGGATAAACCCGGCCTTGAGCACTTCGGCCAGGCCGTTGAGACGTTCGGCCCGGGGCAGGGTGCGCACAAATTCGGGATCTATCGCCACCAGCCGGGGTTGGTGAAAGGTGCCCAGGAGGTTCTTGCCTTCAGGCAGATTGATGGCGGTCTTGCCGCCGATGGCGGCGTCCACCATGGCCAGCACGGTGGTGGGGACCTGGATGAAGTTAAGCCCCCGCATAAAGATGGAGGCGAGAAAACCGGCCAGGTCCCCCACCACGCCGCCCCCCAGAGCTATGAGGAGGGAGCGCCGGTGGGCGCCATGGGTGAGGAGTTCTTTGGCCAGGCGCTGGACTATGGACCAGGACTTGGCTCGCTCCCCGGGAGGGGTGGTCAGGAGCACGGGCGCAAATCCTCCCGTGTTCAGGGCGGCCAGGACGGCGGCGCCGTGGAGGCGGGCCACCCGGCGGTCCGCAACCACAAAAACCTGGGACGGGAAGGTCAGGGGAATGAGAAGCTCGCCCAGGCGGTGGCGGAGGCCCGGCTCGATCACCAGCCGGTAACTCCGATCCTGGCCGGGGAGCAACAGGCGAATCTCCCGCATTACCAGCCACCGGGGCGCAGGGTGCGAATTTCCTCCATCAAGTTTTGAAACTGGTCGGGATAGAGGGACTGGGCCCCATCGGACAGGGCCTTTTCGGGCTCATGATGCACTTCCACCATCAGCCCGTCGCAGCCAGCGGCCACCGCGGCCCGGGCCAGCGGGCACACCAGGTCCCGGCGGCCGGCGGCGTGGCTGGGGTCCGCGATGATGGGCAGATGACTCTCCCGGCGCACCGCCGGGATGGTGGCCAGGTCTAGGAGATTCCGGGCATGCTCGCCGATGGTCCGCACGCCCCTCTCACAGAGAATCACCTGGGAGTTACCCTCCGACATGATATATTCCGCGGCCATGAACCACTCGTCCAGGGTGGCGTACATGCCCCGCTTGAGCAGCACCGGCTTGCGCGTCCGGCCGGCGCAGCGCAGCAGGGAAAAGTTCTGCATGTTCCGGGCGCCGATCTGGATGATGTCGGCGTATTCGGCCACCAGCCGCAAGGAATCGTGATCAATGGCTTCGGTGACGGTGAGCAAGCCGGTCTCTTCCCGCACCTTTTTCAAGATTTCCAGGCCGGCTTTGCCCAGACCCTGATAGCTGTAGGGGGAGGTGCGAGGCTTGTAGGCCCCGCCTCGAAAGATGCGGGCCCCCGCGGCCTTGACGCGATTGGCGATGGTCAGGGCCTGGGTCTCGCTCTCCACGGCGCAGGGGCCGGCGATGACCACGAAGTGCCGGTGGCCCAGGTCCAGGCCGGGCAAATGGATGATGGTGTCCTCGCGCTTCATTTCCCGGCTCACCAGCTTGTAGGGCCGGGAGACCGGAATGGCCTGGATGACTCCGGCCATATCCACGAACAGGGCCGGATCCACCGGCCCGGGATTGCGCAAAATACCGATGGCCACCCGCTCCCCGCCGGGCATGGGCTGGGCCACAAATCCCAGGGTCTCAATCTTGGCTACCACCGCCTGGATTTGGGCGTCGGTTGCATCCTTATCCATCACAATGAGCATGATTATTCTCCACTGGTCGCCACCGGAAAATGAGGAATGCCCCGGGTCGGCTGGCCACCACGGTAAGCTGACTCGAAAGAAAAGGCTGGCGTGACTCACACCCGCATGAAGCGTTCGGCACCCTGTGCCTTTTTTACCAGGGTTCATTGATAAAAGCAACCAAGGGAGTAATAGCCCCAGCCGGATGGGGAGCAATATTCCCAAGCAGGCCCGGGAGCAGGAAGCGGGGGATTATGGCTCATTTCTCCCCCTTGAGGGGTGGTAAAATCCTTGGGCGTCCGGCGGTCGGCAAGCGCTTCGGATTCCGGCGGTAAGCCCAGGCGACCAGCCAGGGCCGCCACCGGCTCCGGACGGGAGGAATTATCTTGAGTAATTCTGCCCTGGAGCCGAATATGGAAGGAGTGCGGACCGTTATCACTTCAGGCCCGGATGTATAAATTTTTTACGTAAAAGTTAGCCTTAACTAAGTTCATGCCGGTACTTTCCTTGACATTAATAAAAAAATCCTTAATTATCTAATCAGGTCGAACGGGGCGGGTTTGACTTAAAGCTCTAATCTAAGGAGAGACACGATGCGAAATACGCGAAAATATGTCATTCTTGCCGTAGTAGCGGCTCTCTGTCTCCTTCTGGCATCTCCGGTCCTGGCCCAGCCCAAGGGCGGTGCGCTGATGAAGATGGATGCCTTCACCCCCATAGCCAAAGGCTATGATTTCGTCCGGGAAGGGAAATATGCAGCCGCCAAAATGGAATTTGCAACTGCCGTGAAAGCGGATCGTCACAACCCCTTTGCCCTGAACAACATGGCGGTATTGGAAGAGCGGGAAGGCAAACTGAATGATGCTCTGGCCAACCTGAAGGATGCCACCACCTTTGCCGATAAGTATTTGGACAAGGTGAGCCAAACCTGCTTTGCCGGCGGCGGCTGTCTGGCGGTCAAACCCCTGCGGGAAAAAGGTACAGCGAGCTCCATAGCTCCCATCATTCAGGAGAATATCCAGAAACTCGAGGCCAAGATTGCCGCGACCAAACATCCGGCTCCTCCAGTCACCCCCCCGCCGATGGTGCCACCGCAAAAGACCAAGTAACCTTAGGGGCCTTCGGGCCCCTACCGCCCCGTTTCTTTTTGCTCAGTGGCATTATTGGATGATGAGCTTCGAAACCGACCACCATACATTCCTGCCAATCTCATTTCGGGGGCCAGGGGTCGCAAGACCCTCTCTGGCCCTTCTTTTTAGGTTCAGCTCATCTGAGGTAGTTTAGAGAGGTCCTAAAACTGGGGTTTCCCGGTCCCGGCAGGGGGACTGCGGCAAGCCGCGCCGTAATCTTTCCGGCTCTATCTGCGGGAAACCGATCTAGGGCTTATGGGGCGGGGATAGCAGGCTCTGCACGTCCAGGAGGCTTTGCTGGGCCTGTCTCAGGGCTTGCGCCAGCCGAGAGGGCTGGGGCACCCGGGCGGGCAGGAGAGTCCGAAGATTAACCGTTGCCGGCTCCTGGTCGGACTGCAACTGCGACTGAAGATCGGCCAATTCCCGGACCAAAAAGAGGAAAACCGCGGTTAAGGGGTCCCGGGGGCCGGGCCCGACCTCATCCCACGTGGGATGAAGCCGTCTGGGACCGGATAGGGGAAGTGACCGGGACGGACCCTCCGGCGACACATCCTCGGCCCGGCTGGCCAGAGCCTGGGTTAAAGGCAACTTTGCAAGCTTGGTCTTTTTGCCGGCAAACTGTTTCTTTTTCGCCATATTTCCAAAAATTCGAGACAGAGTTGCAGATAATCTGCAGACCCGGAGCACCTGGAATCATAATCGAAAATCGCTTTCTGGGCGATTTGCGCCTGGTTCAAGGCTTCATTTTTCATGATTACAGTGGTGAAAGTTTTTTCCCGATAAGGCTTTAACTGTTCCAAAATATACTCATTGGTGATACTGTTGCGTTTATCGAACATAGTGAGCAAAATTCTGAACAAATCTCCCTGGAACAGTTCATCCAGGGACAGGTTCTTAACGGTTTCCACCGTGGTCAACAAGTCCGCCAGGCCGTCCAGCGAATAGCGGGAAATCTGGCAGGGGATGACAATAAAGTCACAGGCATACAGCGTATTGGTGGTCAAAACCCCCAGAGAGGGGGGGCAGTCGACGAGGACAAAGTCATAATCCACATCCTTGAGGGCATTGGCCAGAATGGCCTCCCGGAAGACCCGGGTATAGACCTGCTCTGCGGCGCGGGCCAGATGGATGTGGGCCGGGGCGATATCCAACCCCAGGATGTAGGAGGGTACCACTACCTCGGCGATGCTCTTTTTGGGGGTAGTCAGGATATCTGCCACGGAATTTGCAATGACCTCGGGTTCTATGCCGATGCCGATGGTGGTGTGGCCCTGGGGGTCCAGGTCAACGATCAGGGTGCGATATCCTTGATAGGCCAGGGCGGCCCCCAGATTAAGGGTGGTGGTGGTCTTCCCCGTACCCCCCTTTTGATTGATAATTGCCACGATATGGGACATGATAGAGTTGAGTCGGATGGAGCTGACGACTTTTAGTAGGTTTATTGGTATGATAAATAATCGGCCCAATCCCGTCAAGGAATATCTGATTGTGCGTCATCAGCGTTTATCGTCGAAAATTTCTCTTGAGGATGGCACAACCTCTGCATGATAATTAGAACGATTTTTAATAAAATTTAGTTGGTCAAGAAAAATGGTCAAGGCTGCTTCATGACTCCACCCCTGGAAAGAAGACGCTTTAACCGGATTATGGTATCCCTCCCGGTGGAGTTCCATACCCGCCTCCCCCATTCGGATGCCCCCTATCAGGGCCAAGGCGTCCTCCGGGATATCAGTCTGGGCGGCACGTTTCTCCATGTAGATCCTGCCACTTCCTTCCAAGTGGGGCAGGTCCTCTCCTTGACCATTTCCGCCCCCCTCCCTTACCTGGAAGACAGCGACATCTCCCACCTCCACGCCACCGGCGAGGTGGTGCGCCTGGAACCTCCGGGTCCCGACCGACCCCTTTTCGGAGTAGCCCTGAACTTTTTGGAAGGTCCAACTTTTTGTGCCGGCACTTCTCCCCAGAATATGTTTTAAAATGTGATCAAAAAAACCAGCTCCCGCCTCAAAAATAATCTCCCCAACCATAGCAAAACATTATAATGAACAATATGTGTCGATACATTGACACTTTTTGTTCAAAATTGTTAATGAGAGCCTTAAATTGGTTATATAAAAAGTCGCTCCTGTAGGGGCGGTGCCCTCACCGCCCCTACGGTTGGGCAATTTATTTTATGCTCCGAGCAATAACTCCCAGGCTAGATGTCTCTTCACCGTAAAGTAGCCATGGCCCTGAGCGGCGGGGTGGATAGCGCCGTGGCCGCCGCCCTGCTGCTCCGCCAGGACCGCAGTCTCCAGGGGGTGCACCTGCGCCTGTCGCCCACGGTTCCGCCGCCGGAACATCTGGAGGTCCTGGCCCAACGCCTCGGTATCCCCCTGACCGTGTTCGACCTGGAACGGGAATTCGCCCGGGAGGTGCTGGATTATTTTGTCTCGGAGTACACCCAAGGCCGTACCCCCAACCCCTGTGTCCGGTGCAATGCGGCCATAAAATTCGGACGCCTGTGGGGATATCTCCAGGCCGCCGGGTTCACCCACATGGCCACCGGCCATTACGCCAGGCTCGACCTGGCCGACGACGGCGCCGTGGGCCTGTTCCGGGGAGTGGACCGCCGCAAGGATCAATCATATTTTCTCAACCGGCTCCCCCGGAGCCTGCTGCCACATCTCCTCTTTCCCCTGGGGTCGATGACCAAAGCCGAGGTGCGGCGGCTCTACCACGAACTGGGATTACCTCCCCAGGGAAAGGAGCGGGAGAGCATGGAGTTGTGCTTCATCCCGGACGGGGACTACCAGACATTCCTCCGGGCCCGGGGTTTCGCCGGCCCTCCCGGAGAGTTCGTGGACCCGGCCGGGCGCGTCCTGGGCCGGCACCGGGGTCTGGAAGGCTATACCGTGGGACAGCGCCGAGGCCTGGGGCTCCCGGCCCGGGAGCCCTATTACGTCATCGACATACAACCGGAACTGAACCGGGTGGTGCTGGGGCATCGCGCCGACCTCTCCTCCCCGGGTCTGGTGGCCTCCCGCCTGAATTGGCTCATTGATCCCCCGGCCGGAGACCTGGAGGCCGTGGCGGTGATCCGCTACCGCCATCCCGGGGTGCGGGCCCGGATTACTCCCCTGGGCGAAGGCTCGGTGCAGGTAGATTTTGAGACTCCCCAGTCCGCCGTGGCGCCAGGACAGGCCGTGGTCTTCTATGACGGCGACCGGGTCCTGGGCGGCGGCTGGATCGAGGCGAAGATGAAGTGAGGGAAGCTGTTTTCTGTTTTCTGTTTTCTGTTTTCTATTTTCTGTTTTCTGTTTTCGGTTTTCTGTTTTCTGTTTTCGGTTTTCGGTGTTAGCAATACGCTCTGTTAAGATTCCAGGCCTTATCTCCCAAAAGTATGATGCTGATTGACCTGGCAGGCTGTTGAAAAATTGTCACGAGATGAGATCAACAGAATCCTAAAAGATCGGGAGTGCTCAAGTCCCCCTTTGAAAAAGGGGGATTTAGGGGGATTTCAG
>JBAVUP010000020.1:0-9543 GCA_049696835.1 Desulfobaccales bacterium
GTAGACGCAAGGGTAATTTCCGTGGGATGGATTTTTTCCTGCAGCACCAAGATCTTGACCCCGTGGGCGGCGGCGGTGGCCAGTTCCCGGGCATAGGCCGGATCGACGGCGGTTGCGGGTCGCAACACGCTGGCGTCCTGGCGCTGCACCACGAAGACATTCCAGGCCTGGTACCCCTGCCCCGACAACTCCTGCAAATGCTTAAGGTGGCGGCGCCCCCGGCTCGTCACCCCGTCAGGAAACAGGGCCACCCCGTCTTCCACCCAGGTGACGCTCTTGACTTCCAGGAAGAGGAGCCCACCTTCCACCTCCAGGACAAAATCCAGTCGGCTGCCCTGAGGTATGGCAACTTCAGCCCGGACCCGGGAGGCAAGGGGCAGGCCCGGGAGGCCGCCGGCGGCGAGCGCCTCGGCCACCACGCGGTTGGGGACCAGGGTGTCGATGCAAATCCACCCCGCCGGTCCCCGGGTAAAGCGCCAGGTATGATCGGTTTTGCGTCCCGGGCGGGCATCTTCGGTCAGCAAGATGTCCTGCCCGGGGGCGGCACAGCCGGTGAGGGCCCCGGAATTGGGCACATGGACCCAGACGCGCCGGTTATCGGGCAACTCCACCAGGGCCAGGAAACGTTGGCGGCGTTGCAGAAAGCGGGCGGGAATCAGGGGAGCAGTAAAACGCACGACGGCAGGCGCCCCGGCGGGCGGAAATTAAAAGGCGTACCAGACCCTGAACCAGTTTTGCAGGTCTTCATTCCGGGTCAGATTACCATGCTCCATCTGGCTCTTGACGAGGAAACTCCAGCGTCCCAGGTCATATTTGATCTGCGGCCCAACGCCCACGAACTGATTACCCAGAGAATGCTGAAAGGGGAAGCCCTCTTCGGATGGACGGTACAGATAGCTGTTCAACCCGACCTTCAGGTTGGACAGGAGGCGGTAGTCCATGGAATATTTCATGTAGAGCGGCGAGTCGGCGAGCCGCGAGGCTTCCACCGCATGGGGATCCCGGTTATAGCGGATGGAGATATTGAGCTCCAGATTGCGGGGCAGGTTGAGGAGAGCATCCCCGCCGTCCGGATGCAGTTGCAAGGTCGAGGCGCCTTCCGGCATAAGAGGATGAATAGCAGGCTTCAGGGGAGTTTCGCCCAGCATCTGGGTTTCCAGCGAACCCTGGGCTGCGATGGGGAGGACCGGGAGGGGTCTCAAGCCATAGTCTGCGGCGGCACGCCCCGGTGTCGGGGCGCATACGACCATGACCAGCCAGAAAGCTGTCAGCAGCCAGGCTATCCCCCATTTCGCCTGCATTGCCGGGTTCCCCCACCCTTATTTCAAGACATTCCTTGCATATAATTATTATGCATAAATATAAGAATGTCAAGGTAATTCTTGACGTTAAAGAGACCGTCCGTACAATTCGGCGAGGATTTCCCGCCCGCCCCGATTCAGCAGGGTATCAGCCATCCGGGTCCCCAGACTGGCGGCCGCGGCCACCGGGCCGGCCAGTTTATCCCGCAAGACCCGCCGGCCTTCCAGATCGCTGATGAGGGCCTCCAGATGGAGGGAGTCGCCCTCCACCCGGCCCAGGGCCGCCACGGGCACCACACAGCCCCCTTCCAGGCGGGCCAGGAAGGCCCGCTCCGCGGTCACGGCCAGGCGGGTGGGCGGGTCATCCATGAAGGCCACGAGGTCCCGGAGGTCCTGATCGGCAGATCGCATCTCGAGCCCCAGGGCCCCCTGGCCCACGGCCGGCAGCATATCGGTTTCGGGCACCGCGCCGCGGTAGAGATGGGACAGACCCAGGCGGTTGAGGCCGGCGGCGGCCAGGATGAGGGCATCCAGACCCAGGGTCTCCATCTTTTTCAGGCGGGTGTCGACGTTGCCCCTGAGGGGCACGACCTCCAGGTCGGGGCGGCGATGCAGCAGTTGCACCCGGCGCCGGAGACTGCCGGTGCCGACCCGGCCGCCGGGGGGAATTTCCGCCAGATGGGCGTAGCGGGAAGAGATAAAGGCATCCCGACAATCCTCCCGGGGGGGCACCGCGCCCAGCGTCAGGCCCGGGGGCACCTCGGCGGGCATGTCCTTGAGACTGTGCACCGCCAAATCCACCCGGCCCGCCAGCAGCGCCTCTTCGATCTCCTTGATGAACAGGCCCTTGCCGCCAATCTGGGCCAGGGGGACATCGGTGATCTTGTCACCGGTGGTCTTGATGATGACCAGGTCCACCCGGCAGGCGGGATGGCGCCCGGCAATCTGGGCCGCCACCCAGCGGGCCTGGGCCAGAGCCAGGGCGCTCCCCCGGGTGCCGATGCGGATGAGCCCGGAGAAGGAGGATTTGAGGGGAGGGCTGGGGGACGTTTTTCGTAAGTGGTCCCCCACCCTCCCCTCAAGCTCCCCTCCCAACCCCCTGTAAGGGGTAAGGAGAGACGGGCCAGGGGTCGTTGACCCCTGGCCCCCTAAATCATTCAGGTTCTCCGGCATATTGAGCGCTACGCCGCCTTAGCCGCAGGTGCTGCAGGAACCGGAAGAGCAGCCGGCGCAGGAACTCTTGCTGCCGCTGGAGGCGGAGGTGAACTTGAACCCCACCTTGGCGGCACAGGCGCTCATCAATTTTTCCACCTTGGTCTGGCCGCAATGGGGACACGCCACCTCCGGGTCGGCGCCGAAGACCAGCTTCTCGAAATCCTGGTTACAACTGTGGCAGTGGTATTCAAAAATGGGCATTGCTGCAAATCTCCTTGCTGATTTCCTGGGTTTCGAGGGGAGGGCGGCGGCACCACAGGCGAGACGCCTGTGGTGCCAGTCCCCGGCTCTCGTATTATATTAATTTTAACCTATTTTTTTTCGATGCGCACCGGGGCGCCTTCGGCGACCAGTTTGAGGCAGCAGGGGTCGTCCGTGATCTTGCCTATCAGATTTACGGCGCTGGCCGGGCGGATCTCCCCGGGGACGCTGGCCGGCGTGAGGCCGAAAAAGATGCAGAAGGCCTTGCCGCTGGGCCAGTACCCCAGGTCGCCCACGTTCACCACCATGGTGGCGGTGTCGTCCAGCTCCGCCGCCACCTGGGGCACGGCAAAGTAGATCTCATCGCCCCAGAGATAGGCGCGGCCCTCAATGGGCAGGGCATCCGCCAGGGCCTCGGCCGTGGGGGTATCCTCCAGGTAGCCGTTGAGCCGCTGGTCGCCGGCAGTAATCATGATCTCGGTAGGCATCAGGTATCCTCCATCGCTTCCACCACCAGGGCGGATAATAAGGGGAAGAGCAACTCATGGTGGCCGGTCAAGGCATAGCCTTGTCCCGCCCCGGCGGTGGGCCGCCGCACCACGTTGGTGAGGGGCCGGTAATGCTGGACAAAGTCCAGGTTCACCGTGGTCAAAGGGGCCACGGGGTGACCCAGGTTGCGGGCCAGGGTAAGGGCCTTTAAGAAGACCTCCGGGATGATCACCGCGGACCCCAGGTTGATAAAGACCCCGTCACTCAGCTCGCTGACCAGGGCCGCAAACAGGCGGAAGTCCAGGTGGGTCGTGGCTCCCAGGGCCTCCGGAGCCACCGACGGATGCAGATGGATGATATCGGTCCCCACCGCCACGTGCACCGTTAACGGCACCTCCAGGGCGGCGGCCATCCCCAGCAGGCTCAGATCCTTATGGGGAAAATCGCTCTCCTGAAGACGCCGGCCCACGGCCTGGCCCAGGCCCAGCCCCTCTTGCGCCCCCCAGGCAATGGCGCGGTTCAAAAATTCCGCGGTTTCCCGGGCCATGCCGAACTGCCCGCGGCCCAGGACCTGATCCACGTCCTCGGAGGTATGCCCCACCATGGCCACTTCGGCGTCGTGAATGATGCCGGCGCCGTTCATGGCCACGCCGGTGATCAGCCCCCGCTTGAGCAGGTCGATGAGGACGGGGCTTAAACCCACCTTGAGGGGGTGGGCCCCCATGCCCAGGAGCACCGGCCGGCCGTGCCGGCGGGCCTTAACCCAGGCCGCGGCCACCTCCCGCAGGGCCTCCCCTGCCAGGAGGCGGGGCAGGCGGTCCACGAACTCCCGGAAGCTGCCGCCGGGCTCCCAGGCACGGCCGAAGTCCCGGCGGCTGACCTTGGAGTGGCGCTCGGCCAAACTATAAGTCTTGATGCCGTTAAGAGAAAGAGGTTCGAGTTTTTTCATCCGGCCTCCGGTCCCCCGAATTTTTCCGGGAAGAGGAGATAGTCCACCAGATCGCAGAGCACGTGGCCCAGGGTGATGTGCACCTCCTGAATCCGGGGAGTGTTCCGGGAGGGCACGATGAGGGGCAGGTCGGCGGCGGCCGCCACCGGCCCGCCGTCGCCGCCGCTCAAGGCCAGGGTCTTGAGACCCAGTTCCCGGGCCGTTTGGAGCCCCACCACCACGTTGGGGGAGTTGCCGCTGGTGCTGATACCCCAGGCCAGGTCGCCGGACCGGCCCAGGGCCCGCACCTGCTTGGCGAAGACCTGGTTAAAATCATAGTCATTGGCCACCGCGGTGAGGATGGAGGTGTCGGTGGTCAGGGCCAGGGCGGCCAGAGGCGGGCGCTCCACCTGGAAGCGGTTGACGAACTCCGCGGCCAGGTGTTGGGCGTCCGCGGCGGACCCGCCGTTGCCGAAGATGAGCACCCGGCCCTGGGCCTGAAAGACTCCGGCCAGTAGCCGGGCGGCGGCGGCTACCCGGGGGCCCTGCTCGGCCAGCACCAGGCGCTTGAGATGAATGGAGTCGCTGAACGCCGCTTGGAACCGCGTTTCCAGATTCATGTTTCCTCCATCAGCGCAAGAAATACATCGATCCGGTTTGAGGGCACGGCACGCCGTGCCCCTACGCGGAAAAGAGATTAATTCTCCCTCACCCTAACCCTCTCCCCCATCGGGGGAGAGGGGAAAAGAGCGACATGAGGCATTTTATTTCTGTGCGACTGATACATAAGCCGAGGCATTGACTCCGCCGATCATGACAGGGGCGGCAACGACCCGGCCTGCACCCCGTGGATGGTGGGCGGTGCCCACCCTACATGAAACCGACCGGCTCAGGTCAGCAGTTTCAGATAGCGCACCGGGCTGAAGTGCACGGACTCCATCAAGGCCACCAGTTGCTTGGCCAGGGCCAGGGCCTTGGGGTCATGGGCGGCGTGGGCCGCCACCTCGGGAAACCGGTCCCGCATCAGGTCAAAGAGAAAATTCTGGGCCCGGGTGAGTTCCAGGGTAAGGGGGATGCGCCCCACGAAACTCAAAAAGTCGCTGAGGCGGGTGACGGTCTCGGCCGCAAAAGACTCGGCCAGGTCCTGCACGTGGCGGTGCAGCAGGCGCCCTAAAATCCTGGCGCCCTCATGGGTCTCCAGCTTCAAGCCCATAAGCCCGGCATCCTGGATCACCTCCAAGATCTCCTCGGAGGCGGCCAGGGAAGAGGGTTCCGGCTCCATGCGGCGCAGGAGTTCCACCAGGCGGCGGTTCATGGTGATTTCCCCCAGGGCGCGGTACAGGCGCGGCATGGGCAGACCTTCAACGGCCATGGCCTTGAGCAAGGCCCGGGTTTCTTCAAAGTTATGGGCGATCAGTTCCAGGGCCTCTTCCTGGTGATGTCGCAGCAAGTCCTGGAAGACCTGGAGTTTTTCTTCCTTGAAGACATCATGGATGCTGTAGTAAGTCTCCCCCAGCCGGCGCACCATGAAGGGGATGAGGTCCTCCGGGGTCTCTTCCAGGACCTGGAAAAATTCATCCCGCAGGGCCAGAAACTCCTGGGGCGAGGGATGGGGCTGCACCTGGGTACGATAGAGATAACTCCCTAAAAAGGCCGTGAAAAACGCCAGGGAACGGCTTTCCAGGGTGATGCCCGACGCCAGGTGCAAACGCCCGGCCGCCACCTGCATCGAGCCCTGGGTCTTCTCCTCCAGGTCCGCCGCCTCGGCCCGGTAGTGGTAAATGTGGTGGGGGCACTGGCGCTCCCGGTCTTTGAGCCAGGAAATCACCCACTGGTTGGCCACCTTGGGGTAGTCCACCACCGCGGGCTTGATGCGCTTCTGGTAAATGGTGAGGCCGTTGCCCTCTTTGGGGACATTGCTCACCGCCCGCTCCAGGATCTTGAGGAAGGGGGCCTCCAGGGGCTCGGAGGTGAAATCCTGGCCCAACTGCAGGGCCCGGGCGGCGTACTTGATGACCTGCAAGGACTCCAGGCCCGAGATATCCGCAAAGAACCAGCCGCAGCTGGCGTACATGAGCAGGGAGTGGCGCTGCATCTCCAGGAGCTTCAGGGCCGCCACCCGGTCGTCGTCCTTGAGTTTGGGCACCCCCTGGGCGGCGAAGAAGTCTTCCAGCACGCCGTTGCCGCGGTCCAGGATGACGTCCACGTAGGCGTTGCGGGCCTGCCAGGGGTCCTTAAAATACTGGCGGCCCTGGGCCTCGAAGATGATTGCCAGCTTGTCATTGAGAAAATCGAAGGATTCCCGTAAAGGCTTGCGCCAGCGCTGATTCCAGGCGGGTTGGCCCCCGGTGGAGCAGCCGCAGTTTTCCTTCCAGCGCCCCACGCCATGGGCGCAGCTCCAGGAGCTGCCTTCGCCGTCGGGTCCCAGGGAGAGCTCCACCTCCAGCTTGGGGGGCGCCAGCTCTAAAAACGCGGCATAATTGGTGAGCTGAAACCCTTTCTGGGGCAGGACCTGGGTGAGGACGTGGGCCAGGGCCAGTTCGCCGAATTTCTTGTGGTGGCCGTAGTTCTCGCCGTCGGTAGCCACGTGCAGCAGTTGGGGACGGGCGCGCTCCGGGGAAAAATCCTCCACCAGCCGGTTGGCCAGCCGGTAACTGTCGGTGAGCAGGTCCCCGAAACTGATATCCGCGGCCACTTCACCGTTATAGAAAAAGACGTCAATGAAGCGCCGCTTCCGGGGGTCGTCGCCGGGCTCGGGCAAAAAACAGCGGTAGGCCTGGGTGCTGTCGAGATTGCCCGGGGCCGCACGCCACTCGCCGCCGGTCAGGGGCCGAATCCGCTTGGCCTGGTAAGGCGACAGGATGACAAACTTCATGCCGTGGTCCATCAGGGTGGCCAGGGTAGGATAATTCACTGCGGTTTCCGGCAGCCACATGGCGGCCGCGGGCCGCCGGAAGCGGTGTTCGAAGTCCTTGAGGCCCCAGATGACCTGGGTTTCCCGATCCCGGGGCCGGGCCAGGGGCAGAATGGGGTGGCTGTAGGCCTGGGCCAGGGCGTTGCCGTACCCCAGGGCCGCCAGGCTCTGGGCATCGGCCTCGAGGATCTTGGCATAGGTGTTCGGGGCCTGGTCCTTCAGCCAGCCGATGAGGGTAGGGCCGAAATTAAAACTGATGTGCCGGTAATTATCGACGATATCCAGGATGCGCCCCTGGCCGTCATAGACCCGGGCCACGCTGTTGGGGCGATAGCATTCGGCGGTGACGCGGGCGTTCCAGTCGTGATAGGGGGCGGCGCTGGGCTCCACTTCGATCTGTTCGATCCAGGGGTTTTCCCGGGGAGGCTGATAAAAATGGCCGTGGATGACCACGTATCCCTGGGGCGAGACTTTTGCCGATGAGCCGTCCATATCTGCTCCGTGCCTGAAAGGCCGCTCCCCGTTCTATCCGGCGATGGCGCCCGATAGGACCAAAAGTTTGCGGTGGCAAAAAGGTGAATTTGCGTCATAATAATGCGGGGAAGGCGTGGAGTCAATGATCGCCTGCGCGGCTGCACGGAGAAAAAACCACCGGCCAGGAACCCCTAAAACCGGGAATTTTCGGTAATTGCTGCACCCACATGGGTTGACAAGTTCGCAAAAGGGGATAAAATTATTAGTCTGAGTTCGGATTTCTGGGGAGGCTAACGTGTACGCCATTATTCAAACCGGCGGAAAACAATACCGCGTCGCTCCCGGAGATGTGCTCCGGGTGGAGCGCCTGATGGGTGAGCGCGGCGATGAAGTGATTCTGGACCAGGTGCTGTTGGTGACCGACGGGGAGACCGTCCAGGTGGGCCAGCCCCTGGTGCCCAACGCCACCGTGCGCACCCAGATCGTGCGCCAGGGTAAGGGCAAGAAGGTCCTGGTGTATAAAAAGAAACGCCGGAAGAATTATCGGCGCAAACAGGGTCACCGGCAGTTGTTCACTGCTTTACAAATTAGTGATATTATTATATAATTAAGCAGAAAGGTGGCCACCCCGCCCCGGAGCACCCGGCTTGGCCGGCCCTCCGGAAGAGTCGGCGGCAGGTGGCCCGGGAGATAATGCATGGCACATAAAAAAGCTGGCGGCAGCTCACGCAACGGTCGGGACAGCGCCGGCAAACGCCGGGGCGTTAAAAAATTTGCCGGCCAGACGGTGACGGCGGGCACCATCCTGGTACGGCAGGTGGGGACCCGCATCCACCCGGGGATCAACGTGGGCTTGGGCCGCGACTTCACCCTGTTCACCAAGATCGACGGCGTGGTGAAATACGAGGCCTTCGGTAAAGATCGTAAGCGGGTCAGCGTCTATCCAGCCACTTGAAGTCCTTTCCCGATGAGGTCGAAATCACGGTCCGGGCCGGCCACGGCGGTCCGGGCTGTGTCAGCTTCCTCCGGGCCCGCTTTCAACCCCGGGGCCGACCCGACGGCGGTGATGGCGGCTCCGGCGGCGATGTCATCCTCGAAGCCTCTCCCAACCTACGCACCTTAAGTGATTTCCGGCGGCGGCGCGTGTTTCAGGCCGAAAACGGCCGGCGCGGGCAGAGCCAGGACCGTCACGGCAAGAACGGCGCCTCCTTGATCGTCCGGGTCCCCCTGGGCACCCGGGTCTTTGACGGCGACAGCGGCAGGCTCCTTAAAGACCTCCTGACACCGGGCGAGCGCCTGGTCCTGGCCAAGGGGGGCCGGGGCGGCAAGGGCAACGCCCACTTCACCTCCTCCCGGATGCGCTCGCCACGCTTTTCCCAGCCCGGGGAACCGGGCCGGGAGCGCCTCATTCACCTGGAACTCCAGATCCTGGCCGACGTGGGCCTCATGGGGGCCCCCAACGCGGGGAAAACCACCCTGCTCAAGGCCCTCACGGCGTCCCGGGCCCGGGTCGGCGCCTTTCCCTTCACCACCCTGACCCCCCAGTTGGGAGTCCTGGTTCCGGAGGAGGAGCACGAGCCCCTGGTCCTGGCGGAAATCCCCGGCCTCATTCCCGGGGCCCATTTGGGCAAAGGGCTGGGGCACCGCTTCCTGCGCCACCTGAAGCGCACCCGGCTCCTTATCCCGGTTATCGACGTCAGCGTCGTGGACCCGGCCGCCCCCCTGGCGCCGCTCCAGATTCTGGAAGAAGAAATGCGCGCCTTTGACCCCTCTCTGCTGGACAAACCGCGCCTGGTGGCGTTAAATAAGATTGACGCCTTGGCCCCGGACTTTCCCCGCGAGGCGGTCTGCCGGGCCTATGCCGCGGCGGGCGGGCGGGTGTTTGCCGTCTCGGCCCAGACCGGCGAGGGTCTCGCCGCCCTCAAGGCGGCTATCTGGGAATTTTTTGTAAGGTCCCAGAATTGATGAACTCGTAAAAAGTCATTTTCCCCTCCCCTGGTGGGAGGGGATTAAGGGGAGGG